>PMCK01000651.1 GCA_003154095.1 Myxococcales bacterium | reverse complement strand
GAAAATCCGTCCTGGGGTTACACGCGGCTCCGCGGGGCTCTCTACAATCTGGGCCACGAAGTTGCTCGAAACACGATCAAGAATATCCTCCTAGAAAATGGATTAGAACCAGCCCCTGAAAGAGGTCGTCATCCAGGTTGGCACACCTTCATCAAGTCTCACCTCGGTGCTATCGCCGGGGCTGATTTCTTCACGGTTGAGGTGCTTCGCGGATTCGGGCTGGTTCGGTATTGGATCTTCTTCGTCATCGACATCGGGTCTCGACGCGTGCACATTGCTGGCATTACTGACCAGCCGAGCGAAGCCTGGATGAAGCAAATCGCTCGGAACCTGACCGACTGCGTGGACGGTTTCCTTAAGCAAACTCGATACCTAATTCTGGACCGAGATCCGCTGTATACGCGCGCATTTCGCGCAATGCTGAAGGATGCGGGTGTGGAAGTCGTCCGCCTCCCGTCCCGAAGCCCCAATTTGAATTCTTACGCGGAGCGATGGGTACGCTCAATACGTGGAGAATGTCTGTCGCGAGTGATACCGCTAGGTAAGTGCCACCTTCGACGAACGATCGAAGCATATGTGGCCCATTATCATTGGGAGCGAAACCATCAGGGACTCGGCAATCGATTGATCGAACCGCTTGCGGCAAACACGAATGCACCGCAAGGTCGCATTCGACGACGTGACCGAGTTGGTGGAGTGTTGAGCTACTATTATCGAGCAGCCGCCTGATCTCTGACGGTTCGAATAAATGCACACTGCGACGGTGCTCAGAGCGTTCGCAATCTCTGGTCCGTTACCAAGACTTTTCTTGATGATGTTGATGCTGAGGGGTGGTGGCCTATTCCGCGCAACCCGGCGCGTCACAAGAGCGTTGTTGATGACCTGCCTGGCCTGCCAAAGACCGTCAAGCCAACGTTGAGTATCGAGGTTGTTGAACAGCTACTACGATGCTCAGCGGTTGAGGTGCATCGGAAGGTGCGCTACGTGTTGGCTTTTCTTACGGGGCTACGCGATGGGGAAATCGCCGGGCTCAAATTTCAGGACGTCTTTGGGGGCGAGACACAGGTACTTTCCGTCAACAAGCAACTTCGACTTGAAGAGAGCGGCTACCGCGAAGGACCCCCAAAGACCGACACCAGTTTCCGGGACGTTCCTCTCGGTGCACTGGTCCTGGAGGCGATGCAATGGTGGTTCGATGAAGGGTGGGCAGCCTATGTTGGGCACAAAGCTACTCTAGTCGATCTTGTGTTCCCATCTCCCTCCGGCAAACCATGGCGCCCACGGTCATCGGAGCTACTTCGAGCCGATCTCTATCTGGCAGGGCTTCCGACCAAGTTCCGCGGTCAAATTGGATTTGTGTTTCACCGGGCGCGTGGCAGTTTCACGTCCTGGCTTGCGCGAAGGGGTACGCCGTTCGATCTGAGGAGAGCGCTTCTCGGGCATGGAGCTGTTGGCGTTACGGACGGCTCCTATGAAGAGCAATCGGAACGGCTCCCCCAGGAAATCGAAAAGCTGGTTCTTGCCGTCACTCTCGATGACCTCAAACGGTATGAGTCACCCGGGCGAAAGGCGATTACCGCGGCACGGAAGACCGCCAAGGACACCGCCAACCACAACGTGCTGGGACGACGTAGAATCAAGGCCGAAGCTGAAAAGCAGAAGGCAAAGGAGGACAAGTGAGCCAATGGCTCAAGAGCCAGTTTGGCGCGAGTTTGGCGCGTGCTCTCGGAGCCGCGCCAAACTAGATCACGATCCCCCTATATTTCTAGCGCCCCCGACAGGAGTCGAACCTGTGACCTTCGGTTTAGGAAGCGATCATTACGAGTTAGCTCAGGTTAGCAGCGAGTTGCAAACAGATGAAGCCGTTCAAGTTGGGACTTCAAGCCGAGTCCAAAGATTACATCCGGTAGCAGGTTTTAGCTCGCGGCTTGTCACAACCTTGTTACGGGCATCCTCAGGCCTGTCGAGCAACTTGCAAAGGGGAGGGACCTTCAATTCGGAGGAGCGAGTCCTGTCGAGTGAAGCTCGGCTACTTACGGTACGGGAAGTGGCCGCGGCTCTGCGTGTGTGCACGGCAACGGTGTACGACATGATCGACCGAGGCGAACTTGAGCATGTCCGAGTGAGCAACGCGATTCGGGTTGTGGTGAGGTGATGTGCATTGGTCCGGTGGCCAGTCAGGGGTTGACGCGCTTCTAGCGCCAAGTCGACTGCTACGGCGCCATTTAGCGATTGTCATTTTCTAAATGACAAGACATATTTAGAACCGTGCCTCCGGAACTCACTGGTTACCTTGATCTTCTAAAGGGCATACCCTTCGTGCGGTCTGTCTCAATTGACAAGAAGCAACACAAGAAAGGCGATTTGATAATCGACGCCTTGCTGAAGGTGCGCACGCCCACAGGCAGCGAGCAACTATATTGCGAAGTCAAGTCCAGCAATATGTCGCATGAGCTAGCTATGCAGGTCGTAGGCTTTGCTCGACATATTCATCCGTTGCTCGTAGTGGCCCCAATCATCGGAGCCGGCATCGGTGATTTTCTGGTTGAAAACAAGATCAACTTCGTCGATTTACGTGGCAATTGCTACCTGAACTTGGGTGACCGTTACGTTGCCCGAATCCAAGGGCAACGCGGCGAGCAACACCCAACGGCGCGTGCGCTACGAACACCGTCCTATCAAGTGCTGTTTACCATACTTGCCGAACCTTTTTTGCTCTCGGCCCCGGTGCGGGCATTGGCTTCCGCATCGGGTGTAAGTCGCCAGGCCGTTGTCACACTGCAAGAGCGCCTTTCAGAGTTGGGTCATGTAGTGAAAGGTCCACGCGGATACGTCTGGGCATCAACGGGAATGCGTCGTGCGCTCGATCTTTGGCTTGCAGGTTATGCTACGTCGGTACGACCGAGCTTACTCGTCGGCTCCTATCGAACCCAGGATACTGATCCGAGTGCGTTGGAAGCTCACATTGCGCCGATCCTAGACAAATGTGGCGAATGGCGTTGGGGTGGAGGTGCTGCCGCAATTCGTATGACAAAGTACTATCGAGGGGGGAAAACCGTCGTGCACGTTGCCGATCCGCCCGTCGACCTTCCCAAAAAACTACGAGCCGTACCAGACCGTTCTGGCCCGCTAGCGGTACTGCGCTCCCCCGGACCTTCAGGATTCAAAGGGACGACCGACGACACCGCGCACCCGCTACTCGTTTACACGGAATTGTTGACAGATGAGAGCGAACGAGCCCGTGACGCCGCACAACAGCTCGCCGAACGATTCTCAATTGGAACTACGTCATGACGAGCGGACCATTCACGCCAGCCCAGCGCGCCGCACTGCTCGACCTTCGCCACGCGTGGCCCGAGCGAAGAATAGTCCTGATTGGCGCTTCGGCACTCGCCTGCCAAATCGAAATGCGATGGCGACCAACTAACGACCTCGACCTTACTGTCGTTGCTGAGCAGGCCCAACTTGCGGTCGATCTCAACGCCCTTGGATGGAAGAGAGACAAACACCTCGAGCATCGGTGGACCAGCCCACATGGAGTAATGGTGGACGCTCTGCCAGCATCGCGAGTGGATATGTCGGCCGGAAAACTCACGTTTGCTGAATCAGGTCATGTCATGAATCTTGCCGGATTCGACTTGGCCTTCAAACATGATGTGCCCGTGTCACTGGATGCGAACCATCACGTTGATGTTGCGACCATTCCAGTGGTCGTAGTGCTCAAAATGGCAGCTTGGCTGGACCGACCATCGGAGCGAGACCGCGACCTGGAAGATCTCGCCCACGTATTTAAGGAATACTTGAAAGCCGACGACCTACGACGTTGGGAAGACGAACTCATTGAAACGGAGCTGGCCTATGACGACCAATCCGCGTTTGCGCTTGGACGAGACGTTGGCATTATTGTCGCGGACGTCCACCGACGCCTGATTGATAGATTCTTCGCAGCCGTCTCCGACGGATCATCCGCCGCGCACGCGCATTTCGCTAGGTACTTTGCGCATGAGGATTCGAGTGCGAAGCTCAGTGCTCAGCTTCGAGCGTTTGGGCTGGGGCTGACGCGTAAGTAGTCCGGCGCACTACTTTTTGCGGTAGCGGAGAGCATCGACCAGCAAAGCAAAAGCTGCCGAAGGTTGCCGACGGCTTGGGTAGTAGAGGTGGTAGCCGGGGAACGGCGGGCACCAATCGGCCAGAACGCGAATGAGCCGACCTTCCGCGACGTGTGCCAAAACCTGGTCCTCGGGCAGGTACGCCAGTCCAAATCCAAGGGTTGCAGCCTTGAGCATCTGATCGACGTTGTTGAGCACAAGGTGACCTTCAACTCGAACGTTCAGGGCACGCTCTCCCTTCTCGAATTCCCAGGCATAGAGGCCGCCCGAGCTTGGCAAGCGCAAGTTGATACAGTCATGGGTAGCCAGGTCCTGGGGAGTTTTTGGTCTTTTCCGCGTGGCAAAGTAGGTGGGGGCACCGACGACTGCCATGCGCATGTCAGGCCCGATGCGCACGGCGATCATGTCCTTTGCCACTTGCTCTCCGATTCGAATGCCTGCGTCGAAACGTTCGGCAACGATGTCCGTCAAGTGGTAATCAATCGAGAGCTCGACATTGATGTCGGGGTATTGGGGCAGCAGCTTCGTCAGAACAGGCCAGATGATCATATTGACGGCGTGTTCTGCAGTAGTGATGCGAATGGTGCCGGCCGGTTTGTCACGAAGTGCGCTCAGCGCTTCAAGTTCTTCATCGATTCGTTCCATCGCCGGTCGCAAGGTGCTCAGCAAGCGTTCGCCTCCCTCTGTCGGTGCGACACTGCGTGTCGTCCGATTCAACAAACGGATACCAATTCGCGCTTCCAGTCGGCGTACTGTATGGCTGAGGGCGGACTGCGAAACGCCAAGCTTCGCCGCCGCCTGGGTGAAGCTCCGTTCCTCGGCCACCGCGAGAAATGCAGTTAGATCGCCAAGTTGCTCGCCGCGCATTCATGAACTCCATTCATAGGTCTTTGCGGATATTAGCACCTAGTACATAGACTGCACGCGCCCTAGGTTCTTGCCATGACAACGGTATCGAAAGGGCGCCTTCCTGACGCGGCTCGCCTCACGGTGCGGTCACAAAGTCGGATTTCACAAACCATGGAGAAGCAACGATGACAATGAATGTACTCGGCTATGCCGCACAGTCCGCCACTGCCCCCTTGGCCTCTTATCGATTCGTGCGTCGCGATCAGCGCGCGGACGACGTGGTCATAGAGATTCTCTATTGTGGCGTGTGTCACTCAGATATCCACAACGTCCGCAATGACTGGGGAGGCGCAACCTATCCGATGGTTCCTGGTCATGAGATCATCGGGCGTGTCGTAAGCGTTGGCTCGTCCGTCACTCGCTTCAAGCCCGGTAATAGGGTTGGCGTCGGTTGTATGGTTGACTCTTGTCAGAAGTGTGTAGCCTGCGATCAAGGACTGGAGCAGTATTGCGCAAACTACCCCACGTACACTTATAACGGGATCGATCGGCATGATCAAATGCCCACCTTTGGCGGCTATTCAGAGAAGATTGTGGTCTCCGACAAGTTCGTTCTGAAGGTCCCCGATGGCTTGGATCTGAAAGGGGCCGCGCCACTGTTGTGCGCCGGAATTACCGCTTGGTCCCCGTTGCGCCACTGGAAAGCCCAGAAGGGCAGCCACGTTGCTGTCATCGGCCTCGGCGGCATCGGTCACATGGCTCTGAAACTGGCGAAAGGTCTGGGCGCGAATGTCACCTTATTCACTCGTTCACCCGGCAAAGAGCAGGACGCACGGCGCCTCGGTGCCCACGATGTCATCCTCTCTACCGATAACAAGCAGATGGCAGCCGCAAGCGGAAGGTTCGAGCTCATCATAGACACGGTGCCTTACGCCCACGATCTCAACCCGTATCTGCCAACGCTCTCGCTCAGCGGCACACTGGTGCTGCTAGGTTTTCTCGGCAATCAGGAACCACCGCTAAACACGGCATCGTTGGTGCTCGGACGCAAAGCTCTAGCCGGCTCCGTTATCGGCGGAATTGCCGAAACCCAGGAGATGCTCGACTTCTGTGGCGAGCACGGCATCACCTCGGATGTCGAAGTGATCAAGATTCAAGATATCAACGAAGCCTATGAACGCGTGCTACGAAGTGACGTGAAGTATCGTTTCGTGATCGATATGGCTTCGCTCAAGGCATAACGGCCCCGCCGAACAGGGTGTTCAACGCGTCACGCCGGACGTATCTGGCACTGCACATGCTCCTGAAAGGCAATAGAGACCCAATGCGACCTTACATCATTTGTCACATGGCATCCTGCATCGACGGCAAGATCGACGGCGAAGCCCTCGGCGCGGTAATGCGCCACGGTAAGTATGAGGCCATCGCGAAGAGGCTCGGAGGCAGCGGCTGGATCTGCGGTCGCACCACGATGCAGCAGCACTTCGCAGAACCCGAACCTTTCTTTTCGACATCGAATGAACCAGCTGGCAACCAACCCGTACATGTTGCTCGCGAAGCCAGCTCGTACGCCATTTCGGTCGACACGCTCGGTAAACTTCGTTGGTCGAGCGACAACCTCGATCGAGATCATTTGATTTGCATCATTAGCGAACAAGTTCCGAGCGACTACCTCAAGATGCTGCGAGAGAAGGGGATTTCGTACATTGTTTCAGGCGCCAGCTCAATCGATCTTACCGGTGCAATGGATTCGTTTAGGAAGTACTTCGGAATTAACACACTCCTTCTCGAAGGTGGTGGTCACATCAATGGTGCGTTCGTGGAAGCAGGGCTTGTGGATGAGGTGAGTTTGTTGCTCGTACCCGGAATCGACGGACGACACGATATCCCAACCGTCTTCGATGGTCTTAGCAAGAGCGTGACCGTTGCTCTCAAACTCAAGTCCGTGGAGCAACTCGAAAGCGACGCGCTCTGGATTCGGTATGAAGTGATTCCGGCACAAGAAGGAGAAGATTCGTGCAAAGCGTAAATTGAAAAATGGTCTCGAAGTCTCGGTTCTCGGTCTTGGCTGCAATGGGGGATCTTCATACGGCCTAGCCTCAAACTGAAGGACAACGAACGCGTCCAAATGCACAGATTTAGCAAATTGCCAAAACGGAGCTGCAAAACGCAAAGGCACCAGAATTGGTCAACGCACACTTGCTGGTCCTTCCGCAGCAGGAAATGCCGCCAAATCGCTTATTTGTTCCCTGCGCATTCATGAGCTACGTTCATGGGTTTATGCGGATATTAGCAACTAGTACATTGACATCACGCGCCCTAAATACTTGCCATGACAAGAGTGGGGACACGGCGTCCCGCGAGGGCTGATCGAAGCGGTCCAGGCTTGTGGGATTCTCAGGAAATTCTATTCGAGTCGATATTCCGGGTCCAGGTCTGATGAGCGGCAGAGCGACGCAAACTTAAGGAATGGAGTTCAAAGAATGCAAAGACGCAAATTAGGAAAGAGCAACCTCGAAGTCTCGAAGGTCGGCTTCGGCTGCATGGGATTGAACTTTGCCTACGGTTCCGGCCTAGAGAGGCAGGCAGCGATTACGCTGATCAGGGACGCATTCGAGAGTGGTGTAACGTTCTTCGACACGGCCGAAGCCTACGGTCCCTTCACGAACGAGGAACTCGTAGGCGAGGCATTGGCACCGCTGCGCGACCAGGTGGTGATTGCGACCAAGTTCGGCTTCAAAGATGGGGATACTCAAGCCGGCATGGACAGCAGGCCCGAGAGTATTCGGGCGGTCGCCGATGCATCGCTCAAACGGCTCAAGACCGATCGGTTAGATCTCTTCTATCAGCACCGTGTGGATCCGAATGTGCCGATCGAGGACGTGGCCGGCNNGAGGGCAAAGTCAAGCACTTCGGTCTCTCGGAAGCCGGCGTGCAGACGATCCGTCGGGCGCACACGGTACAGCCCGTTGCGGCGCTTCAGAGCGAGTATTCAGAAGCCGA
The DNA here is from genome assembly GCA_003154095.1 of Myxococcales bacterium. Lineage (GTDB taxonomy): Bacteria > Myxococcota_A > Polyangia > Polyangiales > Polyangiaceae > FEN-1139. Next base: position 20,905 of record PMCK01000651.1, on the reverse strand, counting down.
CTTGCGTCAAATCCAGCAGGTCCTCTCCCAAATCAAAGTGCAGGGCGATCGCTATCCCGCGAACTTGGCAGCGCGTGTCGGCAAGTAGGCAATCATCATTGTAACAAGTGAGCACGGCGCATAGGAAAATCTACCATGGCAATCAGTGAAGAAGCGCAACGCAACCACGACGCATTGTTTCCCAACTACGTCTCGACGCTGAAAGTGACTGACCCCGAGTTGATCGAAGTATTCGACAACTGGGCGTTTGGCGAGGTGACGAATGACGGGAGCCTGGACGTGAGACCCCGTCTTATGGCGCAGCTTGCCGCCATCATTGCGTGCCAGGCATTGAATGAATACCGTGCGATGCTGGGTGGGGCGCTCAACGTCGGCGTCACGCCGGTCGAAGCGAAGGAAATCGTCTACCAGGCGGTACCGTACGTCGGCATGGCCAAAGTGTTCGACTTTCTCCACATTACCAACGAGGTATTGCAAAGCATAGGCATCCAATTGCCACTCGAGGGGCAGTCCACGACGAATCCCGATACCCGATTCGAGAAGGGACTGGAAGTACAGAAAGGCATTTTCGGCGATCGGATTGACCAGATGTACTCGCAATCCCCGAAGGATCAGCTCCACATTCAGAAGTACCTATCCGCCAACTGCTTCGGTGATTACTACACGCGTACGGGCCTCGATCTGAAGACACGTGAGCTCCTAACATTCTGCATGCTCGCAGCGCTCGGTGGATGTGAACCCCAGTTAGCGGGTCACATCGCCGCGAACCTGTCGGTTGGCAATGACCGGCAGGTGCTTATCGGTACCGTCACTCAACTCTTGCCGTTCATTGGCTATCCCCGTTCCCTCAATGCGCTCCGAATGATCGACCAAGGGACCTCACACCAATCGAGTGAATAGAGCACAACCAATCACAGGAGAATTCAACATGTCCACACGCACTTGGTTCATTACTGGGGTAAGCAGCGGCTTTGGTCGGCAGCTTGCCTCGCAACTGCTTGAGCACGGCGATCGCGTTGCCGGGACGGTCCGCGACACGGGCAAAGTGGCAGATCTGCTCGACAGGTACCCCGAGACGTTTCGTGCTTCCGTCCTCGACGTGACTGACACGGCGGCGATTCGTGAGGTCGTCGAGCGGGCGTTCGCCGAGCTCGGACGCATCGACGTTGTCGTCAGCAACGCCGGCTACGGTCTGTTCGGTGCGGCGGAGGAACTCTCGGACCAGCAGATCGATCACATCATCGCGACGAACCTCGTCGGGTCGATTCAGCTCATTCGTGCCGTGCTGCCGCGCCTTCGCGCTCAGGGCGGTGGGCGCATCATCCAAATCTCGACCTACGGAGGTCAGGTCGCGTTCGCGGGCAATTCGCTCTACCACGCCACGAAGTGGGGCATCGAAGGCTTCGTCGAGTCCGTGGCGCAGGAGGTCAGCTCCTTCGGGATCGGCGTGACGATCGTGGAGCCCGGCGGCGCGCGTACCGAGTTCCGCTACGGAAGCGCACAGGTCGCGAAGCTCATGCCGGTCTACGACGGAACGCCAGCGCGCGATTTCTTGCGGATGCTCGACCCCAAAAATGGCCTTGCACCCGGTGACCCATCCCGAATGGCGGCACGCATCATCGAGAGCGTCGACGCGGAGCCTGCGCCACTGCGCCTCGTGCTCGGCTCTCAGGCTCTCCAAGGCACTCTTGCGACGCTGCGGAAGCGAATCGCAGGCTTTGAGGCGCAGACCGAACTCGCCGCATCGACCGACTTCCCGCCCGAGGGGTGACTCCCTAAACAAGGAGAAGAAAAAAATGAAAAACCAACTCACTGATAAAGAACCGGCAGTAAACAATTCGGAGTCGCTTGGTATTGGCCGACGCGATTTTTTTGTAACGAGCGCCGTGGTCGGTGCCGGTGTTGCAGGACTCTTGGGGCCACTTTCTGCGCAGGCCGCTGAAACGAGTCCAAAGAAGAGCTTGGGACAAGGACCATACCCAACCGAAGGAATGGCCGTGTACTCGGCAACTGAACCTCTCAAACTTCTCAAATTTGAAAGAAGAGCTTTGGGACCGAAGGATGTCGCCATTAAGCTTCACTATTGCGGAGTCTGCCACTCCGACATTCACCATGGCCACGAAGACTGGAGAAAAGAAACTTTTCCCCTTGTTCCTGGGCATGAATTAGCTGGAGTCGTTGCCGCCGTTGGTCCAAGTGTGAATAAGTTCAAAGTGGGAGACCGCGTTGGCGTTGGCTGCATGGTTAATTCCTGCCGCCATTGCTCAATGTGCGCTGCTGGGATGGAGCAATATTGCGAGAACGGCGCGATCTTTACCTATGGCGCTAAGGATCGCGATGGAACGATGACCCAGGGGGGATATTCAACCTTCAATGTTGTAGACGAAGATTTCGTTATTCGAGTGCCGAACTCAATTGACCTTGCAGAAGCGGGTCCCCTGATGTGCGCAGGTATCACGGTTTATTCGCCCCTCCGTCACTGGGGCGTTGGCCCTGGCAAAAAAGTAGGCATCGTTGGTCTTGGTGGCCTAGGTCACATGGCGGTGAAGATCGCAACGGCCATGGGTGCCGCAGTGACAGTCATTACGACTTCGCAGAATAAAGCCGGAGACGCCAGGAAATTTGGAGCAAAAGACGTCATCGTGAATCCTGATAGCGCGGACCTCTCGAAATACAAACGCTCTCTTGACTTCATTCTCGACACGGCTCCTTACAAGCACAAGCTCGACAAGCTTTTCCCTCTATTGAAGCAGGAGGCTACATTTTGCATGGTCGGCGCGGGGAGAGTTGCTGAACCCTACGAGATTGGACCGTTTGCGCTTCTTCTCGCCCGCAACTCGTATGCGGGCTCACAGATCGGCGGAATACGCGAGACGCAAGAGCTCGTTGACTTCTGCGCTCTTCACAAAATCAGACCTGAGATCACCAAGATTTCGATGAACGGGATCAGCGACGCTTGGGACAAAGTGGTCGCAAAGAAAGCCCGCTATCGCTACGTCATTGATATTGCGACAGGTTAAAACATGAACGCTGAACCACAGAACTGACTAATTGATGAAGTGTTCAAGCTGATTGGTGAATGCCGGAGGCGTTATGGAAGACACAGGCTCACTCAAAATCATTAAACCAAAAGAGCACACCTTAAGCAGAGGGCCGGTCGAAACCTTCACGGGTGAAGTAAACTTCGCGATGCTCTTTGAAGGAGAGAATCCGTCAACTATGAGCGCCGGATATGTTAGCTTTGAGTGTTGCGCCCGATCGGCGTGGCACACACATCCCAAAGGACAATTGCTTGTTGTTACCGAAGGTTCTGGGCTCATCCAAGAGTGGGGAAAGCAGATTCGTCGCATTCAAAAAGACGACGCAATCTGGACACCGCCAGGTGCGAAGCACTGGCATGGCGCAAGTCCCGAAACAACGATGACTCATCTTGCTATCCAAGAAAGCCTGAACGGTAAGTCGGTTGAGTGGATGGAGAAAGTCACCGACGTTGAATACAACAAACCAGCGCAGTAGAGAGGTAACTCGGTGAAGAACGTACTCATCCTCGGCGCAAATGGCCAGCTCGCGCGAAATACGACCCGGGTGTTCTTGCGCGACACCGATGCGCAGTTGACGCTCTATTTGCGTCGAGCCAAGCGGTTAAGCAATCCCGATCCAGCACGCGTCACGATCGTAGAAGGTGACGTGCTCGACCTGCCAACTCTCACGACGACCATGAAAGGAACTGACGTGGTCTACGCAAACCTGACTGGTGCCATGAAGGAACAGGCAGAGAGCATCGTCAAAGCTATGAACGCCACCGGTGCAAAGAGGCTCATATTCATCAGCTCAATGGGCATCTATGGCGAGGTGCCCGGCGAGCGTTACACGAGTGTGCTCAATCCCTATCGTGACTCGGCGGCGGTGATTGAGGCATCCAATCTCGACTACACGATCTTGCGGCCTGGATGGTTCACCCACGACGAAGCGGTCGCCTATAAGATCACGCAAAAGGGTGAGCCCTTTAAAGGTCACGACGTTTCGCTGAATAGCTTGTCCAACCTAATAGTGAAGTTGGCACTGACCCCTGGAATGGAAATCCGCCGCAGTCTGGGAGTGAGCGAAGGCTGATTCTTTTCATGGCACCGCGGCACGGAAACGCGGGTTCCTAGACGCGCACTTGGTCATGGTTGGCCGGTGAGCGTACGCATGCCCTTCATGCTCAAGAAGAACCCGAGAGGCTTTCCGAATAGAGCGATTGCATTGGGTCAGCGCGCGAAAGCGAGCAATCAGGCAACGGGTGGCAACCCTAGGGCATCGGGCTCCCGAAAACCGTTCTAAGGTCGTTTGCTGTGTCGCAATTCACAACCTCTCGAACTTGCTGGAGTTGGGACATCAGACCGATCGCTTTCGAACTCAATTCGAAGCACTCTTGCCATCGTCACTTGTCGCATCCTTGTTACAGCCCTTCTAAATCCGACAGCTACTCGACACGCGATGCAAAAAACTTTGCAGTATTCAGTACTTCAAGCGCCCCCGACAGGAGTCGAACCTGTGACCTTCGGTTTAGGAATTACCAGAGGTTGGATGCACATGAATGCACATCAATGTACTAGCTACAAAATAGCTGAATCGTGACCCGTTCGGGGCGGGGGAGGATGCACCAGAGACGCGCAAAGGTTGGGAACGGACCGTTCCGCGCCAAACCGCGCCAGACTTCGTTGAGGTACTGACGGCTGCGGCGTGAAGCGGTCTTATTCGACCTGGAGTCCGAAATGGAAGACCCACGGCCCTCAATTCTAACGGTTCGTGACAGCCGCAATCGGGGATAGGCTCAAAACTCGCTCCGCGTTCTTGTGATAGATATTCTCTAACACCTCAACCGGCAGATTTATGCCGTCTATGCTCCAGTCGCCTCGGATCGGTGTAGGATGGCGAAAAGCGCGGTGGGATGTCTCGAGGAACTCCCAACTTGACGAGAAGAAGCGATCTACATCAGCACGGCTATGTCCACGCGCCGGTCCTGCTCCCAACACCAGCATGCCGGGCCCGATCTGGATGTCAGTGCCGAACGTCCAAAGGCTGTCGAAAAGCTAAATCACATGTTGCCAGGCGCAATCTTACGCTCGCCCGCGTCGTGGTAGCTCGGGTTGACCCGGAGTTTGCCGCTTTGTTGACACCTTGGAGTGCAGCGTAACTGCCTCGATCGAGCAAACCCACTTTACGGGGCAAGATACTCAGCGAATGGGGCAGCGCGAAAGCAGCTTAGAAAGCCTCGTTGAACTTGAAGAAGATACCCCACTGGTCTGGCGCAAAGCCCGCGTCCAGGCGCAGCCGAACGAGACGGTCCGGAGGTAACCCGAATCGAATCCCGCCGCCACCGGACGCGGCGAATCTTCCTAAATTCGAATAGTCGGTCAGCCACACGCGACCTACGTCACCGAAGGTTGCGCCCGAAAGTGGGCCGAAGATGGGCCAACGGATCTCGGCCGAGCCTGCGGCGTAGTGATCGCCGCGAAAGCGATTCGAATAGTAGCCGCGTAACAAATCCGAACCTCCAAGCGTGTATTCGGTTGCGTAGTTGCGTTCGCCCACGCTGGCGCCTCCTTCGGCGCGCAGCGCCAATATAAGGTCGGGCGCCCACAGCGTGGTAAAACGCACGACGGACACGCCGATCCGCTGGCGCAGTGAGTTCGAGCCGCCCTGGACGCCATAGGTCTCCGACCAGATCACTTCCTTGCCCCCGTAACGCGTCGAGAAGGTGTTGTCGCGCGTGTCATGGCTCAGCTCGAATCGAACGCCACCGAAGAGTCCCTCGACGCGCCCCTCACGGCGCGCGACGAGGCTCTCCACGTCGGCGGCTCGATTGTCGTGAACGTGACCGCCTCGAACGTCCGCGCCGATGCTGACCTCATTGCTTGCCGCGACCACAACACCGAGGGCGGCGTCGAGTCGGACGGGTTCGGTCTTGACGTAAACATCGGGATCCGTCTGCATCCCAACGCCGTAGTAGCGCTCGCGCAGTGTATTGGCGCGCAGCCAGATCTTGGGTGAAACGACGCCGAATTGCCGCACTGCCGTGGTCTCCATCTCGGCGTAACCGCGCATTTGGGTCGGTGAGAAGTACGCCTGCACAGTACCCCGCAGCCCACGCGGCTTGTATGGGTAGAAGAAGTAAGCTGCGCCGATCAAGAACCCGGGCACGGGATCGTAACCAAAGATTGGCGCAAGCGCCGCGCCGCTAGGGTCGGATGTAAATTCACTCGCTTGGCTGGGTGCGGGCAAAGGCTGCGCCGTGTCGCCTTCTACGGCAACGCCCAACGCGTGGCCGTTGATGTACGTTGCGATCGGGTCCATTCGGTACAAATCGACAGGATCGACGTCAAAGGGGGAGCGCGGCAACACGACGAAGTCCGCCCGCTTGTCAGGCGCGACGCTGCCGATGTCTTCTCGCCCGATCGTCTTAGCGGCATACGCAGTGTACCCGAGCAGCGCCGCCTGCATGGTGATTGTCCTGCTCTCGACGCCTTCGATGGGTTGACCTTCGGGTGTCTTCCCGCCGACGACGACGGCAATATTGGCGAGCGGCGCCAAACCCGTGCGATGGAATCCGTCCGGGAGATTCGGGTACGAAGTCTCGACGCCAAACGGCCAATCCGATGTCAACGCAGGCTTCAGTCCGGCGAGGAACAGCTGCCTGATTTGAAGCAATGACGCGTGCTCGCTCGGCGGAAGATCGCGCAATAGCAGCGATAGCTCGTGCAGTTGACCCGGCAACACGGTGACGTGAAACCCTGCCTCGCGGATGCGCTCAGGCAATCCGTCAGCCCCGCAGCGCCCGCAGTGATCGATGATATCCGGCAAAGCTCCAGCACGACGCGAACGGATGCCCATTCGCGCCGCCACCAAGCGCTCCGCGCCAGCGCGCGACTGTGTGTGGAACGCCGTGCCGAAGTTGCCCGAGTAGAGCATGAAATCGCGCAGCTCTTCGGTTGAGTAGCGCGGCCCTGATTCGAGCCGATTCGTGCCTGTCACATCGGCCCCGGCGGCGGAGATCGCAGAGTCGAGGAAGAACTTGTCACCGAAATAACGAACCTGGGGTCCCGGCCTTCCGAATGGCTCGGTACCAAGCGACTTCATGGCAAGGCGCGTCATGGGCTCGGGGCCGAACGAACGCAGGCTCACGCGCAACCGCAGAACCGAGCGCCGAGCCAACTTATCGTAGAGTGCTGCCGTCGAAGGAAAGAACGAGTTATCGCCAATGGTTGTGATGCCGTAGCGAATCGCCAACCGCTGCGCTTCGATAATGGCGCGCGCAGTTGTCTCCGGTTCCTGTTGCAGTTCGAGTGCGCGCACCGCCTCCCAAGCGGCCGCGTCGACGAGCAACCCGGTTGGGTCCCCGCTCGAATCGCGCGCGATGATGCCTCCTTCGGGAGCTTGGCTTCTAGCATCAATCCCGAGTCTCGCCAAAGCTGCGGGGTTTGCGTACACATGATGGCCCCCTTTCAGCAACAACAATACGGGGCGGTTTCCGGCCGCGGCTGTCACTGTGCGCAACGCTTCGTGCGTCGGGTAACGGCCTCCGAGCGCTTCGAGCCCAACGTTTCGAACCACAACCCAGCCAAGCCCAGGCGCTTGTGCTGCACGTGCAACCTCGTGTTCGATGTCAGTTATGCGCTTCGCGCTACCGGCATCTGCTTGCAGAAGGCTTAGACCACCATCTAGAAAGTGAACATGAGAGTCTATGAAGCCTGGCATAACGAAGCGCCCCCTCAAGTCGACGAATCGCGCGTGCTTCCAACGTTCGGGGATTTCGCCTTTGCCCACATCGACAAAGCGCCCTTCATTAACCACAAACCAAGTGGCGTCCACGTGGTCGGACATAGCGGTGAACACCGACCCCCCAAAGTATAAGACCGCGTGCGGATCTTCGGCAGCCCAACTGAATGCAGTGCGAAACCAGACGGCGAACACGCTGCCAATGAGCACTATCCATCGTTCGATATCGCAAGCCAAGAGGTCTCCCAAATTCGATTAGCAGTGAACGACGCTTTGTACGCAGTTTGTGCCCTTATGTCCACTGGGCTCGTTCAGTCACGAAAATCTCGCCGACCCACGGCAAAATTGGTGCAACCTTGAGCGGTTTCAACCCCGATAGCGTTGTCAATTGGCGGACCACACTTGGCATAGGTGACACATGCAGCCGCAATTACCTCACCAGTATTTGGCGCATGGCATGTCTTTTGCTGAAATAGCAAATATGCCGACCGGGCGATTCACTCAGATTACGCTGGTTGTGCACCTAACGAACCTCAAGGACAAGCTTCGCATCCGATGTTCCGACGGCATGATCCTCATCCGTAAAGCCATAGATCACTGCGTCGCCTACTACCCGCGGAACGCCGTTGTCGGACCGGGCTTGCACCTCCCTAATCGAGTTGGCACCTGACATAGATTGAAGTACGCAGCAATACTCGCAATCGGCGTACGATGCCTCACCACCGGTTCCGGTACAGTCCGATTGCTTTGGGGCCAAGACGACGTTTTCGTCTGCAGCGACTGAAATAACGTGCCCGTAGCCACCGTCCAAACTCATCGCCCCAGAGCCAACCTCATTCCGCGTTTCAAGGCTAAGGACGCACTGATCTGCCAATTTTTCATAGACAACGGAGGAAGTTATGCTGATGAACGTAAACGGCTCTAATGTCCAAGTAAGCTGACTGGCACCTGCCGAGATTGACCACGAACTCGTAGCATCCGTATAGCCCGGCCAATTTGTTGTTCGTATCTCACCACGGACGTCGGGGCAATTGTTCCACACGCACCTTCCACTGCCAAGATTCCATGATTTTCCCGAATCGCACTCGCACTGGCAGGCACCGGCGTTAAACTTGCCGCCCGTGCAAGTCGAGTTGACGCAGCTGCCGCTGCACCAAGTCTGACCGGCGGGACAGGCGTAGAAAGTAAAGACAAGTGCAGTCGCGTCGGTTGTTGTCTGCGGCACGCCGTCTTGGGGAGGCTGTCCACCAAGGAAGAGAAGTGTGTTCTGGCCTGCATCGGGTGTAATCTGCGTGCTGAATGGACCGTATGACAGCTGGGCCGTCGGGGTGGTCCCATTCGTATACAAATAGAGTTGGGCTGCCGGATTTAGGCTGAAGTCTCCCGCAACCACCGTCGGCCCCAATGATACGCCGGCATTGGGCAGTGGCGCAGTAACGGCAATCGAAGGTGATAAAGTAAACCCGCGGTTGGCTTGCGTCGTCAGTTGAGCAAATTGCCTTAGTGGCCAGTAGCTCAAGTAACTCGGGCGAGCCAAACAGCTGAACTTGTTGTATACGCAATCGTTCGCATTGAGTTGATAGGGGCCCAGCGCGGCTTTTCCGCCGTCGTCGGCATCCAAGTACGGTAAATAGGAAACGCCACTGTTCGATACGCCTCGCTGGTACGGATTGTTCACGTCGTACAGATGAAAGCGACTTGCGTCGTAAGCATACGCAACCACAGCATGGGCGCAGGGTAGTCCCCCGTTGGACAATCCACTCATAAGCACAATTGGGGCAGGCGCTGAACTATTTTGTTGTCCAAGTTTAATTGCCGCTTTTAGTGCTTTGATCGTGTCGCCGTTGTCGGATGAAATACCGCGTGAAGAGAAGTAGTCCCATAGTTGACCTTCCTCGGTGTCGGCTTGCGCAGCAACGAGTTGAGCTATGTTAAACGCACCGGCGACGGCCACGTTACTTGGAAAATGCCCCCACAAACAAGTCGCATATTGCTTCCAGAACCACACTGCATAGCTCGCCATCCCAAGACAGACTCCAGTTGGCGAGAGTGGAGTAGAAAAATTGGCTATGTCCCAACCATTGCAAGTGGGATCGAACGAGGTGGCAACCGGCACAGGCGGGCCGGACTGAGCAACTTTTGCTTTCACTAGCGTGGAGAATGCAAGGGATTCAATCGTGATGGTGTTTCCTGCTAGGTCCTGCGCAAGCTTCGTCGTGGTTTCATAGCCCCGGTCCGAATCATAATGGAGAACGAGAAGGTTCATCTCGTCTCCCGACACCGATGCCCTCTCGTATTTCAATGTGATAGTTAGGGGAAGGCGCAGCGCCTCTGGCTTATCGAGCGTAACTTCGATTGCTGGTCCGACAGCTTCAAAACCTGTTGGCAGATCAGCGGGAAGACTCACTGCGCGGACGGTTATCTGAATGTCGCTCGTCAATGAGCCCTCGGCAGCCTGAAACACGACTCCTGCTACTTCGACTGTGCCTCCTGATTGCAGGATTGTTGCCATCGAACTCGCATCCGTACTTGCATCGAGACTGGATGCTCCCCCGTCGCCGTTAACCGTCGTCCCACCCATTGCCGCGCCGGCCGTTGCCCAAGTGCCACCGGATCCTGTGCCGCCGCTTCCGGCACATGGATCGGCTCGAACCATTCCACTAACCCCATTCGAATTGCAGGTATTCGAAGGAGGCGTGCCGCTGCACGACAAGACCAGTAAACACAATAGGGCAAAGGACGAAATTCGCAACCTAGACCGCAAGTTTGCCACGGAGATGTTCTCCCATTTGCAGTTTCTGATGTTGGAACGACACGCATTCGCTATCCGCAGTGGTCGGAGCTGCCGACGGCCACGATGAGTGGGGCAACTGTAGCTCTCAGCTCTGCGTATCCCGCAATTGAATTCGCCACTTCGCTGCGTTGGTGGCGGTTCTATCGCCAAACAAGTGTCGTCTCGGGGAGCTGGGACTCGAAAGCCCATCAGAGCGCCCAGTCACGCGCCAATCAACTCAATACGACGTTTCGGGGCGTCATGAATCTCGGGTTCACGCGGCCTTGACCTGTTCCAACGCCGTCACCCTGGGCGTCGCCTTCCCCGACGATCAATGGCTCGGTAGTGGCCTAGCAACCGGTCGAAATGGCTTCCTTTCAACCCCAATCACCTGCCGAGAGGCTGTGGCCCGCAAGCGCGCGCAACCCTTGCCGTCACGATGTGACCAGTTCCGAGGCCGAATTCCAGCCAATATGGCTTCAACCGACGATTCCACCTCATTATGTCGTCCCAAATACCGCTCGATGTTACTGCGTCATTGAGACAATTCATTCGGTCGCGAAGTTACTGCGCATTTGCGTCGCAGCGTACGCGATAAGATGATCAATGTTGACCTTCGCTAAGCGCTGTTCTGCGGCGCACCGTCTACTTTGTAGGGAGAGGTCTGGCGATTTTGCTTGCCGCTCCTATCGAAGTTCGAGCCGGAAGGGATTTTGTTTTATGTCGATTCGTTACGAGAAAGGCGACTTGCGTTGCGGAGGCACTCGACACTGGGGGGCGCGGGGCTGGAGCCGAGGCATGCCAAAACATATGCCAATTACGTTGAGGCAGCGAGTACCCATCAAGTCGACTGTTCGTGACCACCTTGCCCCGAAGTTCACCGACTAAATGCCGCCTTGCGGCTCTTGACATGGCCCGCCCCAGGAGAGAGGCTAATCGGTTATGTCCATCCGATGCAAGCATCTGGAATTCGCAGTAACCAATCCCTCCAGTGTTGGTCATACACCAATAACGGGTAGCTCCCTAGTGTGCACTTTATTCGCCGCTACCACTGACGAACTCAAGAGAGCCACAATGGAAGATCGGATGACTCAGGCTGATGGCAGCATAGGTCTTGATAATACATGTGGATTCCTACTAAATCAAAACGAATGCCCCTATAACGTAGACTAAATGACGGCCGTCAGTCCCGAGTGAGTCAGACGAGGCATACCTGAATCGGCAGTTCACCGACGCGCCAGTTTTCGCTGTCGATTCACGCCGCGGGCCTCAAGGAACCCAAGTAAAGTCAACAGTATCGTCTGCCAACGCTCGCCGAAGTTCACCGTCGCTCACCCAGTCTTCACCCGATGGCAGTTGGAGCAGCCTTGGACCATTGTCTCAACGCTGCGGGCCGCTTCGACCGACGGGACGGTGCCATGGACCAATTTTCTCTGAGGAACCGGAGGAATTCGCATGCCGCACTACCGCCTGCGCGATTCCTCCCATTGCAATTCGACGCTGGCGCTAAGGCTTCGTTCGAGTCCCTCGAAGAAATGGCTTCCCTCCGACTGCATGCAATCGACAAGCACCTTGACGGAGCCGACGCCGTCGGGACCAACGACCCTAATATCAGCAGGGGCGTCCCCTCGAGGCAAGGCGTTGACCTTGAGCTTCATACCACTTAGTTCCTTCTCACAGTAGCAGGCCTGCACCAGTGCGATGAGACCCGCCTCGCTGTCCTTGCGCAGCTCCGCTTCGGTCTTTGGGCGCGTTTGAGGCTGCACCGTATATGACAACATAGAACGGATCTTCGTTTCGTCTGGATCTCCCGCTGGCGAACGCCCAGCCCGCAGGGCCTTGGCCCAATCCGAGTCCAGACCATACTTGGTCAGTCGAGTCTGGTAGTCGCGGGCCTTGTCGTGGTTACCCAGCGACGAGTGGCCTGACACGAGGGCAGCCAACGCAGCCGGCGCTTGTAAGCTGTTCGGAGCCCGTTCGGCAATCAGTTCCCAAGCGCGCATGGCCTCCAAGAAATCATGCCGGCTGAGCGAGTCTTCAGCGACGTCGAAGGCCATGATGGCCAGGGCCGCAGGGCGACTCGCGGCCAAATTGGCCCTGGCCAACCCACCCAGCTGTCTGAGCGACGACGACGCAAGGAAGAGAATGCCACTGCTGAAGTCTGCATCGGCCGCAAACTCGGGATCTTCGAGCAAACGCAGGGCTCCTTCCAAGGCACGTGCCCATTGCTTGGCATAGTAAGCGAGCCATACGTACCGGTAGCCTGCGATGGAAGTGACTGGTTTTTTTCCTGAAGACCAAGCGCGATCGAGAAGATCGAGCAATTTCGCAAAGTCTGGATTGTGGTCCTCGCGCAGTTGCTCTTCTGTGGCCTGGGCCAGTCGATAGAGCACGTCCGCCACGTTCTTGTGCCTTGGCGCTTCGTCGACGAGTTGACGCAGGAGCGTGATCCGTTTAGCACGCTGAGCGCGGGAATTTTCCGCGGGACCGTCATTCAGCATCGCGTGAGCCTCTGCCGCGATATACCGAGCCCACCAACCGAGTTCGGTCATGGCGGGTAGGCTATCGGCGGCACGCTCCAGAAGCTCCGCAGCCTTGCTTAAGGCGTCCGACTCCGTGGCAGTCGTAAACAACAGATCCCCCACCGCGAGTTGGTCGGTCGCGTTGAGCGATTCTCCAGCACTCTTCACCGCCTGCCGAGCTGCCTCTCGCCGGGCCTTTAACGCAGCCGTAGCACTGTTTATCGCTGCATCCTGTTTCTGCGCGAGCGCAACGCGATTGGTACAATTCGAACGATCGCATTCCGCAAGAGCCTCGACCGCGCGGCTCTTTGCGTCGTTGGCGTTACGAAACGATTGCCAAGTTGCGAGGTACTTTCGCCAATCGCCGCGTAGCTGCTTGTTCAGAGCCTCCAACGGGATCAGCGTTGGGTCCATGGCGAGTGCTGTGATGTCGACTATGGCGGGCGCCAGAATCTTACCCGGATGGGCTACGACATTGCCCAGATCGAGGTTGGCTTGCACCGGTGGCACGAAGCTAGCGCCAAGTTTGGAAACCTCCAAGCGCACGACCGTGCCACAGGCCTCGGGCGCCCTGCTGTTCTCGTACGACGCGCGGGCGCAGGCCGAGGGGTCCCCATCCTTCCACACCGTGCTCCGCGACGCGACCTCGTGACCCTTTAACCCAACGCTACCAACACCCAAATTCGCATCCGCGGTCTGGTTGGCCATCGACGCAATCTCGAACGCGCCCACCACGTACCCGGAAACCCAATGGGTCACGCGTTGGCAGTCCCCTTGCAGCCCGCCCCGATTGGGTACCGCGCCTGCGTTCGAGTAAGATCCAACGATGAGCGTCGAGACCGCCAGCTCCCCACTGCGTTCAAGCGCCGCAGTCAAGCTGGCCGAGGCAAAGGGCAGGTTGGCCTCGAGTTCACTTTTGTTGCGCACGAACAACTCGTCGAGTTTCGGAGTGACCGGCACGTATCGATACGCGCCAGCCACATTGCAGTTGTTCGCGACGCGGATCGCCCCGTCCACGTATTCGATAAGTGCAATGCCCCGGGCCAACTGAGCCTCGAGCGACGCCCGATCCGGCGCCGGCCATTGTACGACCAACGGCCGGCTGGGATCCGCCACGACCCTGCTCATCGTTTGGCCTTCTGGTTTGTACGCAGGTGTAACGGGGGGCGAATTGACTCCACCGCATCCACCAACAGTTACCGCGATTAGCCAGACCGAGAACGAGTCGAAGTTGCGCATATTCGACCAAGTATCGGTGAAGTCGCGGTCGGGATCAACAGGACCCGTCAGTAGGCGGCTGGGTTTCGGGATATTTCGGCCTCGATTGACTTCAAGAGACCAGTCGCGAGGTGCCCGATGCTTTACTGAACCGCCGAATGGCGAATTGTTTTGGCATCGCTGGACTGTTTGCGTCCGCCACGAATCGCTCAACGGTCTTGGCTCGGGCTAATTCATTGACGTTCTCACTTTGCTCCAAGTTATGCTTCATCAAGCGTTCACGACAGGTCGGGGAAATGCGAATAGCACTCGAGCCTCCGTGGGCCTGAAGGAACGTTCCACCGATCACGGAGATGAAAGAGCCAGAGACACCCAAGCCGAAAATCACAGTGAAGGCCGCTGTAACTCGACCAGCAGGAGTATTCTGATATTCATCCCCGTAGCCGACCATCGTCAGGTTGTGATGGACCACCACAAGCCGTCACTGAACTTTTGCAAATGTCTACGGTTTCGCGGAATGTTCGAACTCGAGGTGCGACGACGACAAACGGGACAAAAACCGGGACCACAATACTTAGCGCGCCGGCTCCCAGGAAATCTAACCACGGCGTGCCGCTCGAGCACGTGCCCTCTCCGACCGTTGCCGCCTGAGCCTAGGCAAACCAAACGCTACCAACCCACGAAACTGCGTTGCTGTGGCAAAGGCAGTTCTGCGGTCCGTGACTTAGCCGGTTCCCCGACGCTCAAATCGGCCACCTTGCAACAGTGGGTGGTGCGCCTGGTACTAATGGACCTTCGACCGTTACCTGCGGGCTGGGAGGAGCGGCTGGAGCTAGCTTCCGGTGACGTTCCAGTTCATTATCGCGATGGTGGCGTACGCCATCAACGAGCAGCTGGCGCGAAGGATCGAGTACTTGCTGGAGGAGGTTCGCGTACTCCAGGAAGTCTACACTGAGACCACCGGCCGGAAACGCATTCCGTTCACCGACGAGCAACGTCGCCGGCTGGCGATCAAGGGCAAGGCGTTGGAGGAACGCGAGGCCTGTTGCCAGATCGTCCGCCCCTCCACCATCCTGACGTGGTTTCGACAGCTCGCTGCCCAGAAGTGCGATAGCTCGACGCAACGCAGCAAGTCCGGCAGGCCTCGCAAGGCGACCGAAATCTGCGAACTCGTTATCAGGCTTGCCAGCGAGAACATCGGTTGGGGTTACACGAAGATCCGTGACGCGCTGCGAGGACTCAAGATCGAGATCGGTCGCACGACAGTGGCGAACATCCTGGCCGAGGCGGGAATTGAGCCAGCGCCGAAACGCAACTGCAAGTGAACCTGGAAGCAGTTTCTCAAGAACCACTGGGGAACTCTGTACGCTTGCGACTTCTTCGCCGTCGAAACCCTGGGCGTATTCGGTACCGTCCGCCACATGGTGCTCTTCGTCATTGAGGTGAAGACCCGAGCCGTGCAGGTGGCAGGGATCCGCATTGCGCCAGATGGGGCTTGGATGCTGCAAATTGCCAGGAACTTACTTGATCCAGAGGATGGATTCTTGCGCAGGGCGAGCTACCTGATCCACGACCGGGACCCATTGTATACCGAAGCATGGACGGCACTCCTGGAGTCCGGCGGAGTAAAGTGCGTGCCGACCCCTGCTGCAACCCCCACGCGGAGCGCTTCGTAAAAACGATACGAATTGAGTGTCTGGATCACTTTGTGATCTTCGGGGAACGGCACCTGCGTTACCTGATCAAACAGTTTATCGAGCATTATCTATCGGAACGCTTCCATCAAGGCATCGGCAGCCAGATCATCATGCCCGAGACAACATCGAGCAACGACAACGCAATGCTTGGCTCGATAGGATGCCAGTCGCGTCTCGGTGGGCTGCTCAACTACTACCATCGCAAGGCGGCGTGAGGACTTGCGATAAGTTTGCGGACACTACGCCTACACCGTGAGTGGTTCATTACTCGTTGCAAGTGACGGAACAACCACCGAGTTCTGCGTTCAAGGCTCGACCATGACCCAGCGCGACTCGTTTGGCAGCAATACGTATGCAGTAACGCTGTTCAGGAAACGGTGAATCACAGTAGCCACTATTGTCCACCAATTGCTCGACTTTGCGAGACGTGGAGGCACCCGCGTCATGCTGACCGACACGAACGAGCCGGTTGTCGCAACGCGTATCTAGCACGTACGTTCATTGCCAATGCCCGTCCACCCACGCGTGGCCGCGGCTGCGCTTTTCCCAATGCCCGGCGACATATTGAGCATTGGGGTTCGGTTTGCGCTCATAGTGGCCGCGCTGAACTTCGTAACCCCGTCCATTCCACCGGTGAGCGGCGGGCACCCAAACAGAGTCGGGAGTAGGAGGGGGAGGTGCAACCTCTGGAGGTGGCGGCGGTGGAGCCGGCGGCGGAGCCTCGACATACGTGGGATCAGCCGCTGGCGCAGGACCCGGCTCAACATAGCAGCCGCTCACGGCCAAGCCGAAAAACAGTGGCAATGTAGCAAACAGTCGATACGCACTAATCATTGTCGAACCTTTCGTGAATGGGATTGCTCCTGATCACTCAACGATCTCGCCCGTGATCATGCTTAGGAGGTAACTCGGGGTTATTCCGGGCATATTCGATTGCGGATTCGACCTCAGTGATCGCTTGTTCCAGTGACTGCTCAGAGCGCGATTTGTGACCATCGAATTCTCGCCCCGCGTGATTCAGCTTTGCCTTGGCCGCACGCATATCTGACAACGCCTGACTCAGGAGCTTTTGTTCCGCGGCGAAGGACTGCCGCGACTCGGCGAATGATGACGCCGCGACGCCCAGCGTGCCGACAACAACCAAACCAAAATAGATTTGATTTGTCTTCATTTTCATCTCGATTTTCTTAGTTGCCAATTTCTTTCTCTAACTTGTCCAGCTCTTGGTTTACCGTGGAGGCCGTCACAGTTGCTTCGGCCTTTTGTTCGAAGTCCTCCTCCACGGGCACTGCGGATGCACTCACATCGCTGGAAGCAACAGCAGCCGCGGCCGCGGTTGGGCTCGCCGCAGACGGCGGAGCTGCCGACTCGATGAGCGCTGAGCTTGGCTTGTCCGCGCTCTTTTGACACCCCATTAGCAATACGACCAACATGCAAGTTGTCAGCTTGAATTTCATGGCGCACCTGCTCTTGCGTTGATGGCGGCAATAACCTGGGCGTCACGCGTTGTTTCACGACGGATTAGCTCATTGGTGCGTGTGACAAGTGCGCTATCTCCCTTGTCTTCTGCAACATCCAATGCACGATTGAGCCGAGCCATCCTGTCAGCATGAGTGGCGAGTTCGGCCTTTACTTCGGGCCGATCCACGACATTGCCTAATGTTTGAGTCACCTCTCTACGGTGGCTCTCAGCCCGCAGGCTCCGCCCGTCATTCCATGCTTTTGGATCCTTGCGCGCAACCTTGCGACTTGCGCGAGCGGCATCTTGATGTTGTTTAAGGTGTTCCTGGTACCGCTTGGCTTCGCCTTGCCCCAGTGGCGGCGTCACCACAGCGGGTGGTGCTTCAGCAACCTTTTGCGGCTCATTCGGGCGTCTAGACCCATCTTTGGTTTCTCCGGGTCGCCTAGGTTCGTCGCGACGTTCTCGGTGTGACCCACGGTTATCCTGGCCGTTCTCCTCATACGGCCGCGACAGGGCCGGCGCGGGCAGTCCGAGGCCAATCGACACGAGTGCCAACACTACAAATTTGTACTTCATCGGAGTATCCCCTTCATTTGGTCGCCCCTCGCGGATTTACACGTCATCGTTTTTGTCTGATTATTCATCTGCGTGCGCACCAATAGCCGCCGCCCGCCGTATACGTATACGCTCGGGGGAATGGGTTCCCTACGCATCAAGTGAATTTCTTCTAACTGTGATTAGTTCATCATGAATGAACAGATCAATGATGCTTGTACTCGCCCAAACCATCTCAAGCCCCGATCCCTTGGTTACCGTCGCAAGGTGGTAATTAGTGTGAACGATTCGGCATTGGGCGAAGCGAGACAAGCGCGTCACAATTAAGGTCATGTTTAGCCAGAAAGTAGGGCTGTATCCCGCAATCGCCTTGGGATTTCTAGCGGCTTGCAGTTCACGAGATGTCGCGCCTGGCTTGGCTCCCTGCAGCGCGTCGGGTTGCAATCCCCACACAATTGTCTCCAGCGCCGGGCTCGGAGGCGCGGGTAGCGGTGCAGACTCGGGTACGCTAGGCGTGACGCTAAATGTATCCGTTGTGGAGTTTGACCACAGCGTCACCGGCGCTAGCACTTGGTCGACAACATCCGTGCAGGAGCTGGGTGGGATCTTCACGGTCAATCTGCCGTCCACCTTGGGCACCATACTCACGGAAACGGGCGGTAGCCCCTTGTCATTTGACAACGCATTGATTTCTGGCCAAAGCTGGGTGTCAGCAACGCCGGCTGCAAGTAGCGGCTATTTCCCTGGCATGCGTAATATTCCGGCTAACGGCGCCGCGAGCGTCCCTTTGCTTAGAACGAGCGATTTGGACTTTGTTCCGACGCTTCTGTCCACGCAGCCACTTACCATTGACTCGTCTAAGGCTCAGGTTGTCATTAAGGTCGTGGACATCAACGGTGCCGGTATTGCGGGAGTGCGCGCTCTAGATATGGGTGCTGCGGCTATGGCCTACCTTAGCGGAAATATTTGGATCGACACATCGACAAATCCACCTACGGACGCATCTGGGCTCATAATGGCCATCAACATGAATGCGCTGAGCCAGCCCGGTGGGCTAGTAACGGCCACGATTACCGGCTTAACATCGCAAGGGCTGCAGCTAACCGTAACTGGAGTAATACCCGTTCAGGCGGGTTTCGTGTCGTACGGCACAGTGCTGTTTCAATAATTGCTTTGTTCGAAGTGACGTCCCAGTTCAGGTCTTTGGTCCCACTGCGACGGTTGAGACTGTACCGGTTACAGGAATCGATATCGACCCGAGCTTGACGGTGCCGCGCACGTCCCACTTCGTTGTCAGCGTTAGATTGTGCGCACCGAGCGTTGCTGATCCAGATGTTAGAGTCCCATCAAGGTTCGCCTGAAAGCCTTCTCCCCTGATTGATTGGGGACATTGCTGACCTTGAATGAACGTTACAATATTGCCGGTGAGCGCTCCGTGTAGAACGCAAACATGACCATCCCGACGAACCTCCAGAGACACCTCTTTGCCCGAGCTCTGCAGGGAAGCGCTGAGTTCGGTGTTCACGGTGCGATCGTAAGTTCCAACCGTCGACTCTGCGTGGACGACCGTTTCGGCATTCAGCAGGTACTGGCCGTCAACTTCAGACGTGACACCTGCTGCTGACGATACCCACGCGACACATCCAAGCAAAACGCGCCATTGCATACTCGTTAATGCTGACCACGATGGCCGCAGTCGTCAATGAATAGAATTCGAACGGCCGGGAGCTACCCGGTGACGCCAAGCGCAGGCCGGAACATGCCCTTCCTTTCATCAATGTCGTCAACTCTACGGCCTCTGCAGCGCCGCACCCTCACACGCGATAAATACGTAGGCGCCCGCAAGTGGCACAGCGACGCCACCACTGTGGGGTTATTGCCAACGAATCTCAAGATACGTTGCTCGGTTGCTGGACACTTGGCAACGATTACAGGGTTGCTGCCGGCAGGCGGATACGCGGCAGACAGGAACCCTTCAGCTTATCCTTCAGCCGATTGATAAGTGCAGCGACCGCTGGATTGTAACCACAGCCGGGGTCGGTTGGAGCCGAAGTCATATCGGCAGGGCAAATGGACGCCACGATTGAGTTGCCGGGGACTGTGCACTGCAACGCACAGTTGTGAAGCACCTGAATCTCGCGCAAACCTGGGTAGCCCTTGACCGACACCTGAGTGGGTGGCGAAGTCGTGACGTCACCAAGCCTTGCTTGGAGTTACAACTCCTGCCTCCAGAACACTTCCGCATGATCTGTGGTCGGAGCCATTTGGCCTCAAGGGCGTCGATTTTACTGTTCGGGACAGTGCCACTTTTCCGTGCCGCAGCGATATGATAAAATCTACAGTGGAGACTAGGCGGGAGCACCAACATGGCTCTGAGCCTAGGGAAGCCAAACCCTATGATCTTGCAAGCACCCGCCGTAACCCGCCGCTAGGGACCGTCATCGCCCACTCAATCGATACCCGGTGACCCAATGAGGGCAGCCTTGAACGTCTTGCCGCAATGCTCGCACTTGAAACTCCCCGGTAGCAGTTCAGCTTGCGCAACGGTGCCCGTTACCCACTCACGGAATGCATACTGACTGGTGATGCCGTTCCTTATCACTGTGACGCAAATATGCGGAGTACTGTCGACCGTCTCAATTGCCGTCACGCCATTTTTCGTGACTTCAATAATGTCGCCGTGCGGCCCCCAACCTCCCCACGAAGTGCTCTCGTTCCAGCGGTCGGCTTTCGCCACGGACGGGATTGGAACTGGCTCCAAAGTGCGTCGACGCGTGAGGCTCAGAAGCCCGTGACCTCGACCGGGACGTCGCTCTGAGTGGTCGAGCTGATCCCGAGCTGACCGTTCGCGTTGTTGCCCCAGCAGTCGATGGCGCCGGCCGTGGTCAGCACGCAGGTGTGCGCGTTACCGGCAGCA
>PMCK01000159.1 GCA_003154095.1 Myxococcales bacterium | reverse complement strand
TTTGGGTTTCAACGGCCAACCATTTCCCTACGTGCCTAAATGCGAAGCCAGTAAAGCCTCCAAATGAGAAGTGGGCTGGGTCTTTCATCCATTCTGTCCCGTACAGGGGAAGTACTTTCGAGTGTTTCGGAACACTAGATAGCAGTTGCGCCATCGGGCGCGTTGCAGTGTCGTAGGCGTCGAACGGCCCCACCAAAGCTCCCAAATGCCAAAAACCAAAGGCCACCCAGGGCGAATATTGCGCAAATCTAAGCCAGCCGACTGCAGATGTCGATGCTACCAACGGCAACACTAGGGCAAGTGCAATGCCAACCCGCGTGCCAAATCCCCAAGCTGGTTCGGGCCAGCTAATGTACGTAGGTCCTAATAGATAAACGAGAAATAGTGCCAACGCCAAGATAGGGGCACGTAAGGCCCGCAGGCCTCGTTCGGTCGATGGGGACCCTCTGGTCAACACGAGGCTCGACGCAAATGCCAAGAGCAGCCAGGGAAATGACAACGCTGCAGCTCCGTCCAATGTCCATTGAATGACGTCGCGATCGAACAGATCCCAATGTTCAGCATAGGGGACGAACTGAAATACGTCACGGAACCGCGGAATTGGCCCCCGGGGTAGCAACACGATTAGTAAGAGCGCCGTCATGCCCATGACAGCCCCGAGGAACCACAACCTTCGACGGCCAGTCAGACTGAGGATACTCCACAGGATTACGATGGGAATCAGAATTGCTGACAGAAACAGATGAACCCAGGGTGATACGAGCACGATGACCAAGAGCAGTGCCCAGCGCCAGCGCCGAGAATCTTCGGTATTTCTCTCGATCAATGTCAGCGCAAGAGGAATAAGTGGAATGCCAATTACGAACGGCAAATAGCCCATGTTCAGATTGGTGTTGAACGCGAGCGCGAACGCCGGAATACCGAGCCAGACACTGAGTTTCATGCTGCGGAGCAGGCCATACATTGCGGCTGGCAATGTGAGCACACCCACGGATGACAGGACTTTTATGCAAGTGACTGGGTCAAAGATGTACCGTAGGTAGTGGTAGGCTCTGTAGAACACCAAGTGACTGACGGCCCCGGGCCGAAAGGAGTACCATTTGCCGTATATCGATCCGCCGCGCCAAAGGTCGTGCATGACCTCCCCGGTGTACGCGACATTTGCGGCGTCAATGAATGGAGGATAAACGCACCTCCAGATCAAATAGAGTGAGGCAAGACCCGCGAGTAGCCAGGCAAACAACAGCGGCAGGCCGTCGGCATCGCGCAAACTCGACCGCAGTACACGTGGGAGACTTTCGAAGTCGAGTCGCATTGGGCTAAGACACAATCGATACGATGACCTGGCGTTCGCGTCGCGGTCCGTCGAATTCACAGAAGAAGAAATTCTGCCAGGTCCCCAGGCTGAGTCGCCCCCCGATGATGGGTACGATTTCCGATGGCCCCATAATTGCGCTCTTGATATGCGCAGCTGCATTGTTGTCGATTCGATCGTGCAACCAGCCGTCGTGCTCGATGATCAATTTAGACAACGCGTGTAGCAAGTCCGTTCCGATGTTCGGGTCGTCATTTTCATTGATGGCGATTGCTGCGGTCGCGTGCGGCGTGAACACGGTGAGCTGCCCCTCACTCACACCTGACTCGCGAAGCACGTCGGTCACTTTGCGCGTGATGTCGACTATCTGGTGCTTGTCCTGGGTCGACAATGAAAAGGCCCGTGAAAAATGCGCCATGAGGGCCTTATAGCGCCGAAGCGCCTCCGCACCCAAGCTCATCTGTCTCGGGTCACTTTTCAAGAACCGAGTTGTTAGGGCCGGGCCCCAAACAACCCACACAATCAAACCTCAGAACGGACGAACAGGTAGCGCATGAAAATCTAAGGTGCAGGTTACCGACGTTTCAGGTTTGCACGGCAGGTTCCGCGCAACCGGCTGGGAGGAGCCCCATTTCTCAGTTTAATTCTGATTCCTGGAATGCCTCCACGCGGTAGGTCATGACTTGAGTTTCTGGACCGCGCCAGGCCGCTGCCGTCAGCCCCGCCTTGACGGCCAAGTGACTCAGAAACTCCAAGGCATCCGGCAGCTGTTCCCACACCTGCGGCAAGAAAGTGGCCCGGCGCTGGCCGATATTCAAGACCACGCCGTCCTGATGCGGTTTGAGTTTCTGCAACAGGTCCTCGGGCGAGGTGAATTTCAGTGGAACCGGGACACTCAAAACGCTCACTTCAATGGCAATCTTTTCGAGTTCTTCGGGGGTAACTGGGGAGAACCGAGTATCATTGAGTGCCGCGCTTCTCGCGTTTTGAACTACGGCTTGCGCCAATGGGAGTTCCGGGAAGATATTGCCAATGCAGCCCCGTAGCTCGCCGTTCTCGGTCAGGGTTACGAAACAGCCCTTCTTTTCCAGCAAGTACCCCGGCAGTCCCGCAGGCACATCGGCGAGCTTCCCGTCGCGCACCGCACGAACCAGCGCAGTGCGCGCCAATTTGACCAGGGTTCGCCGGTCCTGATTCGAATAGGCTGCTGGTTTGGGCGCGCTCGGGGTGATTTGTCCTTCGCTCGTAGGCTTGGGGACACTGTGCGTGGTTTGCGCTTCGCTTGTCGCTTCCGACTCGTGTCGCGACCGGGATACGCAACCGCAAAGGCAAGTGGCGATGCTAAATAGGATTATGGAGTTCTTGGTGAGTGGCCTGGAACCCGACCGAGCGCGCTGCGTATTTTCGAGCGGGTTGCGGTTGTTGTGGTTCGAGCCGATCTGCGCGTTTGGCATGACTTTATCCCGGTGAATCTAGAAATGCGATAGCCGCATATCCCACGACGCGCGATCGATCGCCCGCCGTGTCTCCACTGTTGCGGTAGTCGAGCAGAAGAGTCTTCCAACCGCGCAGGCGCGCCAGATGCACGAGTGCTAGAACCGGGCTTTTTCCGCAGGCTTGACCCTTCTTGACTAGGGCATCGATGTCAAGATTCACGATTGCATCTACCGTGGCACGATCGAGTCGCTGAGCCGTTTCATAGGGGTAGTAGTGACTGAGATCACTGCTGGCTACGAAGAATGTGCGAGCGTCAACGAATTCGTTCAAACGTCGAGCAACCTCCGCTTCATCCACTTCGCCAAATACAAGTGGCACTAGCTCGAACCGATCGAGTACACGTTGCAGGAACGGCAATTCGACTTCGAGCGCGTGCTCCTTCGCGTGGGGCACCGAATCCACGAGGAAGGGGCGCTCCGCTGCCAGTTTCCTGGCAACGTCACTCATGGGGATTAGTCCAATCGGCGTTCGAAGCGCGTCCACATCCGGAATTGCCACTCCCGCGAAGGGAACATGATGGCTGGGAGCCATCACGACGACGCGATCGAATTTCAGCCCGACCAATTGTTTGAAACCACTGGCAGCAATTGGCCCCGAATATTGATATCCCGCGTGAGGGCAAACCAGGGCACGCAAACCACGAATGTTGCGCGCCTTTGCCTGACTGATGAGACCGTCCACCTGTGCGCGAAGCACGTTGGGATCGTCAGGGTAAAAACCACCCGCCACGGCAGGTTCTCGTACACGCTGCGGCACTGTCTGCGGCGTTGACTGTGGCATTGCCTCATGGGCAGGCTCGGGCGCTGGACTGGGCCTGCTACAGGCCAAAGACCCCATTGCAAAAACGGATGCGAGCCAATACCGGCGACGCCGGGCGCTGTGACTTGAACCATCCATCCGGAGATTATTATACCCGAAACCTGGTCTAGCGGCGAATTGAGCTGGAGAGGTTGCGAAGCGAGCTATATTCAAGGTCATGCCCGCTTTGTCGCTGCCTGTCTTGGGCTCCGGTTTGCTTAATTTGGATGAATCGCTATCCGCCGGAGCCCCGCCTAAGCGCGTGCTCCTATTGTGTCCGCCGTTTCAGCCGATAACGCTGTCGTCTTTAGCCGTCGCGCAGCTGGCCACCTTGCTACGCTCTCGGAATATCGCTTGCAGCGAAGCCTACTTACACTTCGATTTTGCTCGCCTAATCGGTGAAGACAAGTACTGCCTGATTACGGATGCCGGCAGTGGCTTGAAGGGCGAACTGCTATTCGCCGAAGGGCTGCATGGCACGCCCGAAGATGCGGAGACGCAAGACCAACTGTCGCAACTTTATGGGCCTTACGAGGAAAGATCCCGGGCCCTTGCGCAGCTGGGCGATCTTTGCATGGCGCGAGTAGACGCGGAAAAGCCGGACCTCGTAGGCATGTCAACGTCTTTCAATCAGCTGCTGCCCTCGCTGTGGTTAGCTCGACTGATCAAGCAAAAGCATCCGCAAATTCAGATTGTTCTCGGCGGCGCGGCTTGCTCGGAACCCATGGGGCAGCGCGTGCTAGAGGGGTACCCGGATATCGACTATGCGGTGAGCGGTTTTGGTGAGCAAGCTTTGCTGTCCCTCAGCGTTAGCAATCCGCCGAAGGGTCGCCTGCTCCAAGGACATGAAGCTCCCGTGCTCGATGACCTGCCCGTGCCCGAGTACGAGCAATTTCTGCTAGAAGCCGGCGACTTTGCAGCTGGAACCAAAATTGCGTTGACCTTTGAGTCTTCGCGCGGCTGCTGGTGGGGACAAAAGAATCACTGCACCTTTTGTGGACTTAACGGGGTCGAGATGCGGTTCACCGCCAAGTCGAACCAAAGAGTAGTTAGCGAAATCAGGACTTTGTGGGATCGATACGGAAGGAATCTGTTCGCAACCGATACGATCATGTCGCGCGAACACTTACGAACGGTAATGGTCGACCTGGGAGCATTCGAAACCCGTCCCGCCCTCTTCTACGAAGTCAAATCGAACATGTCCGAAACGGACATATTTGCCCTCAAGCGTGCCAATGCCACTACTCTGCAGCCGGGCATCGAGAGCCTCAGCACCCACCTTCTGACGTTGCTCAAGAAGGGAGTCAGCACAATTCGCAATTTGGCCTTGCTGAAGTGGTGCCGGGAACGGGGCATCAACGTACTCTGGAATTTGCTGTGCGCAATTCCCGGCGAAAAGTCCGAGGACTATGATCAACAACTCCTGTTGTTCGATAAGATCCCCCAGTTTCAGCCACCTCACGACGTGAATCCGGTTCGGATTGATCGCTTTAGCCCCTATCACACGAGCTATTCGGACTTTGGGTGGGAACGAATCGAACCCTTTGCTGAGTACCATTGGTTGCATCCCCATTTCAACGACGAGGCACTCAATGACGTAGCCTATCACTTCAAGGGCATCGGTGGAATTGTACCCGGGAGATATCTGAAACGGTTAAGGTCTGCCGCCAAAGAGTGGAAGGAGCGATTCAAGCAGAATGATGGGCTTTTCGTCGACCCTGAGCAAGGCCTGGTGCGCAATGAAAGCGGCCACGGTATGCGCTATGGGCTACCGCCAGCCCTTCAAAAGGTCGTGGACTTGACGCACGATATCACGCCTATCGATAAGCTAATGGCCGACACGGGTTGTCCACGCACGGTCATCGATCAATTGGCGAAAGCCAACATTCTCTACATCGAAGGCGACAAGGTGCTCAACCTTGCAATCCGTGTCAAACCACCGGAGTTCTAGACGGTTTTCCATTGGGCTGACAGCTGCCAGCTATCAGCCTAAAGATCATACACATCTTCAGTAGGGGGCTGACGGATTTGGGTTTGGACTTGGGTCAGCCTGATGGGTTAGCCGGAAGCCGGATAGCCTGATGGGTGAGACAGAAGCCTGATGGGGTTTCGCAAAGCGCGCGCCAGGCTCCGCCTGTCACGCGCTTTGCATTTTTGGGGAATGGGACCAACGGCGGGATTTCTCGGGGGGTGAAGTGCTCCTCTGCTGTGGAGGAGCACCTCACCATGAATCAAAGCAACAACATCAACTCTCCCAGTTCCTCGTTGCCGCATCATCGGTTGCATGTTTATCGTAAGTCACTCGAATTGCTCGC
>PMCK01000557.1 GCA_003154095.1 Myxococcales bacterium | reverse complement strand
GGATCGGTGACATGAATCATGACGCCGTGACAGACTTCATTGGCATATTTATCGAATGTGGGGCGAAACGAGATGGGCCGCACCCAAGCGCCTGGCACTCCCTGAGACAGGAGATCGCCTGCAAGACGCTCGGCATCGATAAACGGTGCGCCTACCGTTTGGAAAGGCAATGTAGTGCCGCGCCCCTCGGATAGATTCGTCCCCTCGAGCAGGCATGCCCCGGGGTAAACGATTGCCGTCTCGAGTGTTGGAATGTTGGGCGAAGGATTCACAAACGGCCTGCCCCAAGCGTGGGCCGTTCTGTGTCGCTCCCACCCGGCGGGACGCACAACACTGAGTGCTCCTTGCGCTCCCAGAGGCAGACCCGCCTCCGATGCTAGATAGCAAAGCAGTTCCCCAATCGTCAGTGCGTGACGAATTGGCAGAGGCTCAAGGCCAACGAACGACAGATAATCCTTGTTCTGGGGTTTGCCTTCCAATGTTGCCGGATCACCGGAAATAGGATTGGGACGGTCGAGGATCACCGTGTGTATTCCCCGACGCGCGGCCACCTGTACTGTCATCCACGCTGTCCACACGTAGGTGTAAAATCGCGAGCCAATATCAACCAAATCAATTACCAATATGTCTGTTTCACTCAGCGAGTCGTCACTGGGGGTAAGCGATTCGCGTTCGCTGCCATACAGACTTATTATTCTGGAGCCCAGGCGGCTTGCGATTTGGCCCGCG
The DNA here is from genome assembly GCA_003154095.1 of Myxococcales bacterium. GTDB lineage: Bacteria > Myxococcota_A > Polyangia > Polyangiales > Polyangiaceae > FEN-1139. Next base: position 23,517 of record PMCK01000557.1, on the reverse strand, counting down.
TCATGCGGGACGGATTCTTGCGCTTGGGCCACTCCATCCAAGCCATGCTCTGGTGAAAAGATTACCGAGTAGCTCGCTCCAAGTTCCTCGAGCACTTCCAGAGTTCGGATACCGCGCCGATCCACGGCGGCGGCGTGCGTCAGGCACCCGACTTTGCTGTTGCGCAAGCGACGTCGAAGCGCGGCCGCTTGGCCCGCGAACAGTAGGTCAATTCCACAGAACATGCTGGGACGCGAAGTACCAGAAGCCGCGCTTCCGGAAAACTCATCAATTCAAGTCAGACTGCGGGCCGACTTGAGCTGAGCATAATAAATGAATAAATACAACTACTTAGGATAATTCTGTGCAACGAGTTGCATAGTTGGCTCTAACTGTCTTACCAAGTTGCGTAGTGAGACGCGTACTTGTTGTCGACGACGAGGAAAACCTTCGGGTCGTGCTGCGTACCCTGCTCCGTCGACATGGCTACGAAGTCGAGACGGCGCAGGGCGGTGAGGAAGCGCTTGCCTTGATAGATCGATTCGGCCCCGACTTCGTCATTACTGACGTAAAAATGCCCAAAATGGGTGGCTTAGACTTGTTGGCGACACTCAAGGCCAAGGGCGATCCGACTACGGTCATAGTGATGAGCGCGTATGGAAATCTCGACTTGGCTATTGAAGCCATAAAAGCAGGCGCTTACGACTATGTTCATAAGCCATTCAAGCCTGATGAAATCGTGCTTGCCCTGCGCAAAGCCGAGGAGCGTGAAGTCTTACGGCGCGAAAATCGGGCATTGCGCGACGAGATTCGTAAGGAATACCAGTTCGAAGATATTTTGGCCAAGTCGCCAAGCATGCAGGAGCTATTTCGTACAGTTGCCAAGATTGCCGAATATAAGACTACCGCATTGGTGACCGGCGAAAGTGGGGTCGGCAAGGAGCTAATCGCCAGAGCGTTACACCGGCGCAGTCGAAGGGAGGGTACATTCATTGCGGTCAACTGTGGGGCAATACCCGAAAATCTTCTCGAGAGCGAACTCTTCGGACACAAACGGGGAGCGTTCACGGATGCAATTCAGGACCGCCGCGGCCTTTTCGAAGAGGCCAACGGGGGCACGCTATTTCTAGATGAAATCGGTGAATTGCCTCTGGGTTTACAGGTCAAATTGCTGCGTGTATTGCAGGATGAACGCATTCGACGTTTGGGTGAAACACGCGATATTCAAGTCGATGTTCGAATAGTCGCGGCGACGCACCGCGATCTCCACGCTGAAACGCAAGCCGGGCGATTCCGCGAGGATCTTTTCTACCGATTGAATGTATTGACTATTCACGTTCCGGCGTTGCGCGAACGTCGCGAAGATATCCCGCTGCTCGTTGATCATTTCGTGGCTCGAAACAACGCGCGAATGGGGAGTCAAATTCGGGGGCCCGATCCCGAGTGTCGGCGGGTGCTTTTCGAATACTCGTGGCCTGGAAATGTGCGCGAGTTGGAAAACACGGTAGAGAGGGCCATGGTGCTTGCCGAGGGCGATCGGATTCAGTCGGTCGACCTTCCGGAACGTATCCGAGATACCCGGGACAAGGTGCAAACCCACCTGGATGGGGATGAACTCAGCATTAAAAAAACGATGCGGAGCATCGAGGAAATTTTGATTCGACGTGCGCTGCAAAGAACGCGTGGCAATCGGACTAGGGCCGCAGAACTATTGGAAATAAGCCACCGAGCATTGCTTTACAAACTCAAGGACTACGGCATTACGGATATCTGATTGCATCGAACGCAACCTAAGACCAGAACCACAAATCTAGGATGTCGATAGGCTTTACTAGCAACGCGATTCCACAGAAGATGGGTCCTGCGGACCCGGCCGCTGCGCGGCCAATCGCGCTACTATCCCCATTTTCTTTGGGCATTGGTTCTTCAACCACTCCTCAGCGTCGTCGCCCAAACCCAAGATCGCGATTTTCTAGTACATCAATTCTAATGAATTGATGTAACTAGGAGCAGTTATGGGACTTTGGTCGAAAAAGAGTCTGAGCCATTTGCAGGATGAAGCGACCGCGGAGGGGCACGGAACCCTGAAGCGAGTGCTGAGCGCGACCAACCTGACGTTGCTTGGAATTGGTGGAATCATTGGGGCCGGCATCTTCGTGCTCACAGGCACGGCAGCGGCACAATTCGCTGGACCAGGCATTGTTCTGTCATTCGCATTGGCAGGGCTCGGCTGCCTCTTTGCCGGACTTTGTTATGCCGAACTCGCCAGCATGATTCCAGTCGCCGGTAGCGCCTACACTTATGCGTACGCTACCTTGGGTGAGTTGATTGCATGGATAATTGGCTGGGATTTGATACTGGAATATCTGTTTGGTGCGGCGACGGTGGCCGTTGGGTGGTCGGGCTACGTAAACGCTCTGTTCGAGCAACTGGGTGTAGCGCTGCCTGCACGATGGACACAAGCCCCCCTTTCTTTGGAAGGGACCCACCACCTTGTAGCTAGCGCGGGTGGGGGGATATTGAATGTGCCAGCAATGTTGATTGTGCTCGCGATGACTGGGTTACTCGTCGTTGGCATTCACGAATCATCTCGGTTCAATAACTATATCGTTTTCGCTAAACTCCTAATTGTCTTGCTGGTCATTGGCTTTGGATACGCCCACGTAGACACGGCCAATTGGAAGCCATTCATTCCGGAAAATACCGGTGAACTCGGTCACTTTGGATGGTCAGGCATCGTGCGCGGGGCCGCGGTGGTATTCTTTGCATATATTGGATTTGATGCCGTTTCGACGGCTGCTCAAGAAGCGCGAAACCCGCAACGCGACATGCCCATCGGCATATTGGGAAGTTTAGGAGTGTGCACGGTACTCTATATACTAATGTCTTTGGTCATGACGGGCATGACTCACTACAGCGAGCTCAATGTGCCTCATCCGGTCTTCGTGGCCATTAGCAAAGCTGGTCCGTCGCTGGCTTGGTTGGGCTACTTCATAAACGTTGGTGCAGTGGCGGGACTTGCGTCCGTTGTATTGGTGCTTCTAATGGGCCAACCGCGGATTTTCTTCTCGATGGCTCGAGATGGGCTTCTGCCGCCCGTATTTGGCAAGGTACACGCCCGGTTCAGGACGCCCTACGTGACGACCCTGTTGACAGGCATTGTATGCGCGCTAATCGCGGGGCTATTTCCAATTGGATTGCTCGGCGAACTGGTATCAATAGGGACGCTTCTTGCCTTTGTCATCGTCTGCGCAGGCGTTTGGCTGTTGCGCCATACCGCACCAGACGTTGTTCGCCCATTTCGCGCGCCCTTCATACCTGTCGTACCAATCCTTGGGATGGCAATTTGCCTTTTTATGATGGTATTGCTTCCCGCCGACACTTGGGTACGCCTGGCCGTCTGGCTTGCCATTGGATTGCTGATTTATTTCACCTACGGCCGGCGGCATTCAAGGGCGGTTAGGACGGCGGAACGAGCAGCCCCGCCATCGGCAAAGGGCGGCTCGGGCGAATAGTCTCGAAGGCTAAATCGAGCCCTTTTGTAGCAGGAACTTGGTATCTGGCTGCAAAATGGGCGGCCCCCGTCACAGTCTAAGGCTCCTGGGCGGAGGTTATCCGCGGCATCTTTATCGGCACGGTTACTCAGCTAGTTGGGTCACCCGCCGCAGGAAAGCTCGCAGGATTTATGCGTAGACTCTGGAGGTGGCCATGTTTATCCGCTAGGATGGCCCCCATGCGTAAGGCCATATTGCTAATCTCGACTCTCGCCATCGGCTGCGGACCCTCTTACACGCAGACGGTCAAGTCACCCGATGAACTCGTTGCCGAGCAAGAACAGATTGCCGCGGAGCAAGAGAAGCACAAGAACACTTACGACACGGGGACAGAGGGCGGTGAGCTGGACTCTGAAAAGCGCAAGAAGTTCGACACTCGCCAAGCCGAAATTGAAGTCAATCGGGCAGTGCGTTCCGCCGAAACCTGTCCGGGAGTCGTCAACGCAGGGCCTTATGGGGAAGCTAACGTATCCATCACATTCAACAATGAGGGACACGTCATGGCAGACAAATCCACGATTGATACTCAATTTGCAGAGCAGCCGATTGGGAAATGCGTACTTAACGCAATTAATGCCGTAATTGTACCCTCATACGTGGGAACTCCGGTCAGCCAGCAATTGAAGATCAAACTCGTGGAAACCCCCAAGGGAAAGAAGTAGAATCCGCCGTTAACGCGCTCGGGTTAGCTCCGCCATGCTCTCTGAAGCATCGATGGCGCGGTGTTTTGGTCGCTGTTCGACTTCCACGAAGTCGCGTGCCAAAAGGCCGCCTAATTGGTCGTGAACCTCTAACCTGACGACCCAGGGGCCATGGCCTGGTTGCGGAGCAAGCCTGGCGTGCCAATAGGTTGACTGCTTATCCCAAACTACGTCGACCGGCTCGATGCCAACTAAGACACTTACGACGGGCTCAACGTCGGGTGCCAAGTGCCGACCGAGCGCGTCGGTCCACCGTATTTGTAGATCGACGGATTCATGCGGCCAAATCACCCATTTGGGCCCCACGTGCGCGCTGACGGGTGTCTTGCTTGGTAGCAGCCACATCAAACACGGTGCGCCTGGGTCATCACCCAGAATCATTATAGGTGTGGGTTGCCCATTGGATATGCCGATGGGTTCAGATGCTGGCCGCTGAACCCTTTTGTGGGCTCGCGTCAAAGACAGACCATCGGCATTGTTGAGTTGAACGGTCTGCGTCTGCGACAGTTCGATCCGCGCATCGGGCTGCAGCTTGGCACCGGGAGGAATCGCGACGCCAACAACCTGAACTCGAAGTGGCGCCGACGCGAGGCCCGGAAGGCCCAGTTCGTCTGCGGCGCGGACGACGAGTTGATAGTTGCCCGCCGCTAAAGGTGGCAGGCGTTGACCGATTTGGGTCGAGGCCTCATCGAATTCTCCCAGCATTTGCCCATCGTCGGCTCGGCGCAGTTCAATCGTGTACGAGCTTGCGCCCTGAACGGGTGTCCAAGCGAAATTGGATATTTGTGCGGAATCAGGAATAGCCAGCCAAACTTGGCGTCCGGCCAGCCACTTGGGTGCGCTCAATGCGGGTCGATCCGTGGGCGGTGCGTTTGGAGAGAACTGCCGAATCACTCCCGGCGCGACTGTGCTCAGTCGGTCTTTTTGAGACACTAGGAGGGGATATCTTGCGCTCAGCGCATACATGCTGTCGCCCGAGACCAAAGTCGATACTTGGCCCTGCCGCGCAATTACCCGCACATCCGCTGGTCCCGCGACCGCCACTGCTCCCGGACTGCCGCCGGGGATGTCAACATCTACTCGGCCAGTATTCAAAAAGACGCTGTAGGTAGGTGTTCGCTTCCCCGAAGTTATGGCCAACATCTGGGGTTGTGGCGCAATACTCGCCTCCGAGTTCGGGCTCAAAGAGACCTGGATGCCGCCGGGCAGACGATACATTGCGCCTTTGCTCCCCGCGACGTTTCGGCCTCCAATTATCGAAACTGAACCCGCAATTGGTTCAAGTTGCAATTTGCCCCTTGCCGTTGATTGCACGAATATGGGCAATAACAACGAACAGATTGAAAAAATAGATCGCAAATTGAGGCGCAAGTTTCCTCAGATACCCCTGCCAGATACGACCGACGGGTCCGGCAAAGAGCGAGCGTGGGCAGTGTTCATCGGCCTAGACCTTGATTCTTACAACGGCCCAATTGAGGTTACGCAATAGGCCCACCTGCTTCCGACTTCGTGCCGGGCGCATTTTGGATAGATGACCGAAGTAGGGTTGCTGAGGTATTCTAATGTCGCCCCGCCAAGGACAGGGGCTGTACCCTTGCCACCTTCAGCACATGTATACGTACAATTGCTCCGCCTGCGGCCACGAAAACGAGCAGTTTGCCAAGTTCTGCGGCAACTGTGGTACCGACCTGCACGAGCAAATGGTCGGGTCCAGTCGGGTCGGAACTACAATACTAGAACGATACACGATTCGAAGACTGATAGCCGCGGGTGGCATGGGGGTTGTCTACGAAGCGGAACAATTGCTCGGTGAACACCACCGCACCGTGGCCATCAAGATGTTGAGACCGGAACTGTCTCACGACCCAGTAGTCGTGTCGCGGTTCAATCGAGAATGCGGAATCGTGGCTCAGCTTTCCCACCAAAATACAGTTCGGGTATTCGATTTTGGGACCGCTGAGGACGGGACACTCTACATTGCGATGGAGTTCGTCAGGGGTCAATCGCTGGCTGAGCTCATTGGGAGCGGCCGGCTTGCCGTCGAGCGCACGCTAGGCATTATCGAGCAAATGTGTAACGCCCTGCATGAAGCTCACGAACTTGGGATTGTTCATCGCGATCTGAAACCCGACAACGTAATTCTCACACAGCACCCTTCTCGGCCAGACTTCGTAAAATTGCTGGATTTTGGGATCGCTGTGCGGCTCAGTGCCGGCGGGCAACACCAGACCAAGCTAACGCAACAGGGAATTATCCTCGGAACGCCGCCCTATATGAGCCCGGAACAATTTACGGGTGCGCCCGTCACTCGACAAAGTGACATCTATTCCCTCGGCATTATCATCTACGAGATGTTAACCGGGCAGTTGCCGTTCGCGGCAGATAGCCCTTGGATGTGGGCTCAACGGCACTTGACGTCCATTCCCCCGGACTTGCCCGCTGATATTCCGACTGCGATTGCCAATACTCTTCGCGCGGCGCTGGCCAAAGATCCTGCCGAACGACCCCGAACTGCACCCGATTTGTATCATTCACTGACCGGCGAAATGAGCGTCGCCCGGCAGAGTGTGCCACCGATGTCGAGTATCAACGTCGTAGACGCCGAGCCGCGCGCAAGGACCCAGCCCGACGCGCCGCCGCTCGCGCCGGCATTAACCGAACCGCCCAATCAAGGTGCGCCGATTATCAGAACGGATCATGCCGCGCCTCCAATCATGACGAACGGAGCGCCTTACTTTGGCGGCTTGCCTACGCCGTTGAGCAGGGCTATCGATGCTCCCGGACGTTTAGAGAATCAAAGTTTTGGGCCATCGATCGCAATGCCGCCCAAGCGCGCGATCCGTCGTCGGTATGGGTTGCTGGTGAGTTTGGTGTTGGGCATCGGCCTGCTGCTGACCTTGGGGGGACTCTCAATTGCCTACTGGGCAGGTGTCATCGATAACCCATTCGAAACAGATGAACCCCCGAGCCCCTGGCCCTCGTCTGCGCCCACGGCTGACGGCTTATCGACATCGCAGGTGGAACCCGAGCTGGCCCCGACTCCTCAGGTAGCCTCGCCGGATCGAAATCCGCCAGAGACAGGCAATTCTCGAGTCAGAGGGACCGTGACCACTACCACTGGAGCGTCACAACGGGGATCGGCGTCCGCGTCATCCTCAGCCAACCCAGTTCCGAGTGCTTCGACGTCCTCGTCTCCGGGTGGATTCCAATGGCCACCGCTCATCCCCGGGTTTCCCACGAGTCTACCGAGCCTTCCCACTGCTTTGCCTTCAATGCCGACTTCGATCGCGGGTATCCCGATCCCACCGATTTTTCCCGGTACGCCGTCCAATCCGCCGCCAGCTACATCGAACGAAACCGCACCAGCACCTAGTAATTAAATCAGGAATCTGTGGCATCTAGACAGGGACTTCCCTTGTTCTGGCCCGAAACGTCCACTCGGGGCCAAGGTTAGCCACGTGCTACAGAAACCAAACCCCCAAAACGGCTAGGAGCGCCATGAACCCGACCGAAAGCATGGCTGCTGCTTCCCATGGCCTCGAGCGGTGGTCGGAAAAGCGCAGTTCGATCGAGGCGAAGCGACTCGTCTCGCGCTGTGTGCGTCCGAGCAATGCCACATTGGCGGCGCGCAGGGCCGGATCTAGAATCTCGACTTCCATTTGGGAGTCCGGGTTTCGCACGGCCTGGCTGCTGATGTCGAGCCAAAATGAACTGGTCCCGGGGCTCAATTCGCGTATTGCCGCACTAGCGTAAATGTACACCAATGTATGTGATACGATCGCCTACGACTTGCCCTTTCCAGCCGATGGGGGTGGCTCGGCCATAACTGACGCCCGACCGGTTGTGTCCCACCAAGTTCGGTAGCGTTCCTGCACACGCGAACGCTCTTCGGGCAGACTGTCGTCGTAGTACCCAACGTAGAGTCGCGAGATCTGTCGTAGTTGTTCGGTTGCAGATTGTCGCACGTTGGGCGAGTCGTCCGTCAACGCGTCGATTAGCCATTCCACCCGATGTCGCGTGCCATTGCGATCCCACCAATGTGACCAGGCGTCTGGGTCGTGTCCGAAATCACGACATGCCAAAACCACCAATGCCTGTTGCACGGCGGCGGCAATGCTTGGATTGACGTCCCGTAGCAATCGCCACAGCGATGGAGTCGCCAATCCGTCGCGCAAGTCACTCAATGCATCTATTGCAGCTAGTCGCTGCGTGACTGCCAAGGTCTCATTTCTTGCAGCTCCCGAGAGTGAATTGCGTAGTGCAAGAGCCGAATCGGCGTCGTGGGCAAGCAGTTGTCCTGCCGCGAATGCGGCGCGGCGCACCTCGGCATCGCGGTCATGCATCAACCGCTGACCTACCGCCATCGCCGACTGGCGTCCCGGCAACTCTCCGAGTAATCGGGTTGTCCACTGACGAACACGAGGATCGGCATCCGCGGTGCGGGCTATGACGTACGGGCGTGCCGTGGGACCAAAGGCTGCCATCGCGCGCAGTAGCGGGCCACATTCGGAAGCTCGAATGGGACCTAAGTCTGGTCGAACTGCCCGCGTTGGAACTACCACGGGCCCCGGGAGTTCGCGAACGAGTACGCTGGCTCCAGCGTCGCCAAAGGCCAATAGTTCGGATACGGCGTCGCTATGACCCTGAAGTAGGCGATCGATGATCGCAAGGCTCTTATTTTCATAGTCTGTATCGATACGAGGCAGTGAAATATCCGGTTGAGGCGCCGATTGTCCGTCCTCGCCGCTCCGTTCCGTGTACGGGGCCGCTGCTTGCGTCTCGGTAACGGGAATTCGGGGCAGTGAAAATGCCCGGTGGGCGCCTGATGTCGAAGAAGAGGTACTGGTGGACGCCGGATGTTCCTGGTCAGGCGAAGGGGCTTTTATCTCCAAAATAGGTCGAGCCAAGTCCCAGTTTCTGGATTTGGTTTTGGACTCACTCTCAATGGTCTGCGGAGCGTTTGCCGCTTTCGGCGGTTGCGAGGGCAGGGCGTCCCGCTCGCTCACTGCGGTGACCCTAACCGATACTGGTGGTAGCGATCTCGACATCTCGGGGGATTCACTGCCGTGTTCCCGCTTGCGTGTCAGGAGCACTCGACTCATCGTGCGCTCGACTATGGGGACGACCGATATGATCTCTCCCACTTGGCTCAGTTGAACGTCTGCATCACCATGGTCACCGTACAACAATGCCACCGCGCGACCACGAAGCATTACGGGTGCTACCATCACCGACTTACCGGACGAGCGACGCAAGTCGCGCGAGATTGTCGCGTCGATACCTTCCGAAGAAAGCTTTGCAAGAATCCAACGTGCAGTGCGCCGTGCTTCAGAAAGTACACTGGGGAACTCCAGCGGTATCCCAACATGCGACAACGACTCCGACGCGGAACTCAGTCCCCGCGACTCAAGCCCACAGGCGATGTCACCTTGGACTGTGAACACTGCGCTGTACTCGAAGTATTGGGCTGAATAGTCGAGCCAGATTCGAAGTATTTCCTTGGCCGACTTAGCCACCTGAATTTCTTTTTCCATCATCGAGGTCGTAAACGGCCCGAATCTTCGAATCGCTTTATTCGTGATGGATTGGGCCACCGGAGCCGCAAATTGCGGGAGGAAACTGGCTCTTGATGAAACCAAAGTGGGCACGTTGACCGTGCCTGTCTCGCCCGACCCAGACGCTCGCGAAATGGGGAAGGCACGCGCAGAGGCTCTAGGTGGAGGAATCGAAAGATTGAGGGGTTGGCCTGAATCCATCGAGAGTGAGAGGCGCACGAACCTCTCTGATAGTGGCAAGCGATAGTCTCGACTCAGAGCCTGGCGGACTCGAACATCCAACGCGATGCGTTGCCGCAATTCATGGCCCAGTGAAAATGCAAGATCCTCAATTGTGTTCGACATCAGGGGAACGCTGACTGCGACGACCAAGTCCCCCATTTCGAAACCAAGAGGGAATATGCCGTGTCGCGAACCCACGTCGCCTGGCAATGCTCGCTTGAGCTCTTCAGATGCCTCCGGAAGGGGCCCGGGCTTGACCATCTCGAGTTCGAACGTGAGAGCCAGTTGCGCCAAGAGATTGGATTCATCAATTGCGGCAAGCTCGAGCAAATTGGTTGCGAGATCCCCACCATAAAGTGATTGCCGCAACATTGCGTTTTCCACCGCATCGATTGGAGCAGCACGGTGTCGAAGTAGTTCGGCGGCCAGCGTGGTCATGCGGGGGAGTTCGTATCGAGACCTTGTTCCATTGTTGCGGTGCCGGCCAAGGATTTCAACTACCTACTACGATGGTTGGCTCGCTGGCCGTTCTAAACCTGGCAATACGACTGAACCATTCGGCTAACCGTCGCCAGTAACATTATTCGAAAAATGGCTTGGTATCTCGCAACACGCGCCAAGGTCCGATCGTTGCAGCCGGGTCCTTTTGAAATGGTCAATAGTCCTACTCCCATCATGCGCGGTCGTACGCTGGGGCTCGGTATAGCCCAGGCGTTTGTCCTAATTGGTCTCGATGCACATGCGGTGCGCGTGGAAGTGACGACAACGCGAGGCCCTGCGTTCTTTCAAATGGTTGGACTCGCCGAGACGGCTGTGCGCGAGTCGCGGGTGCGTGTTGCAAGTGCACTGGCAACTCTCGGTGTTCTGTTAGACGAATTTGCCGTGACAGTAAACCTTGCTCCCGGCGATCTTCGAAAGACTGGGGCAGCGCTTGACTTGGCAATCGCAGTCGCAACCCTTACCGCATTGGGTCACCTGAAATGTAGCGGCTGCGAAGGGACTCAGTTTTGTGGAGAGCTGTCATTGGATGGTGCTCTATTACCGATGCGGGGCCTCTTGCCACTTCTCGAGGGCGCAAAGCGACGCGGCGTCAGAAAAGCCATTGTGCCCGAGTGCAATGCAGCAGAGGCCGGGCTCGTGTCAGACATGACCGTTTATGTCGCTTCGAATCTGGCAAGTGTAGTTGCGCACATTTCGAGCGCAAAGACCTTGCCCGTGGTAACTCAGACTTCACTCGGCAATCAACGCGACAGTGCGGGATTCGATTTGGCCGAAGTGAGGGGTCAATCTGGCGCGCGACGGGCACTCGAGATTGCCGCCGCGGGCCACCACAACCTCTTACTCGTTGGGCCACCCGGCGGCGGCAAGACATTATTGGCACGGCGGCTGCCCAGCATTATGCCGTCCTTGTCCTTTGCAGAAGCCATCGAAATAACCGCAATTCACAGCGTGGCAGGCCTTGTGGACTCGCGTACGGGTATCGTCAAAAGTAGGCCTTTTCGTGCGCCACACCACTCAGTCAGCGAGGCTGCACTCGTGGGAGGTGGCGACTTGCCACGTCCCGGCGAAATCAGTCTTGCGCATAACGGAGTCCTGTTTCTCGATGAATTGGCCGAGTTTCGCCACAACGTTCTCGAGGCACTACGGCAGCCGCTCGAGGATGGTTGCGTGTGCATCGCCCGATCGCGCGCCCGTGCGTGGTTTCCGGCGCGGCCCCTGGTGGTGGCTGCCGTCAATGGTTGCCCGTGCGGTTACTTTGGGCACCCCACGCGTCCGTGCAATTGTTCGGAGCAAAAGCGAGTCAAATACGCGCAGCGACTGAGTGGCCCACTATTGGACCGCTTTGACATTCACTGCGCCGTGCCCCCGGTCGAGATTAGCATGCTCAGTCAATCCATGGCGGGCGAGAGTTCCACCGAGGTGGCCCTTCGCGTGGAACGAGCTCGAGTGCAACAGCGAATCCGAAATTCTTGTGGAACCACCCAAACGCGAAGCAACGTAGCACTCGCGCTACCCGAGCTTGAACGCTTGTCTCCACTTGGCCAGGAGTCGCGCCGCCTGCTCGATACTGCAGGCCGGCATTTGGGGCTTAGCGCGAGGGCATTTGTTCGCATTTACCGGGTCGCACGCACTATTGCAGATCTGGCGGGTACTGAGCAGATCGAGACTGAACATTTGGCGGAGGCAATTCAAGGCAGATTGCTCGACCGGCAACCCTTGACCGCCCGTTGAGTCAGCCGCCTGCACGGACACACAGAGTTCATTGAACTCCGAATTTACATCGATATTCATCACAATTCAATTGCTAGGAGTAAGTATCATGAATGAGAAGAAATGCGTTGATTCACAAACAGACTCGGTCAATCACCTGATCGGACAAGTCGAAAAAATCCACGGCAAAGGTGCAATACAGTGCCTGGGTTCCAATGATCCGAGTGAAGCAGTTCCCATTGTCCCTTCCGGTTCATTTGCCATTGATCGTGCGCTTGGGATTGGCGGTTACCCTTGCGGGCGGATCGTCGAAATTTTTGGACCGGAATCCAGCGGCAAGACTACCTTGGCCTTACATGCAATCGCTCAAATACAATCCCGCTCGCGATTGGCTGCACTCATTGATGCTGAACACGCTTTTGACATCCGCTACGCTCAAGCGATTGGAGTCAATCTGAAGTCGCTGCTCGTTTCACAACCTGACCATGGTGAACAGGCGCTCGATATCGTGGAATTTCTCGCCAAGTCGCAGGAACTAGGCCTCATTGTCGTGGACTCCGTGGCAGCGCTGGTTCCCAAGGCGGAAATCGATGGAGACATGGGTGACGCCCATGTCGGCTTGCATGCGCGGCTCATGAGTCAAGCGTTGCGAAAGTTGACTGGAATCGCAAATCGCACACAAACCACGATAATATTCATCAACCAGCTGCGTCAGAAGATTGGCGTCATGTTCGGAAGTCCAGAAACGACGACGGGCGGAATGGCGTTGAAATTCTACTCGAGTATTCGTCTCGACGTGCGCCGTACCGGAAAGGTGACTCAAGGCGAGGCCGTAGTGGGCAACCGCACTCGCGTCAAGGTCGTAAAAAATAAATGCGCGCCGCCATTCGCCGAGGCTGAATTCGATATCCGATGGGGTAGCGGTATTGATGCAGTTGGTGATCTAATCGAGACGGCACTTGCCCTCGGTATTCTCGAAAAGAGCGGTAGCTACATCAGTTTCGATGGCAAGAGTATTGGACAAGGTCGCGAGCGCGCGCGCGATGCGCTGCTAGCGGACGCCGCCTTGCTTCAACGTATCAGCAGCGCCACTCGCCTCAGGGTCAACGACACTTCGTTTGTGATGCCCAGCAAGCCGCATGACGATGACAGCTCCAACCTAGCCAAAGTCGCGTAGTGCTAGGTCACTTGCCAACGCGCGCTTTGGCGCCGGCCGCGTCGTCCTCATGATGGAATGGTGCCAGGATGGTGAATAGTAGCGAAGGCGCCGCTGCCAGAAGTGCAATTATGAAATACGTCTGGTACCCAACGGCCACTTGCAAATATCCACTTACCCACCCCGTTACGGTCATGCAAAGGCTCAGGCCAAGGCCCGTAGCAAATGCGTAGTGAGCGGTCTTGTAGGGGCCAGGAGCGATCTGCTGCATCATATAGATCATATGACCCACGGCTCCGAAGCCCCAACCCAACTTCTCGATAAAGAAGATACAGCCAATTAGCCAGAGTGAAGTTGGCTGCGTCCAACCTAGATACAAGAATGTCACGTTTGGGACGTTCAAGGCCAAACAGAGAATTAAGAGGGACCGTTTGAGCCCACGGCTCGATACGAACCAACCACCAAGTATTGATCCAACGATGAGCGCCACCGTGCCGATGATGCCATTCATCCAACCAAGAGTAGTGTTGTTTAGACCGAGGCCTCCGGTTGCTCGACTTCCAATCAAGAAGAGTGGTGCAATCTTGTCCAGCAAACCAAGGCCAAACCGGTAAAAGAGTGCAAATCCGAGTAAGAGAACTATGTCCTTCTTTTGAAAGAACGTAATGAAAGCGCGGGTTACAGTCGAAAGGCCATCGCCCAATGACTTTGGGGCATTTTGCGCCTTGGATCCGTCTGGGAGCATCTTGACGTGCCAGGTCGCAAGCGCAAGCATCAACACGCTGCTCGCACCAAAGACATATGCCCACGCCGAACTATATGCGGCGGGAACTGGTTTGGGCCCGGATTGTGTCTCACCCGCGAGGCGCCCCACGAGCAATACAAGGAGGCCACCTGCCACGACAAAACCAATATTCCAACACATGCTCTGAATGCCGGTATACTTGGCTTGGTTCTTGGAATTGAGGGTTGTGACGTAGACACCGTCGCTTACGATGTCCTGGGTTGCGCCGCTGATGGCGGCCAACATTAGTAGGAGAAAAATGGGCGCCACCAACGGCAACGTCACTGAACCTATGCTTGCAGGTATCGGACTATTGGATGCGCCGGAAAAGGGCAGCAAGAACGCAAGACCAGCGAATATTGCTGCAAGCGTAATTTGCATTATAATTACGAAGAACTTCTTGGTCTTGTAGAGTTCTAGTAGCGGAGCCCAGAAAGGCTTGAAAGTGAACGCCAGGCCCGTAAGACTCGAGTAAGCAGCGGCTTTGTCATTGGGTAGTCCCAGGTTCGAGAACATGATGTTCGAGGCCGTGGACACCGTTATGTACACGGTGCCCATTGCGAAATAGCTCGAGGGCACCCAGAGAAACGGGTTCTTGTAGGGGACCGGAGCTGACAGTTCGGTATCCGGCGATTTGGCCTGCAGTTCTGAAGTCATGGGGCGCACAATCTACAGGAAAGGGCTCAGTTCTGTGAAGGATCAAACGCCCCAGAGCCGGAGGTGGCTGTCCGGCCGCGACTTAGATACGAAGGCCCATCGTCAACGAGATTATGGCCGCGCTTGCGTCTGACGTGTTCAGTATGATCTGGTAGCGCAAATCGCCACCCAGATATACCGCACCCAAAGAATATATTGCCTGAAGCCCGGGCGCGAGGGCCGCTGCAATGCCGTTGTCATCCGTACAAATACCGGTAGCGCATGTTCTGTCGGCCTTGTAAGCGATTCCGGGGGACAAATAGGGCCTTACCACGAAATCAGTCGCGGCCAACACGTCGTATCCAACTTCGGCTGCAACGATTATTGTACTGCGGGTGCGCTCTGCATCAGGTGGAGATTCGAGCCGCGGATCAGTCACCGACGTACCGGCGAAGTACGTACCAATTACGCCGACGTAGAGCCCCTCGGTCGCGCCGAGCGTCAAACCTCCACGCAACCCGAGGCCCAATCGAGTAAACGGCGACGCACCCAAACTGCCGAGCAAACCCATATTCAATGTGCTCGTGCGCTTCGCCGGCGCAGCTTCCGCGTTAACCTTCCTCGCCTTTTTCGGGGGAGGAGAGGGAGCTATGTCCTCGTCGCCCTCGTCTTTGGCCGAGTCATCTTTGGCCGAGTCATCTTTGGCCGAGTCATCTTTGGCCGAATCGGCTTTCTTGTCTGCCTCGGCAGAGCTTTCCTTCTTGGTGTCGGATTCCGACTTGGCTTCGCCCTTCTTGGCTGCAAAGGCAGTACTGCTTGCAAAGACTACTAAACCTATCCAACACCACTTATGCTTCATGACCTTCATGCTGCCCTCCGCCATCTATGGCTTCGTGCTTGGGAACAACGGGGATTTAGACTCCAGCTTCACGTAACGCAGAGCTGACAACGGCGCGGGCCTCCTCTTGGATCTTCGCCAAATGCTCGGCTCCGCGAAAGCTCTCTGCATAAATCTTATAGGCGTTTTCTGTCCCGGATGGGCGGGCGGCAAACCACCCCTGAGCCGTAGTAACCTTGATTCCACCTAGTGGAGCTCCATTTCCGGGTGCCCGATTCAACACGGCCGTTATATCATCACCTGCAATTTGGCGGGCTGTAATGTTCTGCGTGCTGAGATCCTTTAGGACTGCCTTTTGGGCAGGGGTTGCCGGCTCGTCGATCCGCGCATACACCGGTTCCCCGTGGTTTTTGGCCAATTCGCGGTAATGCTCTCCCGGATCTTTCCCAGTAGCAGCAGTAATTTCCGCAGCCAGCAGATCCATNNACCACTTGAACCCGACGGGAACCTCGGTGAGGGGCCTGTTGAGGCTGGCCGCCACGCGGTCAATCAGACTGCTACTCACGATGGTCTTGCCAATCGCTGCGTCCGCGCGCCACTGCGTTCGCGTTCGAAATAGGTAGTCGATGGCAACGGCCAGGTAATGATTCGGGTTCATCAANNGTCACGATTCCGTGCCGGTCCGAATCGGCATCATTGCCAAATGCAACGTCGAATCGACTTTGGTAGCCAATCAGAGTTCGCATCGCCCAAGGCGACGAACAGTCCATTCGAATCTTCCCGTCATGATCGAGCGTCATGAACCGAAAACTCGGGTCGATTATCGGATTGACTACTTCGAGATTCAACCCATAACGTTCGGCAATGGGCGCAAAGTAATCGACGCTGGAGCCGCCCATCGGATCGGCTCCGATTCGAAGCTTCGAGTTACGGATAGGTTCGAAGTTGATGATCTGCTCGAGATCGGCCGCGTAGGGCGTTAGAAAGTCGTGTTTCTGAGTGGTCGGAGCCGCAAGGGCATTTGTTAACGAGACACGCCGGACTTCGCGGCACTTATTNNTGAGGGGGATTGTATTTGTAGCCGCCATCCGACGGCGGATTGTGGGATGGCGTAATTACTACTCCATCGGCCAACCCAGCTTGTCGCTTGTTATTGTACGCAAGAATTGCATGCGAGATTACCGGCGTCGGAGTGTAGCCGCCGGCTGAGTCGATGCGCAGGTCGACCTCATTTGCGGCAAGTACTTCGAGGGTTGTCGCAAGGGCTGGCTCAGAAAGCGCGTGCGTATCAATTCCAACGAAAAGTGGGCCCGTAATCCCACGGGCGGCACGGACTTCGCATAGTGCCTGTGCAATGGCGAGGATGTGCAGCTCATTGAAGCTGGCGGTGGCGGAACTGCCCCGATGCCCTGAGGTACCAAACGCGACTCTTTGCTCCGATTCTGAAGCGTCCGGCTCCACTTCAAAATAAGCCGTTACCAACTTTTGAACATTTATTAGCAGCGATTGCGGAGCCGGCTTTCCAGCTAAGGGGTGGGGACACATGGCAGTTGAGTTCGGTTGCAGGTCTACGACGGGTAGGGTCTTAGCCGATTACCAAAAGAATTGCGAGCAGTTGTGTGGCCGAAAGTCGGCCAAATTTGGACTTTCCCGTGAACTTTGTGGATTCCCACCGGGTATTCAATCGGTCTTTGGCTATTTACTACGACCCGACCGGGTACGGGAATTTGGACCCCGACTAGCAAATGAGCATCAC
Source organism: Myxococcales bacterium (assembly GCA_003154095.1). Taxonomy (GTDB): domain Bacteria; phylum Myxococcota_A; class Polyangia; order Polyangiales; family Polyangiaceae; genus FEN-1139. Next base: position 6,125 of record PMCK01000557.1, on the reverse strand, counting down.
TGGCTAACGTGGCTTTTCCAAGCATCCATTCCGCCGTCTAGCGTGGCAACATCCGTATATCCGAGCTCGCGGCAGTGACGCGCTGCACGTTGGCTCCGGGTCCCATTTTTGCAGTAAAATATGAGAGGCGTCCGTCGATCCAGCAATTGTAACGCGTCAAGTAAGGTCCCATCAAGCAGCCGAGCGCCAGGAATCCGCTCCTCATTATATTCTTGCTCGGTGCGTGCATCAATAAGCAAGTAAGGATTGGGGCCGTCCATCAATTGGACAAACTCATCGCATTTTATGCCTCGCCGTACAAGGTTGTGGTTGGGATTGTCAATCCGAAACCCCGAGCTTTCAGCAAGCTCAATCCAATCAATGGCCACGCCGTTGGCCCGGGTTGCGCTAATTGGATCGATAACGAGAGAAATGTCGTCGACTTTGAGCTCTACGTCACCCGGTCGAAATTCTCCGATGCCTAGTTCGTGGCAGAAATCCGAGGATACTGTGAGTCTTACGACATCCGACGGAGATTGGAGCTCATCACGAAGTTTAGAAGCTGCTTGCTGGCTCACCGCGATTGCAGGTGTTTGATCGAGCGGAGGTTTCTCGATGAATCGCAAGAGTTGACCTGACTCTGCTAGTTGTTTGAGCAATGGCCCATTTCCAATCAGGTGGCCGCTAACCGTCAAGATCGGCAGAACCGTTGTCGCACATTCGGCTTCCAATAGAGGTGAAAGTTCGGGGTCACCCAGGGCGTCCACAACGGAAAATGTCGCATTGTGCCGTGTTAGCCAATCAATAATAAACTGTGATTCATCGGATAAAGGGTCCGAATCGGCTAAGAAAACCGCTATTTCATGGGAATTGCGACGTTTCTCGAGCAAGCGGCGCACATTTTCGCGCATTTATTGGCCATACCACGAGCGGCTGGTTCGCGCCGCGGGCTCAATAATCTGCCGGAATTCCCGTTAACTTTGGGGTGGGCAAGCTTTCCGATCGACCGGCGAGGACAGAGGAGGAGAGTGGCACCAAGGACGCGACCGTTAGAATCAGTGATTGCATTGCACGCCATGTATTGGTCGATCCCGTACATATCGGAGAATTGAACTCGGAATCAGCAACTGATAAGGCGTCTGATTCCTGTCTAATTCGAATTAGAGACGGTCAAGTCGTAGGGGTCATCGATCCGCGAGGCGGGTTGCTCCCTGAAGAGCGATACAGATACCCGCTCAGTGGAGAGGGGGAATTGGGTAAGGGAGGCATTGGAAAGGTTCATTTGGTTTTTGACAGCATCCTTGGCCGCGAAGTGGCCATGAAGGCATTGCGCGAGGATTTTCAGACTGACAGTGATGCCGGTGCATCGGACAGGGCCCGCGAAGCCACCTGGCGATTCATGCGCGAAGCACGGGTCACCGGTCAGCTAGAGCACCCCAACATCGTCCCCGTATACGAATTGGGGAGGCATGCAGATGGTACTCTCTATTACACGATGCGCGCCGTGCGTGGTCAGAATTTTGGCGAGGCTTTGCGCAAGGCAAAGACATTGGCGGATCGGTTGCAGCTATTGCACCACTTTGCCGATGTATGTCAGGCAATCGCTTATGCACACAGTCGTGGCGTACTTCATCGGGACATCAAGCCCGAGAATATCATGATTGGCGAGTACGGGGAGACATTCGTCTTGGACTGGGGTCTCGCCAGAATTACCGTACAACCCGATGCCACGATATCGGGTCCCGTGCTCTCACTACCACCGGCTCCTTTCGACCCTGCGGAAGCGGTCCCTTGCGTCGTCGGGTATGACGATCATGAGCGCACCACGGTAGGCCAAATCGTTGGCACGCCGCAATACATGAGCCCCGAGCAATTTACCGGGAAGTCCGAGAATCTCGATGCTCGGTCCGATGTTTGGTCGCTGGGAGTAATGTTGTACCTGCTCCTCACGGGACGGACCCCGTTTGGTGGGTCGACGTTGGTCGACATCTTATCGCATGTACTCGCCGGAATAGTCACGCCCCCCTCCACGCTGGACCCTGAAATCCCCCCTGAGCTCGAGGCAATTGCGTTGCGTGCCCTCAAGCGTGACAAGAGCGAGCGCTATCNNTTGCTGCGTAGATTTTATATCAGACACCGTCAGGAGGTGATTGTTGCAGCGCTCGGCTGCGCCGCCCTTGCCGCGCTTGCTGTGTCGTCGTATGTGCGTGTTACTCGCGCACGAGACAATGCTCTACTGGCCGAGCAAAGGGCGACGACGGGTCAACAACTCGCCAACTTGCGGTATGCCGACGTATTAGTTGAAAAAGCGAGAAACGCAGTTCAGTCAGACAATATCGTCGAGGCAAGAATTCTTGCGGCTGAGGCATTGACGATTGGCGAACGACCCGATGCTCGCGGCGTCCTAATGGGCTTGGCAAATGCGGTTGAACTGGTTCCAGCTTCTCCGATGCAGACGCTTCAAGGTTGCAACAAGATCATACTCGGTTATGCCAAGGGTGAATTGCTCTGCAAGTCCTCACAGGCGTTGACGATGTTTCGTGGCATGAAACGATTATGGTCGACGAGTGTACAACAAGCACTCTTCGCTACGTCGTTCGGCAGGCACAATTTTGCGGTGCTTAGTTCAGAGCGGCGCTGGACAACCTACTCGGAATCCAAAGGTGAGCTCCAGAATTCGGGTGAATTGCCACTGGTCACACCAACTGTTCTTGCAGGATCCTCGCAAGAATCTTGGCTAGCCGCTGGAGATCAAGAGGGCAATGTTGTGGTTTGGGACGTGAACCACTCGAGTCGAGTTTCACGTACACTGAAGCTTGGTCAATCGGTTACAGCCATGACGTTTGGCCAAACTCAGCGCGTCCTTGTCATCGGTGGCAGTTTGGGTCGACTCGCAGTTTGGAACTACGCCAATGATGACGCTGCGATTACCGTTGGTGAAGTGCATTCGACAGTTGAGTCTGTCGTCACCGGGCCGCGCGACTCGACAGTGGTTGTCGGCGGTTCCGATGGTTCGGTGTCGATTTGGGATCTGGGGAGAAATCAACAAATTAGCACGGTGCTACGACGCGGGTCGGGGGTCAATAGCCTCACGTTGTCCGAAGACGGGCGGTGGTTGGCCACGGGCACACGGGCATCCGAAGTCGACTTGGTCGACATGCAACAGCGTGTGCGCGTGTTTTCGATGCCACAGAGTTTGGGCAACTATCGACCGATAAACTTCGATACGGACGGCCGCCTGTGGCTTGTGCATCAGTTGGGACAGGTTGTTGCATTTTCCGTGGCGGAGCCGAAGCCCAAACCCAGAATGCTAGATCGAGGTAATGTACTCGGCTTGTCGTGGGCGCCGAGTTCCGACCTGATATTTGCGGGAGGACTTCGTGAAAGTGGCGTCTGTGTATTTCGTGTCGGTGACGGCGACTGCATCGATCGTCTGCCAGTGCGCACCGCACGTCTGCGAGTTATCGCTCTTTCGCCCAATGGTCGCTATTTGGTTTTTGCCGGCGCGGGAAAGAGGGTCGAAGTTTGGGATGCCCTGACTCGACTACCATTGTCGGTCACCGACGTTTCAATCGAGGAAGTGCGTTCCGTCGTCTTCGATATGCATGAGGAGTTCGCGTACTTAGCCGGAGCATCCACAGAGGTACTAAAACTGAGTGTGCCTAGCGGCAAGATAGCTGGAAAGTGGAACATTGATGGCCAAGTTCAATCAATGGCCAATTCGCCGGACCGAAATCTATTGTTTCTCGGATTGCGTGATGGCCGCGTCCAAATTCGCCAGGTTACTGGTGAATTGGTGCACGAAGCCAAGGGGCATCAAGACTGGGTCACCGGAGTAGGTCTCGGCCCCAATTGGGACTATGGCGTAAGTGTGGGTAGCGATGGAAGGACCGTTATTTGGCGTATGCCGAGCCTGGAAGTAGTTCAGGCTCGATTGGAGCATCAAGGGCGGGCAACCGCCGTTGCCGTAAGTTCAGACGGTAAAGTCATGGCTACAGCCGGTGAAGATCAGAGAGTCGTATTGTCAGACGGGCAGTTCCCATGGCGCGAGCGCGCTTACCTTCAAGACCATCACGGAACGGTTCGTTGTTTGGCTTTTGATCCTCGCGCAGAGTGGCTCGCCTCGGGTGGCGATGACGCTGTCGTGAGACTCTGGAGCTTGCGCGGTGTCGACATCGACCCTAGGCTTGTGCGTTCGGATATGTCAACCGCGTGGCACCTGGATTTACAGGGCGCGCGCCTTATTGATCAAGGCCCATCAGAATTGCCCTGATTCAACCCAATCGCAATGACAAGTGTGATCCCTTGGGTATTTGCGGCATGATGTCTGGTTCAAACATTGGGCAATACGACTAGCGTCTTATTACGTATAGGTTGCGCCTTGGGCAATTCCGATACATTTGGGGATATGCTGCTGGGCGAGTCCCAGTCCGCCCAATTTTCTGGCAATGGCCCTGGCAGCGCTGGTTGCAGTGTCCGCTCGAAGAGTTGAAAATCATGACGACTCTCCAAATGAAGAGTCCGGCCGGATTTGACCCCGCCCAAATCGAACCAGGTCTTGGCAGCGGTCGCATTCCTCAGTAGCAGGATATGTTGCGGATCACTATTTGCAGCGGATATAAGTTGGTCCTTCATGAGACCATAGTCAAAACGCTGGGCTGCAATGCAGGCTCGCGCATTGAGTACAAGTCCAGGAACGGGAGAATTCAATTCCTCGGCGCGACACAAATGGTGCTCAGCCGCCTCAAGCTCCCCCGACTCGATAAGCGCTTCAGCCAAATCTAAGTGTGCCGCGTGGTGGTCCCCGACCTCGGCAAGGACGTTACGCAATTCCGATACAGTCGGGACATGCAGTGCCTGCACGCCTCGATGCTGCAGGAACCATTCATTCATAATTTCAGCATCGCGCTCTGAAGCATCGAAGGGCATCTTCAATTCTTGAAACTTACCCGTAAAATAGCTGTCGGGGTCGACGCGCTGAGCGCGAACCGAGTCGTCATAGTCGTCGGTACCTGGATAGATACTCAAGCAAGAGAATATGTAGCTGCTCGGACGTGCGAGCTGTAGGAATGCCAAACTCTCGCGGAACGTGGCTTCCGTTTCACCTCGATTACCGAGCATCATGTAAAAGCGAGTCCGAATCCCAAAACGACGCGCGGCTTCGGCTGATTTTACGATTTGTTCAACCGTAATTCGCTTGTTTATAGCTCGGAGTATCTCGGGAGATCCCGATTCGACGCCTAGGCTGAGCCTCTCACAGCCGGCCAGTCGCATCTCCCGAAGCAAGTCGTCATCGAGTACATCGACGCGCGTGTCGCAGCTCCATAGGAATTTGAGATTTCTCTGGCGGATGCCTCGACAGATTTCGATGACTCGCTTCTTGTTGGCCGTAAATGTGTCGTCCTTTACCAACAGAATGCGAACCTTAACACGCTCTAGCGCGTGTTCGAAGGAGTCAAGGACTCGCTCGATACTCAGACTGCGAAAGCCGCGGCCCCAACTGGTTTCGGCGCCACAAAATGTGCAATTCCACGGGCACCCACGTGACGTCATTACAATATGTGTTGGAAATAACTCATGAACACCTGCGAGATCATCCAGTTTTGTAATTGCTGGTCGACGACTATAGTCGCTGATGTCACCCGCAGATCGCGTTAAGGCACCGGGTAAATCTAAAACTGACTTGCCGTCCTTGAGCCGTGAAAGCAGGTCGAGGAAAGTAGCTTCGCCTTCGCCGATGACAACACAATCGACAGCTTGCCAATTCTCGAGAAGGGGGCGGGCCAAAGGCGTTGCATGTGGACCGCCAACGACCACATAGGTACTTGGATTGAGCCGCTTGATGGCTTTTGCCACAAGACTTACGCCGCGACGATTGGCTGTCCAACACGACAGCCCGACTACGTCTGCGGACAACTGGGCCAGAATGTCTTCAACTGAAGACCAAGTGTAGCTCGATAGATTGAGGATCTTGACCTGGTGCCCCGCACGGACCGAATTTGCTGCAAGACTCAAGAGTCCATAGGGGATCTGGTAAAAGTCCGTATCGAGATCACCCTCCGCATAGTCATCTGGTGGACCATCTATTTTATCTGGTGAATTACCCGGACAAGGAATCTTCCAGGGGGGAGGGTAGATGAGGACAA
>PMCK01000220.1 GCA_003154095.1 Myxococcales bacterium | reverse complement strand
CCGTTTCGCAGCGCAGGGAGGCCCTTTCGTCGGGGGCCGTGCTCGGCGAGGGAAAGCTCAAGGAGCTGGCGGAGTACACGGGCGGAACGGGAGTTGTGCCTGGGTACGTCAAGGAAACGCAATCCAAAGCGCGCGCCCGCTTCGAAGCGGCCGCCATTGGTGAAGCCGACGAAAACGACGAGGTCGACGATTTCGATGACCTAGAGCTCGGTGACGAATCCGAGGCCGAGGAGGAACCCTCCGCGCCAATACAGAAGAATACCTTCGAGCTCAAGGGGGAGCGACCTAGTCTCGTCGTTGTCGATCACGAGATTAGCCCGAGACAGGCGCGCAATCTCGAGCGGGCAACCGGAGCNNTGCAGGTCGAGATCGCGCGATTGAAATACGTGGCCCCGCGCATGCGCGCATCCGCCGGGCGCAAGGAACGGCAACAGGGAAAAGGCGCCGGCGAATCTGCGCTGGAGCTCGATCGGCGAAAAATTCGTGACCGGATTGCCGAACTAAAGGAGGAGCTGGAGGCGATTGCCGTTCAACACGTCAATCGGCGGCAAGCCCGCCAGGATCAATTGCGCGTAGCGCTCGTTGGATACACCAACGCCGGGAAATCTTCGTTGATGCGAGCCTTGACAGGGAGTGACGTACTCGTTGCCGACAAACTCTTCGCCACATTAGACACGACGGTCCGTACACTGTACCCCGAGACAAAACCGCGGCTGCTCGTTTCCGACACGGTCGGATTCATCAAGAAGCTGCCTCATGACTTGGTAGCTTCGTTTCGGTCAACACTAGACGAGGCACTCGAAGCATCCTTGCTGCTCTACGTGATGGATGCTTCTGACCCAACTTGCGACGAACAGCTAGAAGTGACAAGGAAGGTGCTGGCGGAGATAGGCGCGGACGCGGTACCCTACCTGCTCGTCCTGAACAAAGCCGACCGTCTCGATGAGGAGGCCCGCAATGCCGCAATGAACCGGCACCCGAAGGGCGTCTTGATATCCGCAAAGGACCCGAGCGACGTTCTAACACTCCGACAGCGAGTCATCGAACACTTCGAGGCCGCGATGCGCGATGAGGAGCTCTTGGTCCCGTATTCGAAACAAGGACTACTGGGGGAGATTTACGCGCAAGCACGTGTATTAGCCGAGACGTACGATGAGCAGGGGGCAAGGTTGGTTGTGCGTGCGCTCCCTGCGGCGATCGCACGGCTACGGCAGTCCCTAGTGAACCGGCAATAGAACTGCGCACTCCATCCCAATTCAATCTGGCGACAAGCTCGCAGACCATGTGGGCTGCGGCACCCAAATTATCCGTGCCGTCACTGCAAACAAATCCATCCCGGCAGACACTTCGGTTCGTTGCGCTTGACCTTGGGTGTCCCGTTCCTATGAACTTATTTATATGTGCATTTGCACCCGATTGTCCCGAGGCGAAAGTAGTACATCACCATGAGAGTCCACGATTCACATCGAATGGGCCCCTCTCGCGCGCGCTTGGTGAGGGCAATCCTCGGCACTGCTGCGAGCGTCGCAATCGTGGGTTGTGGGGGGAGCAATTCGAACACTGGAAATAACGGTGGCGCCGGTGCGACGGGAGGTAACGGTAGCATTACCGGAACCGGAGGTGTTGCAACCGTGGGAGGCAATGGCGGCGGCCTCGGCGGCATTACCGCAACCGGTGGAGTGGCAGCGAAAGGAGGTAACGGTGGCGTTACTGGATTGGGGGGCATTACGGGCAGCGGTGGTGCGGCGACAATCGGTGGCGCTACCGGATTGGGCGGCACTACGGGCAGCGGTGGTGCGGCGACAATCGGTGGCTTCACGGGATCGGGCGGCATTACCAGCACCGGTGGCCTTACCGGCGGCGGTGGTAGCTCAACGAGTATCGCGACGGGAGGTTCTCAGGCGCAGCCCGGCGACTCGGTGTTGATGCATCACAAGAATCTAAACCGCGATGGCTTGTACATCCAGCCGTCGCTTACCAAAGCGGCGGTGGCAACCCTCAAGGCTGACACGGCCTTCAGTGCTACGGTGATCAAGGGCGCGGTGTATGCCCAACCGCTATTTGTCGACGGCGGCGGCTCTGGTAAGGATCTTTTGATCATAGCAACCGAACTCAACAACGTTCACGCGCTTGATGCCGTAACAGGCGCAGAGATTTGGACGAAGAATCTCGGCACGCCGGTGCCGCTCTCATCAATGCCCTGCGGAAACATCGATCCTTTTGGGATTACCGGCACGCCTGTCATCGATTTTGCGTCGCGAACCATCTTTGTCGACGCGATGACTACTCCCGACAGTGGCGCAACGAAGAAACACCTGATTTTCGCGCTTTCGGTTGACACGGGGGCAACAAAATCGGGCTGGCCCGTCGACGTTGGAGCGGTGGCCAAGAACGGAACGACCACGTTCAATAACCCACCCCAGGGTCAGCGCGGCGCGCTCGCAATCGTCAACGGCACACTTTACGTGCCGTTCGGAGGCCTCTACGGCGACTGCGGCGCATTTCATGGCTGGGTAATTTCGCTCCCCATCTCCGATCCGACTCAAGTGCAATCCTGGGCAACAACGTTGATGGCCGGAGGCATCTGGGCTCCAGGGGGTATCTCTTCGGACTCGTCGTATATTTACGTCTCTACCGGCAACACCCAGGGCGCCACATCGAGTACTGCCTGGGGCGGCGGCGATGCCGTGATCCGGCTCGGGCTTGGCGCCGCGTTCGCCAACACTCCAACATACTTTGCGCCTAGAAACTGGGTCGCTCTCGATAATGGTGATCTCGACCTGGGCACCGCTCCAATTGTCTTTGACCTGGCAGGCTCGACCCCGGGTCAACTTGCAATCGCGTTCGGCAAGGACGGCGGCGCTTACTTGCTCGATCGAATGAACCTGGGCGGGGTCGGGAACGCAATTGGTGGTACCGGGACGGGTCAATCAGGATCGGCCGCCACGCTACACGTAACCAGCAACGAGATTATCACCGCTCCAGCGCTCTATAAAACGCCAACCGCTACGTACGTTTCGTTCAGAGGTAACGGCGCTGGCTGCACCAGCGGAACCGGCGACCTCACGACACTCAAGATTGTGCCCGGCTCGCCGCCTAGCCTCGCCCACTCCTGGTGCGCAACGGGCGGTGCGGGCTCGCCTATTGTAACTACATCCGACGGCACCAACGACGCCATCGTATGGTCGCTCGGCGCGGATGGCGACAACCAACTGCACGCGTTTGACGGCGATACGGGGACCCCCATCGCATTCGCGGGTAGCACGGTAAAGATCCCCAATATGCGGCGATTTAACACCCCGATCGCCGCCAAAGGAAGGATCATCATAGGCGCGGACAACTCGGTCATGGCGTTCAAGCTCTGACCGGTAGCGTTGATGTGTCGGACCATCCGGCTCGTCGGGAATTTGCGTGACAGGCAGCCGCGACGTAGCCTTTGAACATGACTGAAAGAGATAGGACACGAGTCCTGGTTCTCGGTGCAACCGGTAAGGTGGGAAGCGCGGTCCTCCGACGTCTCGAGAATCGGGGCGTGCAAGTTAAAGCCGCGACGCGCTCACTCGATAAAATCGTTGTGATCCACCCTACTACTCAATGGGTGCACTTTGATCTAGAGCAACCCAGTACGTTTGCCGCTGCGCTCGCCGATGTGAGCCGTGTATTCCTGATTGCGCGCCCCGGCGACGATAGGCCTCAGGACGTGGCCGTGCCGTTCATTGACGCAATCCGGCATTCGGGCGTTGAACATGTAGTAAACCTGACCGCCCTGGGTACGGAGATGCGGCCTGATTTTGGCTTGTACGCCGTTGAAAAGGCTCTCGAAGGATCGGGGCTCGCGTTTACCCATCTTCGACCCAATTTTTTCATGCAACTTTTCACATCTGGATTGGCCTTGTCTCAAATCAAGAATCTACGACAGATCCGGGTGCCCGCAGGTGATGCTGCACTGTCATTTATTGACGTCAATGACATCGCGGACGTCGCCGTTGAGGCATTACTTGGTTCAAGACATCATCGAAAGGCGTACGCCTTGACGGGTGGTGAATCGCTTTCACATGCAGAAGTTGCTGCCTGTATTTCGCAGGCAACGAAGAGGCCCGTTGAATACGTCGCGCTCGACGAAGAGCAGGCTCGCCAGGAAATAATTGGGGCGGGCCTTCCCGCCGCACTTGCCGACCGCCTCACATCCTTTTACCGGATTGTGCGGACGGGAGCGGGGGCAGCCGTGAGTTTGGCTGTTCAGGAAGTCCTGGGGCGTCCGCCGCGAACATTTGCTGAATTTGCCGAGGCCAACGCTTCCCATTGGAATTCGTGAGCTGGCGCTGCCTTATGCTGGGTCTATCTCAATTCCAGCATACAGCTCATCGACTGCGAGGGTCAGGCTCGGTGCTGTGAGCGTAACCTTCTCTCCCGACCGCGATTCACGTTCCTGCCAACCGCCTAAGGTTCGCTCAACTACGGTAACCTGGGGCCGGCGATGCGATACGAGCAACACGCACTGCACACTTGGAAGCTGCTTATACTGACTGAGCTTCTCGCCGCGGTCGTAGTCCTCAGTTGACGAGCTGGTAACTTCAACGAGCAACGTGGGATTCACCACCGCGTTGCGATCAATTGTCGAAAGTTGGCGAGTGCCGCAGACGACCGTAACGTCGGGAAATGTAGAAAAGTCTGTCCGCTCGATCCGCACCTTTAGATCTGATGAGAAGACGCTACAACGCCCGACCAGCGCGTTGCCAAGTAGGCGCACGATTGCCGCCGCAAGCTCAGCGTGTGCCGGCGTGCCACCAGCCATTGCATAGATCTCGCCGTCACAATACTCGAGCTTGACGACACTGATTTCGAGCGCTCTCAGATACTCGTCATAGCTGTGGTGGAGACGCCGGGCCGTACTCATGAACTTACTTTAGCCTCTAAGGCGCCAATCGTCGATAGAGCATATATATTCCAATATTAACGCGATCTGGGCGCCGCAGTATGCATCCAGCAGGCACGCTTGGGAAAAAGAGGCAGGAACGTCCGAATCCTCCTTGATGTCTCTGACGAGAAAACTGCGGGTAAGGCGGATGTGTAGGTGCCTCGGGTTGTAGAGCTCTAGTCTGGTGTGCAAGTATGGTTTTGGCAAGGAATCCCGCGTGCGTCTAATCAAGATATCCGAAAAATGGGGCTGCGCCATTTTCATGATTTCACTTTCCTGCATCGCCGCATCTCACGCCTGGCAGTTTCGTTTTGCCTCAATAGACGATGCCTACATTACGTATCGTTATGCTGACAACATCGCCCATGGATTGGGGTATGTGTTCAATCCCGGGCAGCGCGTGGAAGGCACTTCCACGTTTCTATTTACGTTGCTGCTTGCAATCCCGGGACTCGTGGGGGCGAACATCGAATGGGCGGCTCGATGTATTGGAATCATCTCTTTTTTGGCGCTGGTCTGCGTGGTCTTCAACTATCTCCGTGCCGCGATTCACACCCGCTTGGGGTACGGGCTCGCGGCTGCGGCCGCTTTGATGGTTGCGACTTCGACGTCGCTAGCATTCCACGCCGCGCTCGGCATGGAGCTGCTCTTGTACATTTCTTTGCTAACCGCGGGCGTACTTGGCTATCTGCGTCACGCGAAAGATTCAACACTGGGTCGGCATTGGATGCTGTGGCTTGCACTAGCTGGAGCTACCCGTACGGAGGCATTCTTCATCGCATTTAGCCTGCTAGGCTGCATTGCGATACGGCACGCGATTGATTTGACCACGACTCGCGCGGACAAGCCAGCGTTGCGATCAGTTTTGAGTGCATTGGCCCGGCCAACCGTCGAGCTTGCCGCAGTATTGCTGCCGGTATTGGCATTCCGACGCTTCTATTTTGGCGCGTGGGCCCCCAATAGCGTCACAGCGAAGAGCGGTTACTTCAATGAAATCCTCGCCCTGCCATTCGCCGACGCTTACAGACGCATCTCGATGGACCAAGGCGTCAAAATGCTCAACCAATTTGGTACTGAGCGCCTGGGCTATTTGCTTCTATTGATACCGCTCGGCTGGCTGAGCTCGCAATACCGGCGTCAGACATCGATTTTCGTGATTGTTGGTGCAATTTTGACAGCAGTGGCGATCTGGAACAACGGCGACTGGATGCCTCACTCGCGATTGCTGGCACCTTTGATACCTCTCGTTGGCGTCGCAATGGCCACGTCAATTGCGCAAGTTGGAGTATGGGTAAAACCAAGGCAAGTTGCCACGTCGATGCAACTCATACTTGGCCTGGCAATCTTTGCTTACGGAATTGATCACGCATTTTACGAGCGAACGTTCGCGCACACGCCCAATCCCGTGGCAGAGTACATGATCGAACTTGGCAAAGGGTTGCGCTCGGCACATGTGAGCTCAGAGGTGCTCGCCACCGACATGGCGGGGCGAGTGCCCTATTTTTCAGGCGTTCGCACGATCGATATGTTCGGACTCTGCGATACGTACATCGCGCACCACGGTAAGCCAGTCTTACACATGGGAAAGACAGATNNGGCCCGACTACTACTTTTACAACTTTGCGTTCAGCGTTCGCGGCATGATAAACAGCCAGGATTTTCGACCGTATGCGAATGACTACTGGGTCGTGATGACGCCCTTTGCGGCCAAACCGGCAAATCGGGTAGGCAAGATATTGCTGGCGCGAAAGAACTTACCGCGCCTGGCCGAGTTAGTGACTCGGCTCAACGCAAAGCTCGTCGATCCGAAGACTCTGTGATTGAACCGTGAGCAATTCTTCAAGCGTCGGTGCTGGTATGTTTCTTTCCTTCGCCTCCGCGAGTAGATGTTCAACGGGCCACTCAAGAGCCGAGGGCAGATCTTCGGCCAGCAGCTCGTAGCACACGCGTTTTCGCCATTCGCCGCAGATGGGTTCGTCGGGGTTCCCCGAGTAGCGATGGTTTTCACTCCTGCAGCCACCACCGCAGAGAGTATTGAGCGAGCAATCGGCGCATACCGGTAGTGTGAGCGCGGGCCTCGGGCGACGCTGGCTCGCGACTTCGGCGAATGATTGTTGCCCCAGGTTCCCAATTGGTTCGTCCATCTTGAAGCAGGAGAACAATTGGCCGTCGCTGCGAACGTGCAGGTGATGGCCGAGAGCGCAGGAGCAACCCTCTCTTCGGTTGGCTACGGGTGCCTTCGCGGTAGTCCGAATGGTTTCACCCGCCTCGAAGACGATGCGGTCGAGAGCCTCCTCGAGTTGTCGGCGACTCTGAAATACGTGTGCTCCTTGCTCGCGTCCACTGCGGTATAGGATCCCGAAGCTTAGCGGGATTTCTTTAGGCAATTGCCGCCTCAGTTTGGGAAGGTGGGTGGTCAATTCTTCCACGTGTTGAGGCAGAAGCATCACGTCAACCTGCGGCATTGCGCCCCGCTCAGCTAGCGCGTGAATTGCCTTCATCGCGCTTTCGAAACGGGCGGCACCGGACAGGCTATCGCAGAGTGCGGGGGTAACACCAGCCAGGCTAATCCTGAGCTCTGTGCCCCTTTGCATCACCGCCGCCAGCCTGTTGCAGAGCGTAACATCCGTGAGATTGGTGCCGTTGGAGAATACGGTGAGGGGCGAGCCCCGTTTCGTAATGTATTCGATCAGATCAATGGCCCAACTTACCAGAAATGGCTCGCCCCCTAGGATTCCAAACTCCGTGTCTTTGCCCAGAGCGGCCCGAGCGTCGTCTACGACTTGCACGAACTCAATATGGCCGACCTCGCGCGGACGAGCTTTCCCCGAATTGGTGCAACAGTACTCGCAATGCAGGTTGCAATCATTGGTGAGTTGCAGCTGCACGGAGTGTCTTGCTTCAGCCGAGGGACGCGGACCGGTGGCAAAACCATGTCGAATCAGCGCTTCGCGAATCTCGTCAGGTAGCTCGGAAGGCGTGCACCTGCCATCGATCGCCGCCTGCACGTAGGCAATCTGTTCCGTGGGCACATGACAAAAAAGTGCACAATCCCGCGAAACCAGCAGCGCACCATGACTAACACCGTGCATCCGAGCATCGGGCGGTAGCGCGTCGAACGGGTGTTGCGTGGGCATGTTGCTAGTCGTTCGGAAGACGAACGGGCGCGGGAGGCTGCTCGCGGATTTGAATGGGTGGTGTCGGCTTCGTGGTAGGCCTTCGAGTGGTTGCGGTGCTTGCAGCGGCAGTCCCGCCTTGGCCCTGAGTATCGCCCTCAGTCAAAGTGGCAGTTTCAGTCCCCATATCCGGGGGAGGCTTCGCATACTCGGTTTCGAACGTTGCACTGGGAGAAGTGACTTCGTTGCCCGTTGCTCCGGCAGAAACCGCAGCGCGACCCGTAGTATTCGTGTGACAGCCCGCGATGGTAGCTGCAGCGAGGACAGCGCCCGCAACGAATGTTTGAGCCCTTCGCAGCAGTAGCCGTTCCGGTGGAGCGATAATTTGAGTGGTGCCGTGAACGTGCACACGAAAGGAATTGCCTTCGATCGTAATCACATCCTCGTGCAAAACGACGACGGGCTTGTCGAGCGGCAAATCGAGGAAGCGCTCGGCGCGGATCAGACGGACACTTTGCGAGATGCTGCGACGTACGAGGATCAGCTGACGGTCAGCCGACACCCACAATAACGCTGCTGCGAGCTCATTTTGGCACCACACGACCCTTCCGTCTGAATCGATGCCGAGGCCCGGATCGCCACCAGCCAATGCAACACAGCGAACATAGGGTTGGTCGTCCGTGGATGGGTCAAGGGACTCTAAGCACAGTTCAATGGGTTCGATGAAGTCTGGCATAGTGATCCCAAAGAAGAACACCAATGAACTTGCCCTGTCAACGGGCGGCCGCTTCAAACTCGACAGGCATGACCGCACGCCGCCGCGCGATTCCGACGCAGGTTGAATGCCCGGGCGAACGTTGGGTGGCGCGGGGCACGTGGGTACGTGGCACGCCGGCACGTGGGGCAGACGTCGGGCAGACGTCGGGCAGACGTCGGGCGAACGTGGGCAGACACGGAGGTCTGCCCCTACGCGACGATTTACACGACGATGCCCCCACGATTACGTCGGGGACGATTGTTTGGTTTTGTTCGGCACTTGGACACCATCGCTCTCTTGATTTTTCGACGCCACGGGTCCAAACGCGGCGGCGGCGCACAGACACAAAAACGGAGTTGCTACCATATGATAGCGATCATCACCAAAGAAGACAATGTGAGTGATTGCGGTTACGGCGATGAATGCCACGGAAAAGACGAGTACTGCCGAGTGTTTGGGCCGGCCCGGCAAGGGAAGCCAAAACAGTGAGCAGACTGCAATGATGAGTAGAAAATACGGGTGCTCATCATTGTCGATGACCCATTTGCAGGCGCATGCGAGCGCAGCGATCAGAAGCGCCTGAACGACAAATGCGATTGACTTGTAACGACGCCAACTAACACCTGCTGCCACACAGAACAGGGCAAGCACAACCAGGGCGCGGTGGCTGGCTGATAGCAATTCGCGGCCCTTCTGGCGCCTCGACTCGGGCCAGGTGCTCGGATCGGCCTCGTGTAGGTATTCAATTACGAACGATTCGTGATCGAATGTTTGCGCGAGTTTCTTCGGAGCCATCGCCAAAAAGTGTCGCGGGGCTTTTTTGATAACCTGGAGCCCAATTTGCTGCCAGCAGCGATCCTGCTGCACTTGGCCGGTTACGACTGGGCATCCATCTGCGGCGCGCAGTGTGCGAAAACGCCCCGTATCCGTCAGCGCGCCAATTGCCAGGTTCCAGCCGGCGTTTGTCGACACGAACGCGCATCCGTCCATTCTGTAACAATTGCGGAGTGTCCAGGGCAGAACGCACAACACACACAGGGCACCGACAATTGCCGTACGCGCGACGGCACGCCAAAATGAAAACGGAAATAGGACGATCAAGAGTGGCGCCGCGAGGAGACTGGATGGGCGCACCAGCACGGCCAGGGCCAATGTAACGCCAGCCAGTAGCAACGTTGACTTCCGTTCGGGTGCGCGAATGACAAGGTAAACAACGAGAACGATCAGAAACCCGGCGAACGGCTCGGTCATGACGACGGCACTGTACGCAATGAGCCCCGGATGAATGGCAGTGAGCAGGGCGGCGAGTCGCCCTCGCCACAGGCCCAAAGCGCGCTCGGCAATTCGATGGACGAAGACGACGAGGCCGGTGCCGGCAATCGCGTTGACAACGGGCGCAACCCAATTGTGCGGGCCGAAGATCGCATAAAAAATGGCCAAAAAACCGCTGTAACCGACTGGGTAGTGCGTCCAGGGCTTCCACACCTTTAGGCCATGCCGAATCACGTCTTCGGAATAGCCAAGACCTTCCGCGATACGAGTTGCACCGAAGTGATAGTAATGACCATCCCACACGGGTTCTTTGGCCCAAACCAAAGCCACGTACAGCCTCGGTAGCAACGCGATGAATGCAATGATTGCCGTGAATGCCCAATCGGATCGAGTTTCGGCAGTTGCATGCGCGATGCCCCTCAGTCGCGTGCCGATTTTCCTCAGATTGATCATTTTGTGAAAGCTTTAATGGGACGCCCTCATGAGGCCGGAAAATGGCCTCCGATGCTGCGACCTTCCCCACGCATACGTCTCAAATAGGTCCGCGTGACTTGAGCCGGATCCAATTCCAAACACTTGGCAACTTGTTGCAGAAAGCCTCGGGTGTAAACCAGGGCAGGTAGAGATTGGTACTCTTCAGACTCAATCGCGCGCAGATGCGAGGCCGAAATCTTGGTGCGCCTCGCAATCTCCTCGATTTCGATGCCGAGCGACTCTCGAACCTTGAGCAATAGCGCCCCAGTAAACTCCGTTTCAGCCGAGATTTCGCGAGTGAGCTCGTTGCGCAGGAGCTGCCTTTCCGCAGCCAATGCCGAATCCTCCTGGGTATTGAGTCCGCTCGTCGGCTGTTCGGGTTCTGGAAAATGGGACAAGTCGTAAGCGCGACGGCGAAGCGGATCTAATAACGTGTCATAAGCTTCCTCGATATTGGCAACGGCTTGGGCGAGTTGCGAATCATTGAGGATCGACGTAAGCGCTAGGCTGTCCGGTTGATATACATCCTTCTGTCGCTTGAATGCACGTCGAATATCTTCATCGGTGGCTCCGCGATTGGTGCCCAGGATATCGTAGAAGCTGAAATCCGGGAGCACGATTGGAGGCGGGGGCACTTCTGTTCGCGGTTGGTCCCGCGTGGCCACTAGAGCCATCACTCGTCGCGCAATGCGTTCAAGGTGGCGGGCACTCTTACTCGTCGGGCTATCGATCAGAATGGGGCGCTTTCGAACGACGCTTAGCCAGACTGCGTCATCTTGGTCGATTTGACCTACTTGGTCCATACCTATACCGAGATATCGCTGCGACATCTCGCACATGGCTGAGCCGAGTTCGTTGTCCGAGCGTAGGCGAATTCCGTTTACGACTAGGCGTGGCCGCAGGCGCCCCAGTTCACTGGCGGCCATTTCGGCGAGGGCCGTATCGTAGCGCGCAAGCGCGTGCACGACGTCGAGCGGCAGGGGTAACGGGGGCAATTCAGCCAATACGCGATCGACCATGCGGAGCCTAAAGCGATCCTTTATCAGCGTTCGCCTGAGGCGACGCAGGAACAGGGCCCGCGTGAAGCGATAAGTAGCCTCGATACTGGGCGGTTCGGGCGCCGTGACGCAAATACCAATATCCGCTGAAAGAAATAGATCGAGCGTTGGAGGTGCCGTTCCCGCGCCAAGATCCAAAATGACGTAATCTGCCTCCTGCAGTCGAAGTCGCTTGGCCCAATGCGCCTTTCTGCCCGGACGTACGGGAACCGTAGACCCCGTCGTGTACAGTTGCGGCATCAACATCAACCCCGGGACAGGAGTCGGCACCGTACGGAGCTCTGCCTCCACATTGTCGTCGGAGTTGGGATCGAACAATTCCGGCGATAGCCCAAAGAGGGTGTGAAGCTCGGCACCCGATGGATCGGCATCGACTAAAATGACTGCCCGGCCCAGCTGTGCAAAGTAGACAGCAAGGTTTACGGCAACTGTGCTCTTTCCAACGCCACCTCGGCCACCACCTACCGCCAGCACATGCCGCACTGTGCGCGGAGTCACCCCGTCAGGGTGCTGCAGAGGCTGGGTTGGATTGTCTTGCATGGCCGTCCCGTTTTAGCCCGACCGCGCAACATGCGCACCCCCAACGGCATTTTGGCTGATTCACCGCTGCCGGGCGACTGGTCCGCGTCCCAGTATGGCCCCTGGCCGCCGATGCTGTACGCTGGGCGCCATCATGGAAAAATGGTTGGCTTGGTCGATCTCATTGTTGGCTCTCAGCTGCGGCACGGGCTCAGCCAACAACAACTCGGCTCAAAGTGGAAGTTCGTCGTCCGGGGCGGACGTCGATGTCTCGAGTCTCACCGCGCATGAAAGGTCAACCTACAGTGAGCTCGTTCACACGCTGCTCGCACCTTGTCCCGAATTGCCACAGAGCATCGGCGAATGTGTCGAGCGCCACTCCGCCTGCAAAACTTGCCTACCCGCGGCTTTGTTCTTGCGTGACGCCATCAGCCGCGGGCGGACGACGCCTCAGGTGGAAGCGGCATTTCGCACCCGCTTTGATCCCAAGTCCGTGAGTCAAATCGACGTTGCCGGTTCACCTCAGAAGGGAGATCCCAAGGCGCCCGTGGTCATCGTCGAATGGGCGGATTTCGAATGCCCGTATTGTGCACGCGCCGCCAAAATGCTCGATGAGGTAGTCAAGAACCGTGCCGGCCACGTGCGACTAGTCTTCAAGTACTTCCCTCTGAGTTCGCACCCGCACGGCGAGCTCACAGCCTGCGCGGCGGCGGCTGCAGATTTACAAGGGAAGTTTTGGGCCATGCACGATCAACTATTCGACAATCAATCCTCAGGGCTAGATTCCGCGAATATTCACGATATGGCGACGAAAATCGGCCTCGATCTGGCGAAATTCGATCGCGATCTGATATCTGACGAAGTAAAAACAAGAGTCGACAAAGACCGCGCAGAAGCCGACCGATTGGGCCTGACGGGAACACCTTTTGTTTGGGTGAATGGACGGCACGTGGACTCGCAGTCATTCAATCTCGAAGATGACCTGTTGCCCTGGGTCGATCTCGAATGGACGCTCTTGTCGCCATCGACGGGTGCTCGATGAGGCCACCTATCGATCCTGGATGTTTCCCGACTGGCCTCCACTACCCGGGGATTGCACACCTGCTGCGCGTGGCTGCCATTGGGGTACCCGAGGAATTTACGGTAGATGTTGAAGTCAGTCGATTGCCCATTGTAGCAATCGACACGGAAACCACCGGGCGTGATCCCGTCGCCGATCGCATCGTCGAGGTTGCGGCGGTCCTGTGGGATGGAACAGACATTACTGATCGACTGAGCTGGCTAATAGATCCCGGTAGACCTATTCCCAAAGAGTCCATTGATATTCACGGCATCTCGGATACCGACGTAGCTGGCAAGCCCACATTTTCGGAAATATTGCCCGAACTATTGGAAGCATTGAGTGGCCGCGTCCCGCTTGCCTATAATGCCCAATTCGATCGCCAGTTCCTCACGGAGGAATTCAGCCGCAGTGCCCTCGTTGAATCGCGCTCGGTACCTGCATTTCGTCGCAATGTGGAATGGCTCGATCCATTGGTCTGGGTCCGCGAGGTTCAGAGCAGTGAAAAAAGTAAGTCGTTGGGGGAAGTTTGCCAGCGGTTAGGAATTCCGCTGGCCAATGCCCATCGGGCGACGGACGATGCGGAAGCAGCGCTCAAGGTATTGCTCGCAATCATGCCCGACCCAAGGATTCCGCGCACGTACGCGGCCTTTCTTCAGGAACAGAGACGGCTTGGTCGGCGGCAAGACGAGGAACGCGCACGCTGGCGCCGCGAGCGAGCGCCGTAGAGGAGAATTGTGTGTTTTCGTAGGACGTTGACGCCCAGAGCCGGGGCCTCGCGTACCTAGATGCGCTTAATAACACTGCCGGATTGTGCGTATCTAAACTGGCAGCCCGGCCGCCGTTTGTATTTTTGACTGCCAAACACGGCTTTGCCGCACAATCATGTGTTGCCTTGCTCGCCTTGCGGTGAGATCTTCATTCATTGGGACGATCAATGGGTAGCTCGCGACAATCTAGACCAGATTCACAGCCGCACCCGTCGATTGTCGGCGGTCGCGAAGAGTTGCGGGCAAGTATTCTAAAGCCGTACCTCCTGCGTTTCCGCGACGAGCGCGGTGAATCGACCGCTCGTGCACTACTTTCGACAGTAGGACTTTCATCACTGATCCTCGACAACGAGACGGCCTGGATTTCCGTGGGCGCGGCCCGGCGCGCCCTCGGAGCGCTGGCGACGGCTTTGGGTCGCGATGCAATTGCTCATTGCTCGAGTTGGATGACGCACCCCGAAACACTAGGGGGATATGTACAGATGTTACGGGTGGCCTCGGAACCCATGGACGTCTACCGATACTTGACCGCACATGCGGGCGAATCGACCCGGGTAGGCACATTCGAACTTCGAGAAATGGGCAAAGGCAAAGTCGAGATTGCCTATATGCCTCAACCGGGTGCAATCGATGACCAGCAGGATCAACTTCTTTGTTTGGCAAGATCTGCTGAGTTGGAAGGTGTCCCACTGTTTTGGGGTCTGCCTCCGGCCACAATTGAACATACCGAGTGTCTGTCGCAAGGTCGCGAAGTCTGTCGATACGTGATTCGCTGGGAAGAACACAGCAAGCATCAACTGTGGCTCGGCATATCCGGGGGCGTAGTTGCGACGGCCGCACCCGTGGCACTTTCAGGCAGCTTCATGGCTACCGGCATCGGCGCCATAGTCGGCGGCGTATTTGGTGGGACTATCAGCTTTTTGTCGGGAAGAATTACGAGTGAGCGCAGGGCCCGGGCCTTCGAGAAGAACAGAATTGCAGCTCTCGAGCGGGGGCTTGAACTGCGTGGTCTTGGAATGCTCCCAGAAGGAGATCTCGGCGGCACTGTACTGGGTGGTAAATATAGAATTCTGCACCGCATTGGTTCGGGCGGAATCGGTGCAGTCTATTCCGCGGAGCATGTCTCACTAGGCCACAGAATAGCCGTAAAGCTGCTGCGCGGGGCTGCCGCAGCAGATGCCTCCGAGACGGCGCGTTTGCGAAGAGAAGCGCAAGTTCAGGTGTCGATTGAACACCCCAACGTGATCCGCACACTCGACCTCGATCAAACGCCTGACGGCAGCATTTACGTGGTCATGGAATTGTTGCACGGCATTAGTCTCGCGGAGCGCTTGCGCGAGGGACCGGTCCCTACCCCTCAGGCAGTCTATATTTTTATTCGAATGTGTCGAGCACTGGACGCGGCGCATCGCATGGGCGTCATTCACCGAGACCTAAAGCCGGGCAATGTATTTTTGTGTTTTGACGGCTCGGTAAAGGTGCTCGACTTTGGAATGAGCAAGTTTGCCCAAGCCGAATCGCTGACCCAAGAAGGTTACACACTAGGAACACCCGAATACATGTCACCCGAGCAGTGCATCGGTGCCCCGCTCGACCCCCGATCGGATCTATACACGTTCGGCGTCTTGATGTACGAAACGCTAACCGGCGACATCCCCATTCAAAGCAGAAATCGGCGGGACTTACTCGAGCTGCACCAGCGCGCCGTCCCCGTGTCGATGCGCGAGAGAAAGCCGGAACTTCAGATCCCGGAAGAACTCGACCGCATCGTGCTATCGTGCTTGGCCAAGCGCGCAGGGCAACGGCCGACGAATGCCCGTGAACTAGAAAGCCGATTGGCCCAAATCCCCTCCGAAAGGCCCATCGTAAGCGTGTCGCCCCGCACAGGGCGCGTTAACTCGATGACCCAGTCGGACAGTTCGGCGGGCATTCCGACGCCGTCGGTACCCAAGCAGCATATCGGCTGATTCTTATTGTGTAGGCGTTTGGTGCCCCGGCCCCAAACGCGGCATTCTGCAAACTTGACTCAAGATCGACAAGTCTTTCGCCCCAGGAAAACTGGTGTAGACTGCCGCCCATGCGTCATTGGTTCTGGATGTTCGTAGTCAGCGCCGTTTGCCTATTTTTGCCATCGACGGCAAAGGCTCTAGTACACATTGTCCAGCCAGGAGACACTCTGGCCGCAATTGCAGAACGGTATTATGGCCGCATTCAGCACGAGCGCCTATTGGTGGCGGCCAATCGACTCGATCTTCAGGGTGGGACACCGCTAGTCTCCGGGATGCGCCTCGAAATTCCCGCTGCCAATCATTACATAGTAAAGAAGGGCGACACTTGGGCCGCGTTATCCCAACGTTTCTTGGGAGAGGCTCGACGCTCCGACGTGCTATCGATGTCCAACGGTTCCAGTCCATGGATGACGCCAGAACCAGGGGCTCGCATTACGATACCCTACAATTTGTCACTGCTGATTTCGGCGGACGAAACGGTCGTATCGATTGCTCAGAAATACCTGGGCGATCGAAACAAGGCATGGATGCTTACGCGCTATAACGACCTAAAGAAGGGCAACTTGGAGCGCGGCGCCGTGTTGCTGATACCACTCACCGACATTGAACTGTCGGAGGATGGCCAGCGAATAGCGACCGAGTTCAAAGCAATGGAAGCCGATACGAGCTCGACTGAGCAGCGGCGCGAACAAAAACGCGTTGCGGGTGAAATTCCTGCACTCATAGCCGATGTTCACGGTGGCCGCTATGTTGACGCGGTGGCGCGCGCCAATCGCTTCGTGGCTACTCGGTCACTCACCGTACCTCAGCAGGCGATCGTGTATCGTCAATTGCTGGAAGCGTACGTCGCGCTCGACGCCCAGGGTCTCGCTGCCGCCGCTTGTGGTGAGTGGAAGACTGCAGAGCCGAGTGCAGTACTCGACCCTGTGAAACTGAGCCCCAAGATCATTGCTGCGTGTAAGCAGAGTGCCAAGTAACCACTATCACGTGCACTCGGCGCCGAGGACGATTTGAAACCTGATATCCGGAGTTCGCTTGCGATAGATTTCCGACGCGATCTGACTTCGCAGCCAAGGACGCGCCGAATCGAGCGCAGACATCAACGATTCTAGCGAGTCGAAACTGTCAACGTCCGTCGGGACCACGTTTACGATAAGGCGGGCCCCGTCCGTGGAGGCGGTCACGGAATGCACTAGAAGTTGATTGAGTCGAGGGTCGCGCGAAGAGCCCAAGGCCAAACTGGTGATCTCGGCAACCTGGGCACAGAGTTGTGCTTGCTTCCGGTTTTCGCTACCCCTGGATCGCATGGTAACTGCCTATTATCGTACGGCTGACTGGTGCCTTGATTCAATTGAATCGAGCTGCCAGAAATTCGCGGCCCGTCCGAAAAGACCCGGCACTTTAGTGGAATCGCGTCGCTAGCCCGCGCCTTGAACGAACTTTGTCTTCTGGACCAGAATAATATCGCTCCGGCGGCGTTTTGGTACCCATTAGGCACGGCCCTATGTCGCGTTACTAGCGCCTGGCCCATACATTCGGTATATCAGTCTCGAGTAAGGAATTCTTTCAATGCGTAAGTCCGGCTGGATATTAGCGACTTCAATCTTGTTTGTGGGCTTTGGTTTCGGCCACGCGGGTTGCTACACCAGTGGACTGCCTGGAGGTATGGGAGCAGGGGGACAAAGCAGTCAACCTGACGCCGGGGGATCGTCAAACTTGGGCGAGGACGATTCGGGCACCGATGGCGATTCTGGCGATGCTGCATCAAATGTTGCGAAAGATTGTGTCGATTCTCGCGATTGCTCTGACGGGGGCGTATGTGATCCGATTTCGAGCCAATGCGTAGGTTGTATTGGTGATGTCGATTGCAATCCGAGCACGCAGCGCTGTGCAAATCACGAATGCCTTGATATCGTGAAATGCAACACCGACAAGCTGTGCACGCCTATCGATCAGATCTGTGACACTGTGAAGGGGTATTGTGTCGATTGCTTGGGCGTAGCGAACTGTGTTAAGGACGAGACGTGCGTTGACGGACTTTGCATTTGAGACAGGCCGTCGTCGAATAGTAGACCGCTACGCAACCCGATTGACGATTGGGTCCAACGACCAAAAAATCAGACCGTTGAACTGCTTGGGCACAGAACGCCGGGTTTAGGCGAAGCGTCGGATCCGGGAGGCAGTCGATAAGTGTCGGTCTTATGGCCGAGTATCTTCGGAGGGGGACCAATACACTGCGGAAACATTCCAGAAACAATCCCCGCAGTACACCGCGTTCGATTCGATGTGCGCTGGGGTAACACCCAACCTCATCCCCCGCTCGAAAACTGAGTGATCGCCTTAGCCCGGGTTCGAAGCGTGACCCTGCGGCTGCAACATCAAGGAGAACTGTAACCCATGCCCACTGCTCGCAAGCGCATTGCCGTATCCCTCGAACGTGAGATTCCAGAACCGGAGGAGTACAAGAACAACCCGGGACAGAAAATATTCGGATCGCTCGTCTTTAACGATGCTGCTCAGAAGCAATATTTGTCGAAGGATGTTTACAAGAAACTTCGCGCCACCACCCGGCGCGGCGAGCCTATCGACGCATCTATTTCGAACCAGGTTGCCCAGGGCCTCCAAGAGTGGGCTCTAGAGCACGGCGTCAGCCACTATACCCATTGGTTCATACCGATGACAGGGCTGACGGCGGAGAAGCACGACTCCTTTTTCGAGCCAAACGGTGACGGCGGAGTCTCTGTCGAGTTTAGCGGAAAGACGCTGATTAAGGGAGAACCGGACGCATCTTCATTTCCTTCCGGGGGTACTCGCACCACGTTTGAAGCACGTGGCTACACCGTATGGGATCCTTCAAGCCCGCCTTATATTCAGGAAGAAGTAAACGGCGCGACACTCACGATTCCGACCGCGTTTGTCAGCTACACTGGCGAAGCCCTGGATCACAAGACGCCGCTTCTTCGCTCGTGTGAGACCCTTTCGACTCAGGCGCTGCGCGTGTTGAAGTTGTTCGGGAACGACACGGCTACTCACGTGTTTACTACACTGGGGCCGGAGCAGGAATACTTCCTGATTGACCGCAAATACTACGAATTGCGCCCCGATCTCATTGCGAGCGGTCGTACACTTTTCGGGGCCCCACCGTTCCGCGGCCAGGAGCTAGAAGATCACTATTTCGGCGCGATTCGCGAGCGTATCTTGGCGTTCATGATGGATCTCGATCGCGAGCTTTGGCGGTTGGGCATTCCGGCCAAGACACGCCACAATGAAGTGGCACCCGCCCAGTTCGAACTCGCTCCAATGTTTGAAAAGAGTTCGCTCGGCGCTGATCACAACATGATCGCGATGGAGACGATGCGTCGCGTCGCTCTGCGCCATGATTTGGTTTGTTTGCTGCACGAAAAGCCCTTTGCCGGCATCAACGGCAGCGGCAAGCACAACAACTGGTCGATGTCCACGGACACCGGAGAAAACCTGCTCGACCCCGGTAAAACACCGCATGCAAACGCGCAGTTCCTTGCCTTCCTCGCGGCGACGTTTGCAGCGGTCGATGACTATGCGGAACTGCTTCGGATTGCCGTGTCCGGACCGAGCAATGATCACCGGCTTGGGGCTAACGAAGCTCCTCCGGCCATCATCAGCGTATTTTTGGGCGAGCAGCTCGACGATATCATGGTCCAATTGGAGACCGGACAACCAACTAAGAGCTCTGGAGGTGGCGTAATGGAACTGGGCGTTTCGACGTTGCCGCCCCTCAACAAGGACACAACGGACCGAAATCGAACCTCTCCGTTTGCGTTCACGGGAAACAGGTTCGAGTTCCGAGCCGTGGGTTCATCGGCTCCTTGTTATTGGCCCAACACGGTGCTCAACACCATCGTCGCGGAAAAGCTCAAGCTCTTGGCCGACGAACTTGAAAAAGCCAAGCCTGGTGATTTCAACAAAGCATTGACCGAGACACTGCGCACTTGGGTCAAGAAACACAAGAAGGTATTCTTTTCAGGAAATAACTATTCCGCTGAGTGGCACGCTGAATCTGCCAAACGGGGTTTACCGAATCTGAAGGATACCGTTGAATGTTTGAGCGCGGCCACCAAGGAGGCGTACGTAGCGCTGTTCGAGCGGCACAAGGTACTCTCGAAGATTGAATACGAAGCCCGCACCGAAATTGGCTGGGAACGGTATGTCAAGATTCTCAATATCGAAGGGACTGCAACCCTCGATATTGGCATGAATCAAATACTCCCAGCGGCATTCACCTATCAAAAGGCGTTGGCCGATTCAATTAATGCCCTCAAATCTGCGGGCGTCGAGCCGCCCGCAGCTCAGCTCGATCTATTGAAGACCGTAGCCAATAAGACAGCGGCATTGAAGACGGCCCTCGATTCTTTGGAATCCGACCTTGCCAAATCCAATGGGACCGATGCTCATCATCAAGGCGAGACATTCCGCAATCTCATAATACCGGCCATGCTGGGCGTTAGAACGATTGCCGATGAGCTCGAAGGCATCGTCGAGGACGACCTCTGGCCGCTGCCCAAGTATCGCGAGATGCTGTTTCAATACTGATTATTTGTGACTGACCGACGTGAATCGATGCAGCAAGATTTCCGCGTAGTTCTTTGTAGCGTCGCCTGAATTTTGCTTCATCCTGTTGGCGCGCGGGGCCCCGACCCCGCGCGCTTCTTGCTTTAACGTTTGCCCCGACCCCGCGCGCTTCTTTGTTCACGCGCATAAGCTCCCGCACCAATGCTGGCTCTGACCGACTCCGGGCGTGCTGCGGGCGTTGTTCTGGATTCGTTAGAGCGCCACGCCGTGGAGTATCAGACGTGCGACATTGAAGTAGATTACTAGACCGGACACATCGACTAGCGTCGCTACGAATGGGGCGGAGGCGCTTGCGGGGTCGAACCCGAATCGGCGAATTACGAAGGGAAGCATGGATCCCATCACCGTGCCCCACGTCACGACGCCAACCAGACTTATTGAAACACTCGCCGCTACGTAGGCATAATTCGGACCGTATGTTCCGAACATGAATTGCCACGCCAAGATGCGAATCATGCCAAGTACGGCGAGAATTAGGCCTAATGATATCCCCGCGGCTATCTCCCGCCGCATGATTCGCCACCA
>PMCK01000443.1 GCA_003154095.1 Myxococcales bacterium | reverse complement strand
GGAGCCACACATCACCCCGCAAACTTTGGCTAGATGAAAGCCTCGACTCTGATAGCGGCGAGTGGGCCGTCATTGCATGAACGATTGGCTCCAGACGCATGAAGATCCTCGTCCTACGTAACGCGTCTCGCTCATTTTCGTAGTCGAGATTGACCTGGATAGTCGCGGTGCGCTGCATCATGTCCAGCGCGCCACTCCCTTGAATCGGGAGGTATTCGCGCATGATCCCGTAGCGAGATTTTGGTACCCACGGCAATTGGTCTCTGCGCGCAAATGGATGAAAACCCACCGACAGCCAGTGGATACCTAAAGGAATGCTTACCAATTCTAGTTCACGAACGTGTTGTTCCATCTCGGCGCAGGTTGCGTGTACGTCGGACAGCGGCGCGCCACTCAGTTCAAGTTGGGCGCCGGGCTCGAGCGAAATCGAGGCAAGACCGCGCTTGAGTGCAATCATGGGGCCCCCGGGGCTCTCGGATTCGGGGGCCCAACCGAAACGAGCGGCAAGCTTGGTCATCACGGTGAGCACGCTAATGGGGCCCGAATAGGGGATCGCTTCCGCCGCCCCTCCCACGACTCCGAACTTTTCAGTCTCGGTACCGATGCGCCAATTCGAGCGTGGCTGCTCCGATTCCTCGAAGAAGCTTATTAGGTCGGCCGTGTTGTGAACAAGACGCGGGGATGAGCCGGTCATCGACGGGATCTGCGTCTGAGGTTCCATGGGACACCTGTGTCTAGGACCTCGCCCCCCAATTCACCAGCCCAGTTACATGCCTGGTGGCGAATGGTCCAGCTCCGTGTCCGAGCGTGTCATCGGAAGGGAGGGATGAACGATACCGAGCGCTCGAGCAAGCGCGGCCGTATGTGCCTCGGTTGTTCCGGCCCCTCCGCCAATTACCCTTGCGCCGTGCAAATCAAAATCCAGCGCTCGCTCGGCCCAACTGAGGGGGAGGGACTCAACATCCGGAAATCCTCGAACACTGTCCGAACTAGCTGCGAGCAAGACTCCGGCAAAAAGCCCCTCGGCGCAGATCGACGCTTCAGCCCTGTCCAACAACTCGATGCCCAGGTCGATTGAAGGCACCTCGAAAATTACTGCGGTTGCGCCAGCCTTCTGCAACCCTTCTATCAATGGGGTCACTGGACCCAAGTCCTCGGCCCCGCGGCATTCAATGACGGCCCACGTGGGTAAGTCCGTGCTGGCGGCAGCCACGACTGCTGTCATCAATCCCAGGTGAGAACCCTGTCCTCGGGCGATGATCAGCTCGCATCCTGCTGCGGCCAGCCGCTCCGCATGCTCTACGAATTCCTCATGCATTCGGTCTGCCGCGACCGGTGAAACCATGTCACTGCCGAGCAGGCCGGCGACTGCCACGGGCTTCACACATTCGGTTGCGGCGTTCAGCGCAAGCTCCACGGCCAGCCCGGTCAACATGGCCGCACGGTGCTGCATGCCGACCTCGGCGAGGGCACGTGGAGTCGTGTCTGCGGTCAACGCACAAAGTACATCGACGCGGCAGGCAGCTTCGGCCCGGTAGTGACCTAGAACGTCCTCAGGGCCCCGCCGCAAAAGGAGGCCGAGCGAGCCAGGAGCGTCTAACGAAACCCCTTGAACCCGAAAACTCGCACCAACATCCGCGCCTACGACCAACGGGCGGCCCTGAACCAAGCGGTGGCGGATTTGTTCGTAACTCATCGCGACTCGGGAAGGCCTTAGAGATCGATACGGCCGGAACTCTTCTTACGTGAGCCCAGAACCATCAGAATTCTCCGGACACTGCCTCATAAGTGGGCCCGCGTCTAGCATGGCTAGTGAATTCCGACCCCGCGAAACAGCAAAATCCCGGTCAAAAGCAGGCCAATGGCGACCACCGACCCGCTGACGAGGGCTACGGGTACGCGGCGCGCCAATCGAGCACCAAAGTACCCGCCACCAATCGAACCAAGAGCCATCACAGCGGCCATTGGCAGATTTGCAGTGCCGCGTATGATGAACAGGCCGGCCGCAGCGCCATTCACGACGCTCGCAAGCACCGACTTTCGGGCGTTCATCGTGTGAATGTCGAGGGGCATCATCAAACTGAGCACGGCCAACGTGATGATGCCGATGCCGGCACCAAAGTAGCCACCGTACACGCCCATTAGGAAAATCCCGATGCCGGCGGCGACAACCCGAGTTCGGGAAGGCGGACCCTTGGCACCCAAGTGCTTCGAAATCCTGTGTTTGAGCAAAATGAGCAAGGTTGCGCCAAAGACGAGCCAGGGGACTATGGCCTCGAAGACCTTTTCAGGCGCAACCAACACCAGTGCAGCGCCCAATAGGCCGCCGACCAAAGACGGGAAGAGCAGCGGCACGAGGTGGCGCTTGTCGGCGAGCAATTCGCGCCGATACGCGAATGCCGACGCNNAGTCCCATAGCCATCGCCGCCGGAAAGGACACCAAGGTGCCGCCTCCAGCCACGGAGTTGATGGCACCTGCGATGCCCGAAGCCAGCCCTAGACTCAACCACCGCAAAATCTGCATATTTTCGAGGTCTATAGCGCGTCCGGCCCCCGCCACCACCCACCCCGCAACCCGGGGGCCAGAGCTCGGCTGCCGGTCATTTCCGACAAGGGTAGCGGAAATCTCTGAGAATCCAGCTTGACCGCAACACGCCATAACTGTCCAAATAGGGTCTGCTAATCCCGGGAGCCGAACAATATGGTCGATTTGGGCACTACAAGCGTACTCGTTGCGGATGATGAACCTAGCACGCGAGCAATGGTTGCACGTCATCTGCGATCCATTGGTTACAAGGTGGTCGAAGCTGTCGATGGAGACGAAGCGTTCTCCCTCGCACTCGAACACTTACCTGATCTCGTCGTGCTTGACGTCATGATGCCAGGCATGAGCGGCTGGGAAGTGTGTCGCCGCATTCGCGAGACAGTTTCATTAGCGCATACCGGCGTTGTAATGTTGACCGGCATCGGAGAGTCATTGAACGAAATTACGTCGCCTCTTTATGGGGCGGATGCCTACTTGGACAAACCTTTCGAATTTTCCGTACTCGATCGCACGATTGCAGAGACTTTGGAAGGCCGTCGCGGTCTCGTCGGAAGACCCGATGGAGCCGACGTAGAGATCGTACAGACAATGGGAAATGACGATGATGCGAGTGACGCGCCTCCCGCAAAACCCAAGCGAACGCGTCGAGCCGCTGTCTCGGATTCGGATGGAGAGAGTCCGTTTTCGAATGCCGAATTGGATGAGTTGGAAGGGACGCAACGGCCCGTCAAGAAGCGCACGCGCAAGGCAAGCCAAGATGTCGAAGCCGCGCAAGCCGAGCCTACGGATGCAGCTTTGCGCGCCAAGAAAGGGCGCGGCAAGCCCAAGGCTGATATGTCGATAGAGGTACAAGACGCGGAAGCGAGCGAACTGCCCGCAGCGCGCAAGCCTGCGGCCAAGAAGACCAAGGCAGGCAAAAAGGCTGCGGGCAAGAAGAAAAAGCCAGTCGCTGCCAAGAAGAAAGCTGGAAAAAAGGTCGTTGCCAAGAAGGCGAGTGCAAAAGGGAAAGCCGTTGCTACTCCATCCGGCAAGGCCAAAAAGGCAAAGACTGCCGCCAAGAAGAAGGTCAAGAAGAAGACTTCAGCCCCCGCAAAGAAAGCGCCTCGCAAGGTAGTTGCAAAGGCCAAGGCCAAGCCCAAGGGCAAGAAGGCCAAGGCCGCCGCTTTGCCTAAGAAGGTCCAGGCCAAAGGCAAGAAGGCCGGCTCAAAGAAGCCATCCGCAGCCAGTTCAGCCAAGGTCGCCAAGAAATCAGCCAAGGGCAAAACCAAGAAGAAGGCCTCGCGTCGTTAGCGAAGGCTGCCCTTTTCTTAGGCATTCGCATCACTGCGGGAAGCTGCAGCTAATTCAGGTTGCTAGTCGGTCCGCAAGAAATACTGAACACTGGCGAAGCCGTGCGCAGCCCTACATCGCTCAAGCAGCAGATTCTGCAGTAGCTACGGGTTGACCGAGGGCGAATTGCGGAATGCGTCGTTTGAATTGGCGAGCAGCTCGCTAATTTTCGCAGCTAACTTATCCACCTGCGCGATTGCTTTCTGCAACATTTGGGCGTCAACGGTGTCACCTTTTTCCAGGCGACCAACACCTACCTGGAGCGACAACCGTAGCGTAGTCAGCGGAGTTCTGAGTTCATGGGCCGCGCGTTTTTGCGAGTGAGCACGCTGCAGCGCCGATTCCACTTCGAGCTCCTGCAACGACCGAGTAAGAAACTCGCAAGACGCGGCAAATTCCTTAACGCCCCCTTGCGGAGCGCAAGCGAGCAATGCCGCTGCATGAGCGGCAACGATTTCATGCGACAACACCCCGAGCGACTTGGCTAGACCACCGAGTTCGCGAGCGTGCTCGAGTGTGCAAGCCTGCCCTTCTGCCAAATACTGCGCGAGGGCTGTCTGATACTCAGTGGCAAAGTTCGGATGAGTGTCGTCAATCATCGGCTTATTGGTTAGCCGCTAAGCGCAGCTTCGGCGGAAAGGGATTAGCACTCACTGTAAGTTCGGTCTACAGGGCCACATGCCGCAAGCTACGCGGCTGACCCAAAGGGGCTCGTCGTATTGTCTTCGTTCGAGAGACCCGGTATGTTTTGCCTAAGCTTGTACATGGCGCGCACTTCGAGTTGGCGCGCCCGCTCCCGAGTGACACCCAGGCGCCGCCCCAGTTCTGCCAGAGTCAAGGCGTCCTCAACATCTTTCATCAGTCGATGCTCGATGATGAACCTTTCCCTCGAGTCGAGGGCGCGTAGCGCTCCCTGAACCATCTCACGAGTCCGCTGGTCCCGTTCGCAACTGGCATAGGCTTGTTCTTGGTCGCAATCGGGAGCCTGGAGATTCTCGACCCACGGCGATTGCCCATCCTCGTTGCGGTAAGAGTCAAAGTATACGTCGCGAACTTCCAGTCGCCTCGTCATCTCGGCCATTTGCTCGCGCGAAGCGTCGAACCGCTTGGCGAGTAAATCAAGTGCAGCATCTCCCTCCCCCACCCAATTTACTACGCGGGCTTTTTCACGGCGGAGCTTGAAAAACAACTTTGAGCGTAGTGCCCCGGTCCCGCCGCCGACCAAACTCCATGAACGAGTTATAGTACTCAAGATATGCGCACGAATCCAATAGGCTGCGTACGTCAAAAAGCGGAGCCCGCGCTCCGGCTCGAACTTGTCCACGGCGTGGAGTAGTCCGAGGTTGCCCTCGGCAACTAGATCCGAAAGCGGCAGCCCGTAGCGGCGATACTTCAACGCAATGATTGCCACGAACCTCAGGTTAGCTCGCACGAGATCATCCTTGGCCTGTTGATCGCCCTCACTGCGCCAACGGCGACAGAGTTCCGCCTCTTGCTCCCGAGACAATCGTGGAATCCTTTGAACCTGGTCCATGTATCGGAACGCTGCGGTATCTCGCTCGATTTCCATAGGGCTGCCGCTTTGCTGCAAACTTCTTCAGTGGCAATTGCAGAGCACGTAACATGCCAGGCGAACCCAACTGCCTTAGACTTCCCTCCGTTGAAGGTTTGCGCCGAGGGACAAGGCCGAAGGCGCTCCGCGCGCAGAGCCTGTCATCTATTGGGCTGTGGCAAATATCCACGCTGTCCCAATTTGCGACGGTGTGCGCGTCGCAGGCCGAACGAGAGGCCACTCGCTATTGCCGGTCAAATCTTGTGCAAATCGCGGTTGGCGAAAATCCGACGGCGTTCCAGCACGGCGGGCTCACATTTGGTATACGGGTTTGGGGCTCCACGTGTCAGGTCGAGTGCTTGTCGTAGACGACGATACTGAAATAGGCGAACTGCTGATCGATGGACTTGGCCAACGCGGATTTTACTGCGTCTACGCCGTGGGTGGCGTCGAGGCCCGTGAGATTGCATCCCGCGAGGAATTCGATGCAATAGTCACGGACCTCAACATGCCAAACCTTGGAGGCCTAGAACTGTGCAAGAGCATAAGTGAAAATCGCCCGGACATACCCGTCATCGTGATGACCGCCTATGGTAGTTTTGATGCAGCGGTCGGAGCGATTCGTTCAGGCGCGTACGACTTCGTTACCAAGCCGTTCGATCTCGACATCGTGGCGCTGTGCATCGAGCGGGCAATGCGCCATCGGCACCTGCGCGATGAAGTTCGTAGGCTGCGCCTGGCAATATCTGAATCGCAACATTTCGAGGACGTGGTTGGTTCGAGCCCTGCCATGCACGAAATCTATGCACTGCTAACACGGCTCACCGCTTCGGATGCAACGGTTCTCGTGTCTGGCGAAAGCGGCACGGGTAAGGAAATCATCGCGCGCGCACTGCACAAGCGCAGCCGGCGGGCGTCCGGACCGTTCATAGCAATCAACTGCGCGGCGGTCCCCGAGAGCCTGCTCGAAAGTGAATTGTTCGGTCACGTTCGAGGTGCCTTTACGGATGCAAAGGCGGCGCGGGTTGGCCTGTTGGCGCAAGCGCATGGTGGAACTCTGTTTCTCGACGAAATCGGGGATATGCCTTTAGCGCTTCAACCCAAACTGTTGCGCGCGCTCGAGGAGCGAACAGTGCGACCAGTCGGTGGAAATCAGGACGTCGCGTTCGACGTCCGAGTCATAACGGCAACCCATCGAGATCTCGGATCCCTGGTCGAAAACGCTCAGTTTCGCGAGGATCTATACTACCGGATCAATGTCGTGCACGTGGCGCTTCCTCCCCTGCGCGCCAGGGGTCGTGACATATTGCAATTGGCTCAAGTTTTTCTCGAGCGCTGCGCGGCGCAAGCAGACAAAGATGTCCGGGGCATTGGAGCGAGAGCCGCCGAAAAGCTACTGTCCTACGCGTGGCCTGGCAATGTGCGTGAACTGAGAAACGTGATGGAGCGCGCGGTGGCTCTAACGGTCTACGATACGATTGCCGTCGATGACTTACCCGATAAGATCCGCAACTTTAAGGACTCTCACGTTATCGTGGCCGGGCAGGATCCGTCTGAGCTCGTGACTCTAGATGAGGTCGAACACCGCTACATCCAACGAGTCATGCAGGCGGCAGGCGGCAACAAGAGCCTTGCCGCGCAGATCCTGGGGCTTGATCGAAAAACTTTATACCGAAAATTGGATATTCGCTCCGGGAGTACTTCCGTACCTCCACCCAAGCGCGAGCCGGGGAATGAGCGACAGTAAGGCCTGGCCCGGGACATCGTAGCATACACCTCTGCAGCTGGATTCCCGTCAATCATTTTGTGACGCCCAGAACTTTCGCACATCCTCCAATTCAGTCGTTCGCTGGGCAGGAGGCAAGCTAGCAAGCAGGCGCTGACCGTACCCGCGCCGGTGCAATCGCTCGTCCAAAAGTGCGACGATACCTTTGTCACTGCTTGAACGAATCAGGCGGCCAAAACCCTGCTTTAGTGCGATTGCAGCGGCCGGAAGCGCGTACTCGGTAAATGGATTCCGACCCTGCGCCTCGAGCGTGAGCGAGCGCGCGCGCACTAACGGATCGCTTGGAACCAGAAATGGGATCTTCTCTAAAACGACGAGCCGTAGCGCGAATCCGGCCACGTCAACGCCCTCCCAGAAACTCGATGTGGCAACCAATACCGCATTGCCTGCAGCGCGGAATCGCGAGAGCAGCTCCGACTTGGGCAGCGTTCCCTGCAATAGTAGAGGCAGATCGAGCTGTGTGCTCAATAACTTGTGCAGCGCATGCATGGACCGCAGCGACGTAGTCAGCACAAAAGCCCCACCACCAGTAACTGAAATCAAACTTCGAATGCGCTCGGCCGCAACGGCAATGAAAGTGTCGCTATTAGGTGGCGGCAGATCGCGCGGTGTGTAAAATAGTGCGTGGCTCTTGTAGTCGAAGGGAGATGGGACAACGAGCTCTTCGACGGGGACAACGAGGTCGACTAGTCCCAATCGCTGCCGCACATACTCGAATTGCTTTTCGTGAGATGTTTCGTTGAAACCGGGAAACGTAGTCAATGTCGCGCTTGTCAGTACTACACTTGGGATTACTTCGAATATCTTCGTCCGGAGCATATCCGAGAGGTCGACGGGGGACGAAGTCAACGATATTCCGCGCTCGGCTCGCTCAGTCCACACGACACGGCCACGGGCGGATTCCATCAATTCCCGAAGGCGCCCACGAAACTCGGCGATCCGGCGAATGCAAATGTCGATGGCGTCTCTGAGATTGAAGGCACGTGATTCCGAGGGGCTCCCCCGCATGCCCCGTAGGCGCGCCGTCGCAACGTCGCC
Organism: Myxococcales bacterium; assembly: GCA_003154095.1. Lineage (GTDB taxonomy): Bacteria > Myxococcota_A > Polyangia > Polyangiales > Polyangiaceae > FEN-1139. The sequence continues at coordinate 1,200 of PMCK01000443.1, read as the reverse complement.
TAACGCGCCCAGCGCCTCCAGTATCGAATCCAGCCGGAGCCAGGCATCTTTCGCCTGTGCATGCAGGTCCTCCACGTCAACCTCGCACCGCCCCTCGCCCTCCTTCGCACACTTAACCGCAATTTCGAAGAATTCGTGCATGGCAGTCTGCATCTGCGAGGCAAGATTTGCTGCGGCTTGTTTGTCCGACCCAAAGCCGAGGCTCTCGAATTGCTCGAGTGCCCGTTCGAAGTCTCGGGACATGCGCAGCAGTGCTTGTGAGGAAATCTTAATTCCAAAGAAGTCGGTCGCGATATCTTCCAATTGGTGGGCTTCATCGAAGATGACCACGTCGTAGTTGGGAAGAACTCGACCCGGATGCGGGCCGCGCAACGCAAGATCGGCAAAGAATAGATGGTGATTGACGATTACGAGTTGGGCCTGTTCAGCCCTTTGACGCATTTTCGTAACGAAGCATCGGTCGAAATACGTGCAGCCATTTCCAATTCGAGTGTCGCTCGACGACGTAACTTCACGCCACTCGGGGTCATCCTCACTGAGCGTTGTCAAGTGGCTGATATCCCCGGTATCGCTCGTTTCGCTGAATTCGTGGATAACGCGCAGACTCCGGGGAGTCTTGCCTTTAGCCAGTCGACTCTGATAATGCTCCTTGAGCCGACGACGACAGACATAGTTCGATAGTCCCTTCATCGTCGCGACTCGGGGCTCGAATCCCAGGGCCTCTGTAATCCAGGGCAGATCGTCGTTGACAATTTGAGCCTGCAGCGCGCGAGTCGCCGTGGAAACGATAACTTTCTTACCGCTCTGCAGCGCGGGCAGTAAGTAGGCAAGCGTCTTGCCTGTGCCGGTACCAGCCTCACAGAGGAGCACCCGTTCATCTAGGATGGCTCGCTCGACGGCCTCGGCCATTTCTATTTGCGTTGCCCTTGGTTCGTAGTGGGCGTACCGCTGAGCAAAGGGCCCGTCAGGACCAAGAATTTTAGCACTGCGGCTCATTTTCAAACGAACCATAGTCGCAAACTGAGCGCGCCGTCACAACCCATGAGCCAAAAACTGGACCATCCTGAACCAATCAGGACATTTGGCTATCAGCTGTCAGGTATCAGCCCTCAGCCGGAATTCAGAAATCCTGACAGCCGACAGCTGACGGCTCAGTCGTTCTGATCTGGAGGATCTTGCGGGGGTATCGTGCCTTCGGAT
>PMCK01000254.1:2306-18407 GCA_003154095.1 Myxococcales bacterium | reverse complement strand
GGCCGCAACTGAAGCGCAAAGTCGTTGGGCAGACGAAATCACGACTGCCTCCAGCTGATTGACTCAAAACCCAGCCATGACGTTCCATCGTTACCCGCTTTCGCACACAATACTACTGGCATCGCTTTGGACTGGCTGCAGATCCGCCTGCGCGCCTTCGACACCTCCCGTGGACGGAATGGTAATGTCATGCTGCGGTTTCGGTGTTCAGAGGTACTATTGGGACGGTCGCGCTTGCGTAGAAGACACCGTTTGTGCGTGTGATGGGATGCCATCAGACCCCTCCTGGCAAACACTCGAGCAGTGCAAAACTGCTCATGGCGAGTGCACGAAGTAGTGACAGCGAGGACGCAACTCGAATGCTCAAAGTCCGCCTTGTCGCCTCCGGTACCGATTTTGAGGCGTCCGCCACACCCTAGTGCATGGCTCCCTCCAAAGTGCTATCATTAGGCCCATGCGTCCCGTTGAAGCGCTTTTCGAAGATGGGCTACTCCGGCCGGCAAAGCCACTCAATCTGCGTCCGGGAGAAAGAGTCGCTTTGATTGTTCTGCGTCATTCTGATCCCTCGCGGTGGAATTTGAGTCGTTTATCTGCGAACGCTGCCGAGGATCTTGAATTGGCTGGTGCAGGCATGGACGCCTTTGGTGCGAATCTTGATCACGAGGACGATGGATGATTCGCGGCGAAATTTGGTGGGCTGATCTTGGCGCCTACCGGTCACAGGAGCAAACCGGGCGGAGGCCGGTGATCGTATGGCAGAGCAACACTTTGAGTCGCGTCCTGCAATCGGTACTGGTGATTCCGCTCACCACCAACCTTGAGCGGGCGAGATTGGCGGGGACTGCCGTAATTTCTTCGACGACCGATGGCCCTCCCGTTGACTCTGTAGCGCTTGCGTTTCAACTCCGCGCCATACCAAAGGATTCACTATCGAGTCGGATTCGTATGCTTACGGATGATGAAATGACCGAACTCGAATTGGCTACCGACGAGGCGCTGGGACGAATCGAACCTGAGTAACGAGCGGCTCAACTCTGGATTGCACCTGGCAAGCGCCTGACATGTTTAGCCTTGACCTGATACGTCATACCGTGATGCGCTTGCAGGTGAAACCATACCCGTTGGGCAGACATGCGAAAATGAAGCGGCTGTCCAGAGCATGCTAGGTACTGACGCTTCCGCCAAGATGGCCTTCCTTCTGGTAGCGCGTGAAGAGCTGGCCCCATGGCGTTCCGGCTTGCCACTCATCGGCAACGCGCTTGAATCGCACCGGCCATTGGACGTAGTCGTGATTGAACTCGGACACGAAGATCGGGAATTTGACGAGTGGGGTTCGCATGATGAGCGGTTGAAGGAACTTGGTTGGCCCAAACCAAGCCAACCAGGCAAGGAAACCGTGGAAGTTGCTGCCGACCTTGAAGCCCCAGTTCTCTTGGGCCGCATCCACATCCCCCACGATCTCGATATCACGAGGGTCGCCCACACCGAGACCCCGCTCGTGTGCAAGTCGGATGTACGCGAGGCTAAGCGGATCCATGCCCATGATCTTGGCCGCGACCGCATCAATGGCGACTTGATCCGCCGAAGCCAAGATGACGTTTTTGACCTCCGGGCGCATTGTGCGGGGACCGGGACCATTGCCCGCCGTTGTGCCGTCCATCACCGCGAAGAGGCCCGTGTGGATCTCCTTCTGGATCGTGAGCAAGTCCACGAGTGTCTCGTGGATCCAGGTGTGGGTATAGTGCCGATGGGTGTTCAGCAGGCCACCGAACGCGTTTTTCATGGCGCCCGTGGTCGTCGTGTACAGGTGGCACTTGGTGGTCGGCAGATGGACGATGTTCTTGCCCTCGAAGAAGTCGGGAATGTGTAGCCCCTCGGGGAAGATCTTGTGCAGGGCGAGCATCTCACCCTTTGGGCGAAACGGGATCCACTTCATGTCCTCGGGCTTGAAGTTATATTTTACGGGGATTTGGTAGTGCTTGAAGATGGGCAGGTAGCCGTTGAGATCCTCACCCTTGTACACGTCGATGACGACCGTCTTGTTTTGAACGCACACGAGATCGGTGCAACCCGCTTTCCGAAGCGCGAGCACGGTGCCCTCGAGCTGCCACGGCGTCGTGTTGGCGCTCGGCATCGGGAAGTGCCAAGAGATGTTGTCTTTGAGGATTGTGGGAGTATTCGGCGCCAGAGCCTGCGACCCCCCGCCAAGTTCAAAGAGCCGCTGATAGTCGGCCAATACTGTCTCGGGGCGTGTGCGCAGAATCGCAACTTTGGATTTTTGTGTCATCGGACGATAAGCTCCGTTCGCGCGGTCCTTCTACCACGTCGCAGGTCCGAGCTAAAGGTACCACTGCGGAATGATGCACCCGAAACCGCGCGCCGACCGATGAGGTCCCTCCGATATATCTGGAGTACATGACCAGGGCTGCCCAACAAGCGCTTGCAGCAGGCGGCCTTTGCTGACTGGAGGGTCTTGGTCAGCACCAGCCGTGGCTTCACATCCATTGTACGGCTGGCGCTTGTCGTGGCATGCTGTTGGGTCCTTCCGTGGTGGCAGGGGCCGCTGCTGAAGCGCAAAGTCGTTAGGCACACCATGGAACTGCTCGAACCCTGGCTTGAAGACAAGAACCCCGCTCTGGCGCGGGAGCTCCAAAGGGAAATGTGCCGGGGTCATGTCCTGTTTGGGCTACCCGTTTCGCCAGTGGCGCGTAGACAGGATCGTGACGATGTACTGTTCACGCTTGAAGACGGGTCTGGGCGGGTAGCTGTCGTTCACCTGACGTACAAGAATGAGACCGAACCGCTTTGGCCGCGCACCTCATTTTTCCCAGATTTGGACTCCTGGCTTCAAGTCATGAAGTCGGACCATGACGAATTCTGCGACTGACAACTCGCGCCGAAGGTCAGAGCAACATTCGGGCAAACGCAAGCCAGGCCGAGCTTCAGCTCCAGATTTCCCAACCTTTCCCGGACGAGTCGGGGTAGCCTCAAGAAGATCTGATGGTCCGGAAGATCGACACCACACTAGGCAAGTGCATCATCGACCTTCGCACTCGAATCGTACCGGGATTCAAGTCTGGAAATTGGGAAGAGCTTGGCCTGCTCGCTGGTGCAACGGATATAATCGACGGTCACCCTCGACTACTGCGGAGTCTCGACTGGGGCGATGACGACTACGACGGCAATGTACTTACGGTCCTCCGCAACATGGTCGAGCGCAACCCCAGCACCATGAAGGTAATTGAGGATTACGTCGACGAGCACTTTCCGCCTGATTCAAAGTACGTCTCCGCTAAGCCATCCGTCCGACGCATTACATTTGCACGCCACGTTTTTCAGGTGCCTGAACTCGATCTAGAGACTGATCTGGTTGCGGTGATGATGCCATTCGCGCTGGAATTCGCGGGAGTTTACGATTCGATTAAACGGGTTTCCTCCATGCCGGGAAGGTCGCGCCAGTGTCTTAGCGTACAAAAACTTCAGTGCCGAAAAGTGCTGACGCAGCCGACCATCGCCAACGCCGCTATCGAGAAGATGCCTCGACCAGACCCGCAGATGCTCGTGGCCCAAGCGCTTCGGGCTACGACCGAAGAACTTGCTGTAGTCCCGAACCGCGTCCAGGTAATGCGACCGTGTGCGCTCTGCTAGCCCCGCCAGCTCCATGTCATGCAGAAATCTTTCCCTTGTTTGATCCACTGTGAGCTCCAATCACTCGGCGTCGATGCCGAGCATCGGGAGCGTCGCCGATGACGACTCTCACCGGATCCACTAGGTCGTAACTATCCGAAATCAGAAGCCACAACGCCTTGCGCCACACAAGCCGCCGCGCAGCGGCTTCGTTCAACTCACGCCCTGAGATCCGACGAAGGCCGACGTCACGTCTGTTGCCTATTGCCAGGATTGGATCGATCCTTCAACCTTTGAGGTTCATGCTGGCCTTCGCGGCTCAACCGCAAAGCCGTTAGCCAGATCGTCAACCAGACGATGTGACCGAACTGCTGCATGTCAAGACAAGTGTCCAGGTCAAACGTTGACTTCCGGCCGGTCCATATTGCCGGAGTTCCAAGGCCCATCGCAAACCCAGGCCGTGCCCCGGTCATCTATTCGTGATTGGCAGCCTCGGCGATCTGCGGAGACTTCGTGTTCAGGGGTCATCCACACGAAGTGGCGGTTTGGACTACCTGAGCGCCAAGTGACGCGACCGACCGGTTCTCTTTCCCGATTGGAGCGTGAGACGAAGCTGCGTTTTGCCACGTCCAATCCAGTGCGCTAGAATGCTCCAATGCCATTGGTTGCCACTTTGCTTGCCCTGATGCTGCTTGGCTGCGGCGGGCGAACCACAATGGACCAGGACGTCACTGTCAAATACGATGCGGGGAGTGACGCGGGGTTGGGCGCGCTAATCGAGGAGGATCGGCAGGCGTTCTGCCAGATGGACGTTGCCTGTGGGATGGCCGTGTCCGTTAACGACTGCGTCGCGGCGAGAACTTCGGTCTCATTGCGATGCACGAGAGGCGCGGCCGCCATCCGAGAGTGTCTGGATGCGCTCGCACTGCAGGATTGCCAAGAATACTCCATGACTTCGGGTAGGTCTTGCGTTCCGCTCCACAAGTCGATCGACGGCTGCTGACGCCAAACTATGCCTGCGCAGGCAGCTGCCGAACTCGAGGCGCAACTCTGAGCTGCTGGCTATTTGGCGGCTCGGAAGTCGAAAGCGGAAACAACGTGGGGATCGCGTGTGGCGCGAAAACTGAGACCAGCTGAAGTCATGAAGTATAGGGCTGGTAGCGGCCAAGTCTCCACTGAAACAGATTGTGCCCGCCACTATGTGGACGGAGAAGACCGGGCCTATCATACCAAAGACTACCGGCTAACTCCGGGCTGAACTTGCCGGCTTTCGTTGCTGATACTTCCTGGCTGCCGCGCGCGGCTGTCTTCTCCAATGTTGCCTGATGGTGGTACTGTTGGGCCGCAAGTTAGCCCGCAGCCGTTGGACGGACATGAATGATGTCGGACAAGCGCGGTCAAGCCTGCTGTTGCGCGCTTGAGAAATTCAATCTGGCTTCAAACTCCAACAGACGACATGGGTTGTCATGGCTACATAAGTCTTCCGCCGCATGATCGTTCAGATTTTCGTCAACAACCAGTCTTGAACTCTGCGACGGCTTGGCACAAACCAGCACCGTGATGTCCGGCATCATTGGAAACGTCAAGTCGGCTGCGGGCCGAATATTGAAACGAGTTTGAAAGGCTGTTCGGGAGTCGATGCGTCCCCTCCCGATACTCGTTGGCGTTCTTGCCGATGTCACTCGTTCCAGGAAACTACTGCTGCTGGAGAACGCGCTCCTTCACTCCGTAACATTACGCCATTCGGCGAGGGACCCCAATTCATCATTCGCGACAATGACAGTAAGTTCGGAGCCGACTTTGATTGCGTTGCGAAGCGTGCTGGAATGAAAGTATTGCGCACAAGGAATCCGCCAGCAACTTCCTGTTCCAAGTCCGCATGAACTCTACCGCACTGGCACGAAGATCCTCTCGTCGCCCGTGCTTGCCGGGCTTCACCATGATTACCGCGTGGCCGCGTGATGCGGCGGATCGACGAAGGAGCCAGGACACGCCTAATTCGCCACTATCAGGTGCAAGACCGCGCCCAATGACACCAATATTGCACCTATCAGTGGCAGGTGCGCGTAGGTCTTCGTCAAAGGTTGTTTGTCAACGGAACCCGTCAATCGTTTACCCCCAAAGAACGCCAACATTCCGAGCACCATGAATGCAAGCGTCATCGGGACGTCCGGGTTCTGATGACTGGACTCACCCACGAAATTCATGAACAACGCGCAGAAGATTGAAAGCAATAGCGCAATTGCTCCTGGAAAGAGGGTACGTCCGAGTACCCCGAATCGACGGGGTGGCGTCGCCAGGCTACGCCTCACTGCGATGGTCCAGGACACCGCCGCCACTAGGATTAGAAGTGCGCCCGCAATAGCCTCACCGATGAACCCCGCCGTCGTGTACTCACCCAGGACGACGTAGGCCCAAAGCAACGCACCAAACGTCCAGATTGAAGGACCAAATATAGGACGCAGGCGGGAAACCTTACGAAACGGTGAGATGAATTCTGAATCAAGATCTGCATTTTCGACCGTCGCCTTCGTATCGCTAGCAGTTGGCAATGAGGCCTCCGCTTCGACAGGCTTTACATCGGTCGTTGTAACGTCACTATCGTCCGTCAACGAGGTCATAGAAATGATTCTCCGTTCCAGCGCAATTCGACGGCAACGCCATCGGGTGCCACGTCGATCTGGCGCGTAATGACCTTGGAATCTGCACGATCTTCGCCAAGAATCAGGGCTGCGACAGTTGCATGGGCCACACGCGTCGTGTTGGGATCTGCGGGTCGCCTCAAGCGAATGCGGGCCAACCCCTCTCCGCGCTCGATGCGCACGGCAGCCAGCCCCATGCTCGTCGCTTCGAGATCTGCGGGTTGTTCGTCTTTCTCCGTGCGCTCGCGAGACACAGTCACTTGGATTGCATCTTCCGCGGGTGGCATCGTAATGACGACGACGCTCTTGACGTCTGGAAGCGGAGTTTGAACGAGGCGTCGCAGGAGCTGCGCGTCTAATTCTGGACTCACCGATTGCCCCCGGGCACTGGCCAGTAATACGGCTTGGGTCATCGAGGCGAGCTCGCCCAGGCGACCATCGTCACCCCTTCCGCCATTCTGAGACACCCGCTCGAGCAATCGGGTCGCGACATCCAGACGTCCAGCGCCCGCATGCGCCAGCGCGAGACGCAATGAAACGGCGGGATCATCGGGTAAGGCACGAGTCAGGCTGTCATAGTGGGCGACCGCCTCATCGAAGAGCTGCTCGGCGCGCAACCGATCGCCGGTAAATGCAAGTGTCCAGGGATCACCCGGAGCCCGCTCGACAAGTTCGCCAAAGGCGCGTCTTCCTTCCATGTCTTGTCCGACGCGCCGAAGGGCGGAGGCACCCGCTGCGAGAAGACCAGCGTCGGCAAATGGATCCAAGCGAATTCGATTGATCGCTAAAATCAAGGCATCCCTCTGGCCCAATGTCTCGAGCAGTGCGAGCAGGCGCCTGCGGGCGAGCGCGCTATGCGGCGCAATTCTCAAGAATCGCTGCACCAATTGGAGCCGCTTGTCGTCACTCTTCTCGGACCTGAATGCCTTATCGAACGCGCCGTCGATCACGGGCTCTCCCAGCATCATGGCCCGGCTCACCCGCGCGAGTTCCTCCGCGGTCATCACGCGGCGGAGCGCTTCATTGCGAACGAACGTCGCGGCGTCGGACTCGCCGGCGTTGTCCAGGGCGCTCGCTAGGGCCAGGCGCTCCTCGCTGTTTTTCGTTTCGTCTAGAGTAAGCTCGAGCAGCTTACGCCGGTCGCGCCACGTTGGTAGTTCGCAACTCCTGGCAGCCTGTACGTAGCGCTCAGCTCCGCCGAGGCTCCGCGCGCGCCAGATCCCCCGCCGCACGGGCAGCGGCAGCGCCGCCGCTGGGGAACAGTGCGTACGCTGGCTGGCTCGTCCCGGCAAAATCGTGAGCTCGTGGATGACCGTCAAGGGTTTACCCGCGCCGAAGAAGGGCAAGCTTTGGATTACGCCTTTGGCGCAGCGGTCCAGGGCTGAATCATCGTCACGAAGCTCAAGGGCGGATACTCGAACTTCAGTGGCTTTGCCTTCGGAACTCACTACCAAGTTGATGTGCAATCGGCCCACGACGTCGGGACGCGTTGCCGCGCGGGCGTCAGCGCAGGCCCGGAGTGCACCCTTGGCGTCGTCAATCGTGCGGTGCGCCGCGGCCGTGGCGGCTTGCATCAACGTTACACCTCCCGTCAATGCACTCGGCGGCTCGAGCAATTGGGAACTATTGACCGTGGCTGGCTCGATATATGGTGCAAACGCGGCGTCCAGCGTGGGTGACAGACCCAATAAGCGCTGCTCGAATGGCGGACAGGCATGCGGCGAAGTGTCCCCGGGCGGGGCAAAGAACCAGCTGGTCCAGGGTGTAAGCAGCTTGGCTTGCGCGGCGAGCACGCGAGTGGCCTCGATGCCGTCCCCGCGCGCTGTCATTTCCTCGATGCGAGCTGCGGCCCAGCGCCTTGCCACATCCGCCGCTTCGGGAACGGCGACGGAAACCAAGCGCCTCGATTCTTCGACGAGCTTTACGCCATCGTGAAAGCGAAACCCGATGCTATCAGGAAGGCGACCCCGCAGGCGACCCACGACCGTCACCGTCGAACCCGCGAGCGCGGCGCGGGCCTCGCGCGGGTAGATGCGATCGATATTGGGACCCAGGTCGAGATCCACGTTGCGCAACGTCGGCTCGAGAGCGTCCGCAACGAGCGATGCACCGATATGCGCCGCCTCGGAGCGATCGGCCACTTCGTAAATGGGACCCGAACCAGCCACTAGGCGCGCGAGCAGCCACCGATTGGCGCCTTCGCCGACGGCCACCGCGCCGAGACGCGGCATGCCGCCGATGCGACGACTCAAACGACGCCGCATGTCACGCGCGTCGAGCTCTCCAACGGTCGGGCGACCATCACCGATGTACACGACCATTCCGGAGCCTGCTCGATTGCCGACCCCCTTGGCGTCGAGCGCGTCCGCCGCTTGCTCGAGCGCGAGCCCCAAGTTCGAGGCGCCCCCCGCCCGAATCGACGCGAGCGATTTTAGCAAATCGGTTCGAAGGGCAGGCGTAACGGGCACCGGCTGCGCCGATCCCAGCGCGCGCACCGATTGATCGGCAGCCAAGACGACGAGTGAATCGCGTGGCCCGAGCCCGTCGAGCAGGGCATCTACAACGGCTCGCTCGCTTTCGAGCGACGCGGTGCCAGCGCTCATTGACGTATCCAGGACCAACGCTAGGGTGACGCCCGCCTCGGTTTTCTCGGGCACTTCGGTTCGAACCAGCACATAGGGGTCTTCGCCCTTTTCTCCCTGTGCAACGTAGGCCCGCGCGGCATTGGGCACGGCAACCGACGGCGCGAGTTCGACGACTAAGTCAGAGCTCGGTCGCGCGTCGGCGCGGTGCAGCTCCACCTTGCCATCGTGAATGCTTGCACCCTTACTGGCGCGAATCCAGGGCGTGTTCGTACCGCTCACGTCCACACTTGCCGACAAGTCTCCGATGAGCGGGGGCTCGCCGGTCTGTGTCATGGGGAAACGGTACGTGGCGCTGCCGGCTCGCGTCGGGAGCCACTCGACGTATTCGACGATAAGTTCTACGGCAGCACCTGAATTGATAGTGGGAAGCTCTCCGCGCAACCAACCGTTGCCTGCCCAATTCAGTTGCCCGGTGAGATAGGTAGCACTCGGTTCGAGTTTGCTGGGTAGCAGCACAGCCTCGCGCTCAGTTGCGTCTGGCCCGCCCTCACGCAGAGCTACCCTTGATAGGATCGCACCCGGCGGTGCGGCCATTCTTATGTCAGCCCTGACGCTGCTCTCGGAGCCATTGAAGTAACGGCTTCTTGTTTTAGTGACGGCCAATTCGCCTTCGATTTTCGTCTCGATATTCTCCGAACGAATGACGAGCGGCGCGCCCGGATCGTCGCCGCCGCGGCCCACACGAAATTCCGCGATCGCGCTGTGATGACCTTCGTCGCCTGCCCAGGGCACCGCTAGCCCACCCGTCCAGTCGTCGAAGGCCTTCTCGGGTAGAACCTTAGGACCGTCCTTGTCGAGTGTCGCCGTCTCACCGCTTGCGATCCGCGCCTGGCGGCCCGCAGCACTCACGAGGAGTTCACCCTGGGCGCAGTAGATCTTGTTTACGGGATTGCGATTCGAACTTACCCCGACTTCGAATGCCGCCGCGCTCGAAGAGACCGCCGTCGTGGCCGCGCCGATTGTCACCTGCGTGCGTGAAGCCGCGTCGCCCTGCACGAAGAGCCGACCCTGCATTAGAGTAATTCCGGAGCCGCGCAACGTGAAGTCAGTGGAAGCTGCGACGAAAATGAGCGTCGCGTCATCGAGCCGCAGCCGGGCGCGACCGTCTGGGCCCGTCAGCAACCGGTCACCGTCAGCGAGGCGCGCGTGCCCTCGCACTTCGCGACCGCTCAGTTTAACGCTTGCATGCATCACTTGCACGTCCCCGACCGTGTAAACGCCGGTGTCGGCCCTTTCGGATCTATGCGCGAGCACTAACACTGCAATCGAGGCGACGATGACACCCGCAAAGGCGATGACTGCCGAGCGCTGTAGGCGATTGAGTTTCATAACGCCTCCTGATGCAGCGCGCCGTTCGTAAGCGTCACATTGACGTGATCGACCGGTTGCCCAGCGGTGCCGAACGTTATGGCCAAGTGGGCGACCCGCTCAGCATCAGTTCCCTCCCCCGCGATTGCCGTCAACGTTGCCTGCGCGCCCAATCGGGCGGCGCGCTCGGCATCTTCGGTATCCAAGCGGAGTTGCACCGATGGCGCCGGCGTCGCGGGCACGAATGCCTGCGCTACGCCAAAGAGTGGAAAGTTGTCAGCCGCGGGCGTCAGTATTCCGAGGGCCGATGTCCAAAGCGCCGGTCGCAATTCGGGATGCGACCAGGTGAGCAGGAAGTGAATCGAAACGTTGCCGGACGACTCTGCATTGGCAAGCCGGCGAACGCGATTCAACAATCGGTCTGCTTCGTCTTTTCGCCCATGGGACCGTGCATCATCGCAAGCCCAGGCCAAAAATGCGCTCGCCAGCGCCCGTGCCGAGCGCGAAAGCTCGCTTGTGCCATCGGGCGAACCCACTGTCATGGCCTTCTCAGCCCAGCGCACGGCCTCTTCGACCTTTCCCATGCCCTGCGCCGCGGCCGCCAACAGGAGCGGAATCGACGCGTCATCGGGTGCCAATTGAGCGAGCGTCTCATATTGGCGAAATGCCTCTTCGTACCAGCCGTGGGTGCGCAACAGATCGCCCAGACGACGACGCGCTACGGGATCTTCGGGGGCAAACTCGACGAGTTCTCCAAATGCCCTGCGCGCTTCGTTGGCATCGCGGTCTTTTGCAGGATTGGACTCGTGTTGCGACAGGCGCAAATAGTACTCGCCGATGTTCGTGTGAACGTGCGCTGTCGCATCCACTCGACGTCGGAGCCGCCGGGCCCAAGCGCGTCCACCTGCGTCGTCGCTCGCGTCTTCGTAAGCATCGAGCACCTGGAGGGCTAACTCGGCGTCATCGGGCCAACGCAAGGCTGCATTGTGTAAGAGTGTGAGTCGCTCGGCGGCGGACTTGTGCTGCTTGAGTATCCCCGCGAGCAACGACGGATCAATCCGTTCCAGGCCGAGCGCGTCGTGCAACTCGCGGAGCTCCTGAGCCGATTGGATGCGCACGATCATCGACCGGTAAACGACATCTGCCGCTCCCGGATATTTCAGCAACGCTTGCCAAAGGTCCACCCGCTGCCGCACGCTGCCCATTCGATCGACCATGTAGATCAAAATGGACTGTCGTTCGCGCCAACCTGGAGCCTCGCAGTCCGAGAGCGCCTGTCGATAGATGGCAATTGCCTCACCAGGAGAACCGACGCTGCTGAGCCGCTCTCGCCACAATACGCGGCGCTCGTCGAGCGGAAGATCTGCGGCGGGACCGCAGGGACGCGGCTCGTGTCCAACAGCGCCCAGTGGACCCGGCGGGCTCGACTGATGGGGCACCCGAGCAACATCCTGACTTGGATTTTGTCGTGACGCCGCGCCCTGTCCGGGTGCAAATAAGAGGGGGTAAACCACGGTAACGAGGCCCCCTTCCGGCATTGGAAAGCTCATTGACGTATAGGTGTTTACAACGCAATCGACTACGGCCTGGTCCGGCAAATCGGATCCAGCGTTTGCAGCATTGGATGCGGAGCCATCTCGCCCAATCTGGAACCGCGTGCTTATTCGACCTTGAAGATTTGGATTTCGCTCGAGACCCTTTTCGTAACACAATCTGAAGCGGCCGTAGCTTTGACGCACGGTACGCTGAATGACCTCAGGTGGCAGGCGACCGGAGACCGTAACCGCACCCATGCGAATAATCGGCGCAACGGTCTTGTGATTTCCACTCAGGCGACCCTTCCCGAATGATCCGGTATCGGCAAGACCTCCACCCGCAACTGCCCCTAGGTTGCCGAGTCCACCGCCTGCAGCTCCAGGCCGAATGACGTTAGACGTTTCCGCTGAGTCACACAGCGGATCACCCGGCGAACAGTTATTCGATTTCTTGGCGCCATCAGCGAGTTCACGAGACTTTCGTGCAAGTTGAGTAGGGTATGGACCTTTTTCTTCTTCCCTCTCTGCTCTACCAAAGTTAACCGCCGGTGCGTTGTCGAGGGCACGCAATTCATCATTCGTAGCGCCCGTGGCTTGCGGCTTGGCGGGTACCGCAGGGACCGGCTCCGCAACGGGCGCCAGCTCGGCGCCTTGCTTAGATCCTCCGGCGCTTGCCGCTGGTGGCGGTGCATTGAGAAGACCAATCGCGCCAAATTCTTGGGCTTCTCGTTGAGCGGCCGCCCGTGCGGCGTGAGGCTCCGATTTATCCTTCAGGCCGTGGACCGCGCTGGGCCCACTCAACGCCATAGTGTGTCTCCCCATCGAACCAACTTCGCCCTTGGCGCGAGTGCCCGTGCCGCCCTCCTTGACGTCCGCTTCCTCTTCAACGGCCCTTGCTGCATACTCAGCGGGCGATCGGAGCCAGGGCTTCCAGCGGCGACGGCGATCGGCGAGTTCTTGCGCCTTTGTTTCGGGGGACTCCTCTGCAGTCTCGACTTCGCGCTTGGTTGGAACGTAAATCGAGGTAAACGGTGATACGAGTCCAAATCGACGCCCAATCTCAACGAGCGCCGAGCGCCCTGCGCCTTCTTCAATCAGCTCAGCGAGTCGAGCTTCACCCCAGCGCCTGCGCAGATCACCCAAGTCGGCCAGCTCTATTACCGACAATCGCCGAGTGAGCGTGTCGATGCCATCGCGAATCGTCACGGCGCTCGGTGAGGCGCCCGTGATGCGTCCCACAACGAGCACATTCTCGTCCATGCCAATGGGTGGTAGCTCGCGAGGCAACAATCGCTCAACGCCTGAGCCCAGGTCCACCGTGGCACCCAGCCACATGGGACGACCCGCGGCTTCCAGCAACCTGAGTGCAGCACGCGCCGCTCCGTAAGCGTCGCCAATGGGCTCGACGGGCGCACCGCGTGCGAGCTTTTCGAGCAACGGCAGATTGGCGTTACTACCGAGTGCCGCGACGAGGACTCGCGTCGTTTGCGACAGCCTCGCTAAACGCTCGCGCAATGCCTTCGGAGCGATTTCTCCTACAGTTGGAAGACCGTCACCGATATAGACAACGGCACTCGGCCGCTTGGGATCGAGCTTGCTGGCTGCATCTGTCAATAGGGCACCCAGATCCGTAGCGCCACCGCGTTCAACCCCCGAGAGCCCCGCGAGCCACGCGCGACGTCGAGCTGCGTCGACGGAACTGAGCGCGCCGCTGCCGTCCACTACGGGGCGCAGAGTCGCATCGCCTGCCCAGAGCGCGGCGCGATCGTCGGGACCGAGGTGCGCGAGCAATGCAGCGGCCATACTCCGCGCGATCGCGAGTGCGCCCGGCTCGGTCGCGGCTGAAGTGTCAACGACAATTGCCAGGTCCAAGCCATGTGACGACTGGATCGTGGCGGGTTTCGCGCGCAATGGAATTAGCAGATAGTCGGGCTCCTCCTTCGATACCTTATCGGCAAATCCGGCCTCCGCCTTTTCGGGAGCATCGTCGGCCGCGAGCGCATGCGGAGCGCGATAGGCGACGGGATCGGCCTGGCCGTCGTCGAACAATTCGACGGAGAGATCGGCGCGCGGCACGAAGTCGAATGCCTTGACAATCACTTTGTCGCCTTCGCGCTTGCCTCCCATGCCAGCCCTAATGATGTGAGCGGCAGCGTGTGACAAGTCGAACGTGACAGTGAGCTCTTCAATGCGTGGTAGCGAACTCTTGGCACCCTCGGCGGCCATCGGATAAACGTACAGGCGCCGCTCGCCGCGCGGGCCGTTGCGCGGCAGCCATTCCGAGTAACGGGTAACGACGCGCCGCGATGTG
The DNA here is from genome assembly GCA_003154095.1 of Myxococcales bacterium. GTDB lineage: Bacteria > Myxococcota_A > Polyangia > Polyangiales > Polyangiaceae > FEN-1139. The sequence continues at coordinate 4,339 of PMCK01000254.1, read as the reverse complement.
CCGGCCCCAATTGGATAGAGCCTGGCGTTATAGGCGCCGCGCCCAACCCATTGCAAGAGCGCGGGATCCTCGGTAGATCCCGCGTACACGTTGCTTTCGTATTGCTTGACCGCTAGAGCGCTCTCTTGAATTCTCCCCCAGACCAAATCACCGTTGCGATCGACGCCAAAGCGCTGAAGAACGGCGGCGGGTGGCGTGCGAAAGCTGAAAATTCCTTCGACGATATCGCTGCTCGGATTGACGAAGGTCTGATCGACTTCGGTCACCGCAAAGTCGTGATCGACCGTCACATTGACGTCGAGCCTCTGCACGACGAGTGAAAAACGCGGCTTGCCCTTGTCACCGGGCGGCCGCGCACCCACCGTTCCCATGCCGAAAGGCGCGGGATCTGCCGCCGGATCGGCCGTCGCGAGACCGCCGGTCCAGTCATCCCAGGCAACTTGGGCCGTACGTGCCGATGTGCCATCCAAATGCAACGTGACAAGCTCGCCAGGACCTGCACGACCTGCATTGGCAGCACGCACCGTGCCGCGCAGTACATAAATTACCGTTTCCTTATTGGCGAGCACCTCGACGCTGGCACGGGCATCCGAGAGTTCGACTGGGCCACGCGGAGTCGCAATGGCAACCGGAGGACCCGCTTCCGTATCCACGAATGCGCGGCCTGAGCTCAGTTCGACGTTGCCAGTTCGGACGGTGAATTGCGCAGGACCTTTGACGAGCCAAGTGGCGCCCGCATCGCGTCGCATCCAGGAGAGTGCGCCGGGCGGCAATGTCACCTGCTCGCCTTCGACAAGTCGCTCGCGAGGTAACGGTGCACGCGCTAGGGCTCCCGGCGCTTTGACGGTAATCTCCCCTTTGACCGCACGAAGCTCTGCGAAAGTCTCGCCCGTTGCCACGCTGAGAGACGTGGAACGCTCACATCCGACAAACGTCAAAAGCGCCAAGAGATATATGACTGAACTCCTCCCAATTGGTGAAGCCCTGTTTGCCGTGCTAACCTGCAAAGTCGGTGACCTGTGCCTTAGATTTTCTCGCGCTACCTGTGCATCCGTCGCGACGTTTTGATTGTGTGGCGTTTGGTGCCCCGGCCCCAAACGCGGCGCTTTGAAAACATGGCTCAATATCGACGAGTGAGTCCGCGACATATCCCCTCTGACAGCGATACAGGCGTTGAGTTCCGGAATCTACGTTGGTAAACGCCGAATCATTGCTCACCTTACAGTACATCGGCGAGACTATTGCCGATCAACAAACATTGCCCGACCCCCGGAACTTACAACCTGAGCATAATTGTGGGCAGGACCTACACGTTGCGTTAGCCGTCGGCGCTGCGTAACCTATGCGCGGTGCAGCCTTTCTTAGTTACAATTGGGCGCTACCCGCAGTTCGTCCTCTTGCCGCTACTCTCGTCTATGGCCTGCGGTGGGCGAACCCAACTGGATGATCTAGGAGCGGGCACCCCTCTCGCCACCGGCGGCGCGACTCAAGGCGGGTCTCAACCAACAGCAGGTTCGACGCCACTGGGCAACACTGGAGGAACGACCGCCGCCAGTTCGACATTCAAACCCCAATCCCCGAGTTGTCAGAATCTGACCACATTATGTCAAGGCGAAAGCTGTTGCACTGCCATCAGCGTACCCGGCGGTACCTTCCCTATGGGTCGTAGTACCAGCTCGAAGTCTGCAGATTATTTTGAGGGTGGTTATTCCTGGGAGCTGCCCGAACACACAGCGACGGTCGCCAGCTTCTCCCTGGACAAGTACGAAGTCACGGTGAGTCGATTCCGCCAATTCGTAACGGACTATAACCGGTGGCATACAACCTACGGTTTTCCGCTCGCAGGCGCTGGATTCAATGCGGCCAATACTGCAACGGGGTGGGACGCATCCTGGAATTCGCGGTTGCCAACCGACCCGGCATCGCTCGTGGACACGCTAAAGTGCAACAATTCGTCTGACACGCATCATGCGACTTGGACAGACGCGCCGGGCGACAACGAAGGCTTCGCAATCAATTGCGTCAGTTGGTAT
>PMCK01000254.1:0-2182 GCA_003154095.1 Myxococcales bacterium | reverse complement strand
TGGACCTCGCCGGTAACATGAACGAGTGGGTCTTTGACTACTACGCGGACTACACTTTTTCCACTTGCACTGACTGCGCGCAAACATCTGGGAGCTTCCGCGTAATTCGGGGCGGCAGCTGGGGCCGCTATGCGATCGACTTGCGTGCTGCAATGCGTGACCATTACCTGTCGACCGATCCTAACGTTTGCAGTCGCGACACGGGTATACGTTGCGCGCGGTAAGTCCGGAAGGGCACACTAGTACACCCGCAGCCGTGAGGAGATGCCCTTTTCTAATAGGGCCAAGCCCCCAAACGATGGGCTCTAGCAAGTTGCCCGCGTGGCGCGACTGCTCTAAGTCTGACCCATGTCATCTCCGAGTGAAGACACGCCTTCCCGATCGCGCAAAGGACGCAGTCGCTTTAACGCCGTAACTCAGGAAATCCTGAGCGCGGGTCTGCTTCTCCTCGGCGTTTTATCCGCTGGAATGGGGCTCAAGGGGTTCCTGATGTCGAGTAACTTCATCGACGGCGGCGTAACCGGCGTGTCGATGCTGCTCGCCAAGGTTACACCCGTGCCGCTTGCCGTGTTGCTGCCTGTCGTCAATTTGCCCTTCATCGCGATTGGCTACCGCCAATTGGGATGGGCATTCGCACTGCGAAGTGCGCTTGGCATCGGGGGTTTGGCGCTGGCGCTGGCAATAATCCCTTATCCCGATGTCACGCCGGATCCCCTACTTACTGCACTTTTCGGCGGACTCTTCATAGGCGCGGGAATTGGCCTTGCCATGCGCGGCAAGGCAGTCCTCGACGGCACTGAAATCGCGGCTCTATTGATCAGCAAGCGCAGTCACCTCCTGAAAGTGGGTGACGTTATCATGGCCTTCAACATCATTCTATTCTTGGCCTCGATGACACTGCTTGGCATCAACGCAGCCCTCTATTCAATCGTAACCTACTTTGCAGCGACGAAAACCTTGGACTACATACTCTACGGTATAGATGAACACACGGCAGTAACCATCGTGTCCGAGCAGCACTCGGAGATCCGCGCCAGCATCACCGGCGAGCTCGGACGCGGCGTCACCGTATTTCATGGCACTGGGGGTCACAGCGGCACGGAAAAGGAAATTCTGTACTGCGTCGTAACACGCCTGGAACTCGGACGCCTGGAGGGCTTAGTTCGTCAGATTGACCCGAGCGCGTTCATCGTCTTTCATCCACTATCCGGCGCGGAAGGAGGAGTAATGAAGGCGAGTGGGATCCACTAGGGAAGGCTCACAATTGCCTGGCATCTGCTCGGGAATTGCCCCTGCGGGTAGTCTGGCAGCGGGCGCCGTGGCCGTGTGTAGTGAAGCATCGAAATTCGACCTATGTGGGTTGCGTTAGTCGAACCGCAACACTAGGCATTCGTCGTGAAACTCTACGACTCGACTATTCCTTCTGGGAACTCATACAAGGTCCATCTATTGCTGAGCCACCTCGGCATCGCATACGATGTCGAAGATCTCGACATCCTCGCCAATCCGTCGCAAACGCGCGAACCGAAGTTCCTGGCCAAGAATCCCAATGGTCGCATCCCGGTGCTCGAACTCGACGACGGCACCTGCCTGGCTGAGTCGAATGCCATTTTGTATTACCTGGCCGACGGAACCCCTTACCTGCCCTCGGATCGACTGAGCCGAGCGCAGACGCTTCAGTGGCTTTTTTTCGAGCAATATAGTCACGAGCCGTACATCGCCGTTCTCAAATTCTGGACCTACTGGGGCGGCCTCGAGAATCTCTCGGCTGAGATGCGCACGCGAGTAACCACGCGGGGCCAAGCGGCCCTCGACGTAATGGGCGAGCACCTTGCGGAGCGGTCGTTCTTCGTCGGCGAGGGCTACACGATCGCAGACATCGCACTTTTCGGTTACACACAATCGGCGGCCGCGGTGGGCTTCACCGTGCCGGCCAGCGTCGAACGCTGGCTCACGCGTGTGCGACAACAACCGGGGCATGTCGCCATCAAGAAGGACCCACTCGGGAAAGCGCCTTAGGTCGCCGGCGAAGGGCGCGGGCGACGAAGAAATCCGCTTGGACAGTGCTGCAGCGAGGCAATTGGCAGCGGGGCGCTTGGCTCCGTGTTACAATGAAGTGGTTCTTGAGGACTCCTTATGCCGCGTTACACGCTAGTCTTACTCTTCGCAATGGTTGAGACAA
>PMCK01000165.1 GCA_003154095.1 Myxococcales bacterium | reverse complement strand
GAGCCCAACCTGCCCGAGCAGAACCGACAGGCGTTTCGCGAGTTGGCCGAGAAGCGGGCTCGCACGGAACTCAAACGCGCGGACGGTTCGTACGACTTGGACTTCGTGAGGCTCGATTTGTTGGCGTTCAGCGTGTAATGGGCCAACGTCTTTTTCGTGCCGGCACAATCAAGAAATCGTCCCCACAATTTGAGCACGCCGTCTTGGACGAAGAACCGCTTGAATCGTGATCCGTCAAACGCTGATGGTTAGGGGTTCATCCATCGGAAGCTGAGGTATTCTAAACCCCATCATCCCGTCAAATCACGCCTCGATCACCCGTACGAGTTCACCGTCGCTCAGTCAGACGTTACCCGATGGCTAAATTGGAGCAGCTTTGGCGCCTGGCCGATGGGTGGCCAAGACGCGACCTATTTGGCCCAAGCCAGCCGGAAGTTCAAGACTTGTACATAACGGAAATCTGAACGATCATGCGGCGGAGGACTCATGTAGCCACCACAGTTCCCCAGAAAGCCCATCAATCATTACCCCTGCGTTGGTGGGCTGTCGCCTATTTGGGATGCTTGTGTCGGTACAACGGGCTGCTAATCTGCCGCCAAGAACTTCAAAGCACTGCATCAAGGCACCAGGTTACCAAGCAGTCATTGGTTTACCGTCCGTGACCCGCCTAGCGCCGAAGTTCACCGACTAATTGCCGGCGTGCCCATGTCAGATGGTGCGCCCGCCCTGACATTGGCCTTGACACCCATTGCTTATCGTATCAAATTTCGGAAAAGACTTAGCGGGCGGCGCTTTTTACATCAACGCAGGAGACGCGGGGAATTATGAATCAACCAAGAAAGTATGGGGTAAAATCTACAATTGCCATCATGCCTCTGATTGCAAGTTGCGCAACGAGCGCACCGAAGGATGAAGATACGCGCGCCTCGAGTTCGGCTGCAGAATTGCAAGTCTCGGCGAGTTCCGTGCTTCAAGTTCGAGGTGGCGCTGACAACGCTGTGGTTGCTCAAGTGTTGCCCAACGCGGCATGCACTCTATGTCCCGCAGACGTAACTGCTGGAGGTGACTGCCTGAATGTCCCCTCCAATGACTCCGGCGGCGTCACTTTTTACTACAACACATCGAGCTCAACGAGTGTTCACACTTTGCTCTTGAATTGCCGGGACTTGCGCGGCAACGTAGGCACCTACTCTTTACAATTGCAGGCCAGTGCAAATGCGCGAGCTCTGACGGCACCAGCCCCAAAAGGAACCATACGTCCTGCCCTCACGGGTGACCCACTTTCGTACACGGATGCGCAATTGGTAGGCATGGGCTTTCCACCACGACCTGACCCGACTCAGGCGCCCGACAGGTACCAACAATGGCTCGATCTCGTGTCACGGGCCTCTACCAAGGTATCTGGCAGGCCCATTCCTATGCCTGGATTGCGCGGCGGGACATATTTCTGGGCTTGGGCAGGATACAGGGCAACATCGCACCCCGCTTATACGCAAGTGCAAGCCGTGTGGCAGGTGCCATATCCTTACGGGGAAACCAACAATTTTGGTTATGTCGATACGTCAAGTCTCTGGGTGGGTCTTGGCGACGGTAGTGTAACCTATTCCAACGGAGACATGTGGCAGGGCGCATCAGAACAAGATGTAACATGCTACCTAAGTGGTGGTGACATTGCCTGCGTTCGTGGTTACTATTCGTGGGTCCAGGTGATTCACGAAGACGGCACTCCCGTCCNNCGACGGGGAACGGTCAATGTTGCTCCATGGTTACCTGGGACATGGGGTTCAGACCATGGCACTACGTGTACATTGAGCTTTGGATTGGTGACATCAATGGAAATCCAAAGACATCGCTCACCAAACCGCTTTACGCTTGGTGGTACTTCTGGGACGAAAACACAAACGCATATTACTCAGACTACGGCGGCTGGTACTATGTCGACAACAATGGTCAACCACATTGCCGAGGGTGCGATCCAAACGATCCCGACAACGATGGTCGACTACCCTCGTTCATTCAGTTTACGGGTGGCTCGGCTGAGTGGATTGTGGAGCGGACCTCAGGTGCGGGCACGCCGCACCTGGCCAATTTCGGTACAGCGTTAATGATGGGTGCGGATTTCTACAATCCGAGCGAGAATTGGCGTGCGTATCAATACGACAACCCGACACAAATAACGATGACAAGTAATGGTAATTCAACGGATCCAGTCCTCGCCACTGCGAACCAAGTGCAAGGTCATCAGGACCAAATAAAGTTCCAGTGGTACCGCTTCTATTAGACGAGTTCACCTTGATGGATATCCACTCTATTTGCACTTGCGCGGAGGGCCAATGCATGAACGACTCTTTTCCGAAATTGCTGACTCGTTGTTGGCGCAATGTCACTGCTCGTGCAAGCTTCTTATTGGTAACCGGCGGCTGCACCGCAACGGTTGCAGGCCCTTCTGATGCGGGAGCCGTCACAGGTACTGCCGATGGTGCCGGTGGCACCGATACGGGCACCACAACGGTGTTGAGCAGTGCCGGTGCTGGTGGCACCAGTACGGATACCACAACCGAAAGCGGCACTACCAGTGGGAGTGGTACCTTGACGGGCTCTGAGACCGCTGATGGTAGCAAGACCAGCTCGGCTACCGGTACCTCCACGGGTACGCACACGGCGACCGGTTGTGGCTGTGGTGCCCCCACTAACAGGTTCTGCATTGGAACCGACACCGACACTCAAACACTTGCGTATAGTAGCTGCTCCACAAGCAGCAGCACTGGCACCACTACCGGGATTTCTTTTGTTTGCACCGGTCAGGCTTGTCCTTGTTCTTCGGTCATACTAGGTTTGACCTGTCAGGTTAGCAACGACAGCAGCACAGGTACCGCAACCGGGACATCGACGAGTAGCGGTAGTCAAGTCTCTACCGGAACCGGAACAGCAACTGCTACAGGGTCCCCCTAGAAGTTATACTCCAAGACTGCTCAAAATTCCGCTTTAGGTGCACGCACTTGTCAAGGCAAAGTAGAAATGTNNAAGCGACGGCCTTGGTTCGTTGCAACAGGAGTCGCTTTTCGCGGTGGGTTCGTAGCTTGTCGAATTTGTCTGAGTCCTTTTTGGCCCGCTTGTCTTTGATTTGTTGCAGGACACCGCCGAGAAGCTTGCTGGCGACGACGGCCCCTTGGGTAATGTTCGCATCTTCCTTGCCGAATTGTGTCATTGGCACGCTCTT
>PMCK01000337.1 GCA_003154095.1 Myxococcales bacterium | reverse complement strand
ACAACCTGGGGCTACTCCACATAGCTTCGGGTCATCATGTCGGACCTGAGGCCGGCAGGCACAATTGCGTCGAAAAAACCACTAATGCGGTGCGACGTGACGGGGCGTTCCGAATGAGCAATGCTCCCGGGCGAGTCCATGGTCTCGTCGAGAGAAGTCAAAGTAGGAGTCTTCGTACTTATCGGGCTGTTATTTGTCGGTCTGGTGGTCTTCCTGATTGGGGACGAGCGACAAATTTTCTCTTCGAAAGTGTCATTTCGCGCTATTTTCGATGATGTCGAAGGCCTCAAGACAGGTTCTTCGGTACGGATGGGTGGCATCGACGTAGGCACGATTGAATCAGTCGGTTATGCCGAGGACTCCAGTGACGTCCTTTTGCACGTAAAGTTTTCGGTCGTCAAATCTCAGGCCCGCCGCATCCGCAAGGATAGCAAAGTCAAGATTGAGTCAAAGGGATTCCTCGGCGACAAAATGATCTCGATTATTGCTGGCAATCCCAGGTTGCCCCCGATTTTGCCGGGAGGCATCATCGAGGCCGAACACGACCCTAAGGATCTCCAAACCGCACTGAGTCGAGTGGGTTCCATTACGGCCAAAGCCGAGAAGATCATGGAAAATCTCGACTCAACCACTTCGCAGTTTGCCAACCCGGCCTTGCAGGAAAATTTGCGACAAACGGTTGAATCCCTCAGTCATATCCTACGCAGTGCCGATGAGGGTCCCGGTTACGTTTCTCGCCTCCTCAGCGATCGCGCGGAGGCTGATCGAATATCCAATACGATCGATAAGTTACAGGCGTCGGCGGTACAACTGGAGCACTCTCTCAGTGCAGTTGCTGACATTACCGAGCGCATCGAAAAGGGTCCGGGTCTCGTACATGAATTGCTTTATTCGCAAGACTCCGCAAAGAGCGTGGCCCAGATTGGTGACGCTGCCGAGGAACTCAAAACCTCGCTAAGAGGAATTCGCGAGGGCAAAGGCATGGCCCGCGCGCTCCTATACGGCGACGGGAATGCCGACCAATCACTCGTACAGATCACCCAAATATTGAACGATGTCCATGGCATCTTGGCTGACGTTCGGGCGGGTAAGGGAACGTTAGGCGCCCTGCTCACCGATCCTTCCGTTTACGAGGACTTGAAGGTCCTGCTCGGGAACGTCGAACGGAATAAGTCCTTGCGGGCCTTGGTGCGCTATTCGATCGAGCAGGACGAGGCGGCGCGCGGGACCGGCAGCGCGCCGAAGAAGTAGGCAAGGGGACCTGGCGACAGGCCGGTGCAGGCAAACTTTAGCCGCAAATTTTCGGGCGCTGGGGCAAAGCGGGCAATATTCTCGGGCCAATTTGCATAATGCCCCGAGTAATTGCCTGGAGAACTCGCGCAATTTGAAGTGCTTGCCTATACTTCGGCCCGCACGATGCGCACATTCGAACGAGCGTTGAGAATAACCTGCGTGCTCGGAATCTTCGGGCTTGCGTCCTTCTTCACACTTTGGCGTGGAACGGGAGGGCTGTGGCGTGGTCTCGAGATAGCGCACGCGGTTACCTCCTCGGGCAAGAGCAATGCACCCTACGACTTGACCCAACTGATTGCCGTCCACGAGACGCTCTCCACAATCCGCGATAAATACGTCGATCCGCCGCGCATCAAACCGCGCCAAATGTTCCTGAGTGCCTTGAACGAAGTGCAGAAGGATGTAGCCCAGGTCATCGTCCACTATACGGAAAAGTCCCCGAACGTGAAGGTGCAGATAGAAACCGAAGCGCGGGAGTTTCGGGTCGATAATGTTCAAGCCATCTGGGACGTAGCGGCGAGGCTCCGTGAAGTCTTCGTCTTCCTCAATGAACACCTCAAGAAGGATCCAGAGCTCGACCTGCGTGAGGTCGAGTACGCGGCGTGCAACGGAATCTTGCGCACGCTCGATCCGCACAGCGTGTTCTTGAGTCCGGAGGCTTACCGGGAGATGAATCTCTCGACGTCCGGCCATTTCGGCGGACTTGGCATCGTAATTTCGATCCGTGATCAACAATTGACGGTCATGCGACCCATGCCCGACACACCCGCCGGGCGAGCAGGCCTGAAACGCTACGACAGAATCACCAAGATCAATAACGAATCGACCTTGAATATGCCCCTGGACGATGCCGTGAACCGACTTCGCGGCAAAGCCGGCTCGCACGTAACGGTCTGGGTGCATCGAGATGGCCAAGAAGGCTGGACTGGGTCGCGCCCATTTACTCTCGTTAGAGAGGAAATTCGCATTCGATCCGCAGACGGAAAAGCCCTGGGCGATGGAGTTGGTTATGTTCGACTCAAGCAATTTCAGGCAACCACGGCGGATGAATTGCTAAAGGCGATGCAAACCCTGTCGCACCCAACAAAACTCAAGGGGCTCGTTCTCGATCTGCGAGGCAACCCTGGAGGTCTCTTGGAGCAAGCGGCACGTGTGGCCGATGTGTTCCTGGAAGAGGGCGTCATCGTCTCCACCTTGGGGGAACACGAGGGCCGTGAGGACAAGAAGGCAACGCGGGATGGAACAGAACCTGACTATCCGATAGTCGTGCTTACCAACGGTAGTTCGGCGAGCGCGAGTGAGATTGTAGCGGGAGCCCTGAAAAACCAAGATCGAGCCGTAGTAGTAGGTCAGACGACATTTGGTAAGGGCACTGTCCAGTTGGTTTTTCCCCGCGTTACTCCGGACGGCGCAGCCCTGAAGCTTACGATTGCCCAGTATTTGACCCCGGGTAATGTGTCCATCCAGGGCGTTGGTGTGACTCCGGATGTAGAGCTCGATCCCATGACAGCTGATCCTCTCGACATGGATATTTATCACGTCGAGAATTTGACGCGAGAGCGAGACCTTTCGAAGAGCCTTTCGAACGAAGGGCGACGCAACACTGACAGGCCGACATTCACATTACGATACGATTTGCCAGAAGCCCAGCGATCGCGAATGCGCGAACTAGGCGGGGACATCGATGACGAGTTCTCTCTAGACTTCCCGATCCAATTCGCGAAGGAATTGTCATTGGCAATATCGGGAACCAAGCGCACCGAGCAATTGCGATCGGCGCGACATTTCATCGAGAAGAAGCAATTGCAGCAGATGACGACGATTGCGGCAGAGCTCAGCAAGCTTGGGATCGATTTTTCAGCGCCCCCGGCCGATGTCAAGAACGGTCCCGTTGCCCGTGATTTCGTCGTAAAGGCCAAGACCGATCGGAAGAACGATACTGTAACGGCAGGCGAGCCCATGTCGCTCGAAGTGGAGGTCGAGAACCATTCGGCCGCTCCAGTTTACCGGCTACGCGCCATTACCAAGAGCGACAGCGGCTACTTCGATGAAAAGGAGTTGGTGTTCGGTCGTATCGATCCCGGCAAGAGTCGCACCGCTCGCGTACCGCTTGGCTGGTGCCAAGTAGAGGGGCGCAAGCTCGCAACTACGAAGCCGCTTCCGGACAACGCCAAGCGTAATTGCGTGATACCGCTTGACGCAATCACGCGGCAAGACGTGCTTCGAATTCAATTCTCGGCGGAGGGCAGCGAGGCGCCCCCGAATGCCGATTTGAGGCCGACAACGCTTAGCCTCAAGCGGCCTGTGTTTGCCTATACCTACCAGATTGCCGACAACAGGCCCGGTAATGGCGACGGCCAATTGGTGCGAGGCGAGGGGGCGACCGTTTACTTGACGGTCAAGAATGTCGGAACGGGTCGCGCTTATGAAACTCAGGCATACCTTCGCAATTTGACTGGAGACGGCATTCTTCTGCAAGCGGGTCGATTTGACGTCTCGAATTTGAACCCGGGAGACGAGCAACAGGTTGCGTTCACGTTCGACGTTCTCGATTCGATGGAAGATGACTCGATAAAGCTCGACTTGAGCGTTGTCGACCGTGATCTTCGCGTCAATTCAAGTGCGAAATTGGTCATTCCGGTTGCGCAGGCCGGTAGCAAGGTGGAACCAGTGACGGGGCGGATGCTGGCGTCCGACGGCGCAAAGGTGTTTGCGCGCCCGTCACCAGATTCGGCCAACGTTGGCGATCTGGACCGAGGCAGTGTCGTGGACAGGGTAGGGCGCGTCAATGATTTCACCCAGATCCGCTTGAGCGCAGACCGGACCGCTTGGGTATTGACCTCGGCTCTCACACAAGCGGCAAATCGCGCAGCCTCCGTGAAGTTCAAGACGACGCTACGCCATTCCCCTCCGCTATTGGAGGTTAGCCCGATGCAGCTTGCCACCACGACAGACCATGTTCGAATCCAGGGCGTAGCTACCGATTCGGATCGGGTTCTGGATGCGTTCGTCTTCGTTGGCACGCGCAAGGTACACTATCAATCCAATCGGAACGCGACGGACGCAAAGCGATTGGCCTTTTCCGTGGATGCGGAACTGAACCCAGGCGTCAATGTGATAACGATCGTGGCCAGGGAAAACCACGATACTCTAACGCGCCAGACGCTCGTCGTGCGTCGGGATGGGCCAGGCGGCGTCCCGCTTCCAACACCTAAGTCAACCCTATTTGGCGACGAATGGGGGTTCGGTGAATCCGAATAACTGGGCCGGCAACCGGCTGTAACTCAATCGAACCAATCGTGAATTAACTCGGAACGATCGCGGTCCATGACGCCAATCCTATCGCGGGCTCAAATTCAAGCTCTAGATCGGTTGATGATCGATCAGGCGAAGATCCCTAGCTTGGTGTTGATGGAAAATGCGGGGCGCAGCGCCACGGAAGTGATTCTCAAACGATGGCCCGAGCGCGCCAAGCGGTCCCTCGTCGTTTGCGGTACTGGTAACAATGGGGGTGACGGATTCGTAGTTGCCAGACACCTTGCCAGTGCGGGTTGCCAAGTGCGAGTCGTCGCCCTGGGCGCGCCGGAAAAATTCACCAAAGATGCAGCGCAAATGGCAGCGGCCTTTTCGGGAAGCGGCGGTCAGGTTCAATGGGTCGCCGATTCGACGCAACTGCGCACGGTAAAGGACGAGCTTTCGGGCAGTAAGCTCCTAGTGGACGCACTGTTTGGAACCGGCCTGTCGAAGCCTTTGACTGGGCTTTACATGGATGTGGTTGAGTTACTGAACCAAAGCCAAATTCCGTGCTGCGCGTTGGACATCCCCAGTGGGTTGGATGCAGATACGGGTAGCGTCCTGGGTGGCGTTGTAAGGGCGAATGTCACGGTGACATTCGCGCATCCAAAGGTCGGCCTTTTTTCAACGTCAGGCGTCGAATGCGTTGGCGAATTGAGCATCGGCTCATTGGGAATTCCGGCAGACAGCTGGAAGCAAGTCGGGAGCACCGCGCAGCGAGTCGAATTGCAGGAAGTCGTGCAATGGTTACCGCGTCGGAAATCGACGATTCACAAGGGTCTGGCTGGGAGAGTCGCCGTGGTCGCCGGCAGCCCGGGTACCACGGGTGCAGCGCTGCTGGCTGCCGAGGGAGCACTGCGTGCCGGTGCCGGACTAGTGACTCACGTAGGCTATCAATCGACAATCGATGCAATCGAGTCGCGCGTACTCGAAGCGATGACAAAAGCTCTGGATTTTACCGACGTTCGGCAACAACTGCGAGACGTGCTCCGAACGACCCAGTGCGTGATTCTCGGGCCTGGGCTTGGGACTTTCGCCGATTCGAAGGTTTTGGTCGAGGAGACATTGAAGCAGGCCGCCGTCACCGTGGTGGTAGACGCGGATGCACTTACACTGCTAGCTGCGTCACCCGAATGGCTGACAGTGTCGCCGGAGAAACGCATCCTTACTCCCCATGTCGGCGAGCTAGCGCGGTTGCTCAAGACTGACGTAACGTCAGTCGAAGCAGACCGATTTCAAGCGCTAAAGGCGGCAGTTGCGCTCACGCACGCCGTTGTCGTTTTGAAAGGGGCCTATACCTTGGTGGGTGCGCCGGACATGCTGCCCCTCGTAGTCGGAGGACCCTGTCCCGCTCTTGCTACGGGTGGCTCAGGCGATGTACTAGCTGGCATCATTGGTGCGCTGTCTGTAAGTCTTGCGCCTTGGTCCGCTGCTGCTTGTGGGGTCTATTTGCATAATTGGGCAGCGCGACGCTGGACTCGGGTGCATGGCTCCGACCGTGGATTGCTCGCGCATGAGTTGGCGGATTCAATTCCCGACGCCCTTGCCGAGCTGTCACAGGCGGCGGGCCAAATGCCAGAATGACAGAGCGGCGGGCGCCGTCACCCGTCGCCAGGTGAGTGAAATTGCCACTCGATACGGCGTTTGTGCATGATATTGCCCGCTGGCACGGGGCTTGCTGAGGTGACACTCGGAGACCCCTTCCAATGTTTGCCCCCGAATCATCATCCTTCGCCCTGGAATTGCTCAACTCCATTCCAAGCCTAAGCGTGCGTGCTCGCTGCCTTTGCAGAAACCAAGCGGACGCCCAGGATCTCGTTCAAGAAACGCTCGCAAGAGCGCTCAGTCACGTCCATCAATTCGAAATAGGGACAAACCTACGTGCATGGCTGCAGCAGATTCTCTTTCATCTGTTCGTTTCACGGCGCAGGCGCACGCTTCGGGAACGCGCGGGTTTGGCTAGATTCACCGCTGAGAATCACACCCATGAATCTAACACCGAGCCAATGTTGCCCAGCACGACAATATCGCCGCGTCTCGAGTCTGCCCTCGAAGAATTGCCGCCAAAAATCGGCGATGTAATCAGAAAAGTCGATATAGAGGAATTGAGTTACCGCGAAGTGGCCGAGCAAATGCAAATACCCATTGGAACGGTGATGAGCCGGTTATTTCGCGGCCGACGCCGCCTAGCAGAAGCCGTTGCCGACGAAATGCTGCCAGTGCCAGCACAAGCCGCCTGACCGTAAAGGTACGAATTGTGAGCGGGGTCGGGGCCCCGCGAACCCACACGACAAAGCATCCCCGGAAAGGCACGGTGACACTTTCTGTTCTTCAAGACCATACATAACAAGAACACCAAAATTGGGGCTTGGAAGGCAGCGAAAGAAGCAAAGACCTAGCCCAAGTTAATTATCTCCACGGTTCCATTCAACAAACGTCGCGGTTTACCGTCATCATCCACCCGCAGCATCAACGCCCCCGTATCGTCGATCCCGAGTGACCGCCCCCTGACACCGTCGACGGCAATCTGCCTGCCGAGCAACGCGTCGCATTGACGGAGTTCCGAAGCCATGGACTCGAATCCATGGCTCTGCCAATTTCGGGCGCGGCTATCGATGCACTGCAGAATGTCAGCCAGGATAGTCTCGCGGTCGTTACTTCGGGCGTTGAGCAGGGAAAGCGAGGTCGCGACGGAGTCAATCGGCACAGGCAACTCCCGCATCGATACATTGAGCCCAATGCCAATGACGAAGGCCGGCAATTGGCCACTCTGCAACTGGCATTCGACAAGTATTCCGGCAAGTTTCTTGTCATCGACGAGAACGTCATTGGCCCACTTAATGCGAACTGCCTTGTCCAAAAGGGGCTGGACGGCGTCACGCAATGCTAGGCCCATCGCCAATGTAATATTACTCGGATACTCGCTTTCGTGCTTTAGACGCATGATCAAACTAAACAGGAGGTTTTCCCCGGGGCTTGGCGAATGCCAGAGGTTGCCGCGTCGCCCGCGCCCCTGGGTCTGGTAATCGGCTACAACCAATAGACCATGGGGCGCGCCCTCTTGGCACAAGTGCATGGCAATGTCGTTGGTAGACGTTGTCGTTGGGTGGAAAATCAAGGGCTGTCCCAATGACAATTCTCGCTCTCTTGCGATTTGCTCGAAGCGTCCGGGGTCAAAGGGAATGCTCATACCGTCTCACTTCGATGATTGAAGCGTCATCAACTCAATCGCTCGATGTCGAGCGCGATATCGGCTGCTGGTGCCGAGTGTGTCAAAGCTCCAACGCTGATCACGTCGACTCCGCGGCGTGCCAAATCGGCAATTCGGTCCAAGGTTATTTTGCCTGAGACTTCCAAGAGCGCTTTGCCTTTGACGAGTGCAACGGCGCTGTCCAATTGCTCCAAAGAGAAATTGTCGAGCATGATTATGTCGGCTCCTGCCGACAGGGCCTCTTCAACTTGCTCGATGGACTCGACTTCCACTTCTATTTTCGACGTGTGGGGAGCGCGCTTGCGCGCCTGGGCGACGGCCGTCGTGATGCCGCCGGCCGCTTCGATATGATTGTCCTTGATGAGAACGGCGGACCCCAACATATCCCGGTGATTGTGCGCTCCGCCCATCCGCACGGCATAGCGTTCGAGGTGGCGCAACCCCGGTGTCGTCTTGCGAGTGTCCGTGATGCGAGTCCTGCACCCCTCGGGTAGGGCACTGACGAAGCTGCGGGCAAGCGTAGCGATCCCGCTCATTCGCTGGACAAAGTTCAGGGCCGTTCGCTCCGCGAGGAGGATGCTGCGAGCCGACCCTTCCACTTCCCACAGGGCTTGACCCGCCTCCATCCACGACCCCTCCTCGACCGAGCCCTCGACGCGAAGGCTTGCGTCGATTGAATAAAATACCTTGGCAAAAACATCTGCTCCACAGGCAACACAGGGAGCCCGTGCAATCGCACGACCCACGGCGATTGTAGATTCAGGAACCGTTGCTTCGGTGGTCAGATCGCCGCCAGCCAAATCCTCCGCCAGAGCGCGCTCGACAATCTCGCTGACAATGTTCATGACTAGCATTACACCCACAGACCGTAACCCCTCCCCAGGATGGAGGCAAAGACATTGCAAAGTACGTGAAAAACGACGCCAGTCCCGATGCCGCCCGTCCTGATTCGAAGCCAGCCAAACAGGATTGCAGGGAAAAACACGGCAAGCCGTGAAGGATTCGGGTCAGTTGCAAAATGTCCGATTGCGAATAGCGCACTCGACCAAAGTAGGCTGGGGCCAACATCGACACCGAGCAGTCGCCACCTTCGCTGGCTCGTCTTATCAAGAGCATTCATCAGATACCCTCGATAGAAAGCCTCCTCGGGCAGTGCCACTACGAGAGCCTGACCCAAGAGTTCGTCATTCCACGATTGGGGGGCACGAAAATGAAATGCGTGGGTCGGGTGCCACCAGAAGACGAAGGCCAGGATGAACGGTGGAAATATCAGAATCGAGGCCAATAATGCATACTTTACAGCAACGAGCGTATCGCGCGCGATGCGTCGAAACTCAATTGGCTCCGACTCGAACAGGCCGCCCAGCGACAGTCCGCAGGCGCGCACTTGTTCGGTTGTTGCGCTCACGACGCATAGCCAATACGTCGTTCCCAGAAATGTCAGTCCAACGAGGCTGGCACTCCAACTTTCGGGAGCAAAGTAAGAGATCGCCGCGACCAGTGCGGTCACCAGCAATGTAGTTACAAGCGGTCCCATTTTGCTGACGAGTGACGTTGGACGAGCGCTCATGGTCAAGAGGATTGCCTCTGCGGCGCAGCAACCTTCTCACATCGGCGCTATCGGCACAGGTAATCAAAATTCCTGTGTTGCTGTAACTTTGCGACCAATACCGAACACAGGGTGAGTTTTTTGGGTTTTGACGGCACACAATAGGCGATTTGCCCCCGTTGGTTGCTTCCTACGTCTCCCCGTCGACCGCCTGCATGAGATAACGTGCGTCCGTTCCAATCTCGAGCCCGCCCCAACTTAACGGACAGTATTGGAACGCCGCGGAGGATGCATGTTGAGTCCGAATAACGAAACGCCCAGGCCCGCGCCGCAGCCAATTCCTGGCCGCGTGGATTTCGCGAAATGGCCCCCTGATGACGACGACATTCCTGCCGGGCCACCGATGGGGCCACCTGGTATGCCCGGCGGCGGTTCGTTCAACGCTGGCGACGGGGACTTCAAGAAGGGGCGCTTTGGTCCAGGCCTGATTATCGTAACGCTCTTGGCAGTCGGAGGCCTGACTGCATTCTTGATTTTCGGCTTCCATAAGGATGCGGAAAAGCTAACTGTTCCAGAGGCCGTCGCCAAGGCCAAGGAAGTCTTCGTAAAACCGAAGAACGAGCAAATACCCGAATGGCGCAAATGGGCCGCCACGGAGGCCAGTGCCGAGCTCAAACGCGAGGCGCTCAAGCAGCTTGCGTGGGCAAAGGATCCAGACGGCGTCACCTTGGCCGCCAAGGCGCTCTCGGATCTCAACGAAGGTGTAGAGGCCGATGCCGCCATGTGTTTGGCGTTCTACGGCTCACCGCTCGGTGATCCTGCCAAGGATGCTTTGCTCGCTGCGTTAAAGACTGCCGGCCCCGGCGCAAAGCCTCAGATAGCTTGGGCCTTGGTCGAGCTCGGAGAAACTCGGGCATTTGACCAGGTGATGGTGCTCTACCGGGCGGGCCATTTGAGCCAAGTACAACGAATGGGCGGCGGTATTGCGTTTGACCCCGAGAAAATCACCAAACTCGTGTCACTCGACAAGTTGGCTAGCATGGCGGGCGACGAGAGCCCGGCTGTACGTCAGTTGGTTGCTTCGGTGCTGTCGCGTAATGCGGCACCGAAGTTTACCGATGTCCTTATTAAATTGCTGGGCGACAGCGACCAGGAGATTGCGCGACAAGCAGCCCCTGGCCTGGGCAAGATTGGCGACGAGCGAGCGCGCCAGCCGCTGATTCAAGCGATGCGCGGCTCGGATAAAGAAAGTCGAACGAAGTACCTCGAGGCATTGCGTGACGGCATTGGCGCACAAGGACTCGTGTTGTCGATCGAAAGCGTGACGCGCGACAACGAGAAGTCGTCTTGGTACCAGACACGCGAGATTTTCGAGTTGCTCGACAGGCTCAATGATCCCCGGGTGGGCGACTGGTTGGCTCCGTACATCGAGACTAAGCCGCACATTCACTGGCAGACCAAGGCCGCGCTCATCATGTCGAAGGTCGGAGACACCCGCGGCATACCGACGCTTGCCAAGCGCCTGAGAATGGACCCGCTGAAAATCTACAGCGATCAACACGACTGGGAAATGGAACTGAAGCGCGACGACAACGAGCGCGTGGAAGCCGCCCGCATGATTGCCGATTTGGCCCAACTCCACCCAGAAAAGGCCGTAGAAATCAGGCAGCAGGCCGAAGACGCATTGATATTTTGGATTCACGAACTGCCCTCGCCGCATGCCAACGGCATGCGCGCCTTGGCGGCATCCGGTTCCAAGAAGGACATCACGGCATTCCGCAAGTGGGCAAATCCTGACGCGCCGTTGCCGAAGGAAGGCCAACAGCCGCCGATGCCAGAAGAATGGGTCATCGCGCAAAGTGCCCTTCGCTACGTGGGCTGGCTCAAGGACCCGGATTCCTGGGACGTCTTCGAGAAAATGCTCAAGAAGCGACCCAAGGAAATCGACGCCACCATGGAGAGCTTGATGCAGGGTGGTCTGGCCATTCTAGGCATGACGTTACGTGCCATGGGCAAGGGTGCAGCCGAGGGCATGAGCGAATGGGGTGATCCCAAGGGCTTCAAGCCGTTGATGGAGTACATCCAAGACGTAAAGAACAACGAGCAGAGCAAGATGGAAGCTTGTGCGGCGCTAGCATGGGTCGGAACCGACGAGGACATGCTCACGGTTGCCAAGAAGATCGATGAGTATCGGGGCACCGAGAAATCCGATCAGTATCGCCGGATGTGTTTGCTCGAGACCTTGATTACGCGTCCCGTCCAGGGGACGGCACCGGCCCTCATAGGACTCATCAACAAGGATTCGCTGATTGAGACCCGCCATCAGTTGGCGCGCGCAATCGGCAAGGCAGGCCTTACGGAGGAGGTAACGGCCCGACTCTTCGAGATGATGAAGGATGAGGCGTTGGTCAATGACGCCGCTTTGGCGCTAATTTTGGGTGGCACGCCCGACGTGGCGGCTCGTACGGTCGCCATGTATGGCAAGCTTTTTGGAGATAGGGCCAAGGCGACCGTCGAAGAATTGCAGGAGCTTTGGTACCGAACCTTCGGTTA
>PMCK01000421.1 GCA_003154095.1 Myxococcales bacterium | reverse complement strand
CGCACAATCTTCCTAGCCCCCGCATGCCAAGCCGTACTCCAATCCTTAGCCGGATAAATCTGTTCAAGTCGGTCCAATTGCCCAATCGCCTTCAACCGATTGTAAATCAGCTGCCAAGCGCAAGGCCTGTCTTCATCGACTTCACAATGCTCAGCAGTGGATCCCCCGCAAGGCCCGTTCAACATCCGTTTCGCACACCGAGTAACAGGGCAAATCCCGCCAAAGTCGGCGAGCACACACTTCCCGCACCCCAGGCATTTCTCAGCCCAAATAGCCTGCTCCTCGAGTATTCCTAAAAATTGTGTGTCAAGCGCAGCGTAGACAGCCTTATTAGGAAATCGCTCAGCTATCGCCTGCACGCCAGCGCCGCAACCAAACGAGACAACCGCCTCATTGCGCTCGACGGATTCAGCCAAATCCTGAATGAACTCATTCTCGCACTGCCGCTCAATCGTGATCTGCTCAATCTCTACCGGCTGTCCATTGAGCTTACGCGCCATCCTTACGGCGAAGCCGGCGATCCCGACTTCTCGCTCGCCTCCCGCGAGGCACACGGTGACGCACGTGCCGCAACCAACAAATAGAACTTTCTGGTGGCGCGCAATGATGGAGATGAGTTCCGTAACGGTTTTGGGGGTGGCTACAATCACGGCGTTCCGCCTTTCTGTTGCTGTAGTTCGCTGGGGTCGGCCGCCGCGCGGCCTGGGTAGTCTTTGTTNNGGGCCTAGTCGGTGGACGGTTTCGACGATTTCGTTGACGCGTTGGACGAAGGTGGGTGCCATGGCGGCCGAGAGGTTGACCATGAGTAGGCGCTCGCCTTGGAGGCCGATTTCGTCGAGGGTTTTCTTGAGGAAGTTGGAGCGTTTCTTTGCCCTGAGGTTGCCTTCCAGGAAGTGGCAGCCGCCTTCTAGGCATCCGGCTATCATTTTGGTGCCCCCGGTGGTTTGGAGGTGAGTTACGGCCGCGGGTGCTCACTTCGTTCCGTGCCCGCGGGACCCCGGCAAAGCCGTGCTCGCCATCGGCTGCGCCGCTGGACTGCGCGCGGCCGGGGGATCCACCACCGGTGAGTCTTGATTCACGTAGGTGACGCAATGTTCTGCGCAAAACGAAGGTTACCTTCCCGTTGAGTTCGTCGAGTGACAAGGCTCCGCACCATCGTTGCATGCTGCCTTATTCCCGTGCGTGACATTCAACGCGATCCTAGAACGCAGTGCGATTGCGCTCGCGTGGATCTCGATGCCCGGCAAATCAGCTGGTCTCCGCTTGGCGGCGCAAAATTCCCGCCACGCGCCTTTGCGTTCACGTGAGACACGGCTCGCGCGTGTCATGAATTGTTGCGCCATGGGGTCGCGAAGCCCAGCTGATTTGCCGGGCACCGGAGGTCTTCATGGTCAAGCAATCACGTCATCAGCTCAAGTTCCAGTCGCTGCTCGCAGGTCGCGCTCAGTTTATGCGGCACAATCCTACGGACACGGAGCGCGCTCTTTGGTTCCATCTATCTGGCGAAAAGCTTGGGGTTACGTTTAAGCGTCGGGTGGTCGTTGATCGGTTTGTTGTTGACTATCTAGCACCATCCGTTCGCCTAATTGTGGAAGTTGACGGTCTGTATCATTCGCGCCGTGTCTTAGCGGACGCGCGGCGGGACCGCGTGCTTCAACGTCTGGGTTATCGCGTGTTGAGGCTGCCAGCTGAGTTGGTTCGGTGCAATTTGGTTGAGGCGGTCACTCGCGTCCGGTTGGCACTTCTCTAGAAATAACTCGCAGAAATTATCTGCTTTACGGTTCGCGCGGTGCCGTCACTGATATAAACATCTTGAATTTCCGGCCCCCTCAGAATAGTCGACTGCGGTCGAGCGGGTCATAGGTCGGCAGTTCAGACTAACCGTATAACTGCAAACATAACGCCCGGTTAGCCTGCAGACTGGCAAACTTGGAGGGGCCAGAAGACAAATCCAAGTAACAGGCTCTCAGAGGTGTGTAGACCCCCGCAGCTTGCGGTGCTAACCTCTGCATCACTTTGGGGGGTAGCTCTTAAGGTTATTGCAAACGGGCAGTCCCAAGGCGCTAGGAAACCGCCAAGCGGCAATGTTAGCTCGCGTCACAAGTGACGCGTAAACAATTCGATTTCGTCTTTCGTGGAGGAGCCCATGCGCATGAATGAGCTTGCATCGGGGGTAATATTATTGGCTGCGTTTTTGGGTGGGGGCTGTGCACACCAAGAGGAGCCTGAGCGATTGGCGCAAGTATCCTCAGCACTTACCGGGACACGCACGTTTCAAATCTCAGTGCCAGTAGGGATTGGCGTCGATCGAACAGTATTGGCGTCAAACGGTGTTCTTCGTTTGGATGATCAATCAGTTGTCTCTAGCAGCGGGGGCGCTCTAGTGACCAACGCCGGCTCAAGAGAAACCAGCGTCGGCAACGACGCAGTCTCAGCGACTCTTGACTCGGTTGCCTCGGTCACGCTTCGCGATCGAGTGCACGTCAACGGTAACATTGTGACTGCCGGCACCGTCACACCGGGAAGCGCCGATGTAATTTCGGGAAACACAGTACAACACGCAACACTGACGCCACTATTCCCTGTTCGATGGACCGCAACGCCTCCGACGAAAAACGGTGGGGACATTATTCTCTCGCCAGGAGCTAGCAAAACTCTCGCGTCCGGTAGCGCCTATGGAATCATCCATGTTTACTCTGGGGCTCGCCTGACGTTGACACCAGGCTCGTATTTTGCGGAGCAGTTTCTAATCGAGCCCCAGGGTGCCGTCATCGTGCAGCACCAACAGCAGCCCGTGCTGCTGTACGTGGCCTCCGCATTGCAGCTGCGAGGAGCATTCCAGGATAACAACGATGCCAGCCATTTCCTCCTCGGCTTCGGCGGCAGCACTGCCTATCTGGAAACTCCGTTTCGTGGGACACTAGTGGCACCAGCGGCGTTTGTCACGCTGGGTACGGTCGGAACACAGTACAATGGCAGCTTTTTTGGATCGTCGATCGAAGTGCAACCATTGACGACAGTACGACTGGTGCCCTTCGCACATTGGGATCTTTTCGTGGTGCCGGTTCTGTCGGTTACCTGCGTGGCCGAGTTCAACTCCACGAACTTCGGAGTGCTGTTCGGCTACACAAATCCCTTGCAATCAAACATCACGATTGCCGCGGGCGCGGACAACCAATTCGTTCCTTCTGCTCCACACTTCTTCCCGGTCACGCAATTCGCACCAGGAAATCATACGGGAGTTACGACCGTCCCACTCAAGGGAGACTCCGTAACCTGGCAGGTGAAGTCCATGTCAGCTCGGGCCACGCCCGCCACTCTGCCGCGGTGCACTGGCAATGAGGCGCATCTTCCTCCGATTGCGACCGCCACGCCCCAGGCCATCGATCCCGACCAACCGGGTCCAGCGAACCCCGCAGCCATGGGCCGACTGCTTCCTAATGTTCCATGAGGTTACCCCGAGGGAGATGTAGGATCATGAACGCACTTCGTTCGATATCGGTAAAATCACGTGAGGTTCTTAACCCAGCTCGAGTGTGCCGGGCTAGTCTGCTAGTGCTCGCCGGGACGTTATCTACTGGCGTAGCGTTTGGCGCGCCGGACGCGACTATCTACCTTGCTGGCGACGACTTTGGGCCGCTCGTCGCTTCGTTTCCGGTTGTGGGAAACAGCGGGGCTTCGGGTGTGGCAACCGGACAGCCCCCAAACTTGACAGCTATCGCCGCAGGAGACACCGACGGCGACGGCAACCAAGAGGTGTATTGGGGTGATATTGGGTTTGGCTCGGGACCAGGCAACGGTGGATGTGTTCACAAACTAGGCGACGACCCTTCGATCGGCGGCTTTTGTGGGGACGCAAAGATTGTGGCGATTGGATTCGCAGATACTGACGGCGACGGTCGCGATGAACTGTTCGTGGTTCAAGGCGGAGTAACTAATGCTGGTGACTGCAATCGGACCGCAGTCGCGGGCGGAGATCTCGACGGCAACGGACTGGACGAAGTCTACTACGGTTGTGACGATGGCTCTGTCTTCCAAAGCGGGGGCGCCCCAAGTTCGTCGCCCATTTTCGGGTGCTCTGGCGCGGTGCGAGGCCTTGCCATCACAGATATGAACGGCGACGGCAAATCCGATTTTGTCACGGGTTGTGCCGATGGCTCAATTCTTGTCAATGGCGTCCCAACGTTCTCAGCGACGGGGATTCTACGTGGCATTGCAGCGGCAGACATTGATAGCAATGGCTTCGGCTATGTGGTTGCCATGGAAAATGATGGCAGTGCGCAAGTTTTTCACGCAGGGGCGTTCAGTTCAGGCGTGCAGACATCGTATCAGCTTTCTGGGACAGGCACCGTGGTTGGTAAAGGCGCAGCAGTGGCCCGATTCAAACTACAGTGCACGTCGGCCAGCCCGTGCACGAAATCTACGCTGTGCACCGTGTGGAACTCGAACTATATCGACACGGGCTTCGGCGAGGACGTAGCTGCCGAATCTACTAAACAGCAGATGCCGGCAGCCTTTGCAAGTTACACCCTGTTGCGGGATGGCGCCGCAGTGGTGAGCGGTAATCTTGACTCCAGCGGCTGCGTGGACATCACCTCCCAAGTGCTCAATTCGGACGGCACGCTCGCGCATAAGGGAGCGGCTTGGAAGTTGAAGACAACCACAGTAATGACCAAACCCATCGGTACTCAGAACCTGACTATCCAGGTTCAGGAGAGGGGCACTACGGTTCCACTTCCCCAGGGTGTTATGCCTGATTCCGCGCCTCAGGATCCCACGAAGCCTTACGTTGTGACCACTAGTTTTTCGATCACCGCGAATTCATTGAATCCGAAGGTGGTGCCGACGACAATGAACGAGATGACTGGAGTCTCCGGCGTAATGAGCACTATTCTGGCGCGCAGCGACGACTTGGGTCTAACTGCAGGGACCATAAACGTTCTTGCCGGACAAGGCTGCCCAGCCTTCAACGACAAGAACAGGTGCGCGCCGACGACGGAAAACACAGATTCCTGCGCCAGCGGCGACTCAAGCTGTCCCGTCCTTTACATCGGGCGCAAGTTCACAGCTCAGGGGAGCTGTCCGAGTAACACCGGCTCGGGCGGAAGTAACTGGAAATACGTAATAGCGCACGAATTTGGTCACATAATTCAATCCAATTTCGGGATCGCGTTGCATGCAACGTATACGCCAACTATCGGCGGACGGCCTGCAGTGTGCCGTTGCGATCATGTGTTGGCCTCCAACCCAATTCATTGCATGCAAAGTATGAATCGCGCCAATGATTCTCAGTTGGAAGGCTTCGCTCAGTTTTATTCCGCAAATACCTGGAACTCGCGAAATTCCACCAGCTGCGCTTTCGCCTACTACAAAGAATTTCTCGTCACGCAGAAGCCCAACTTGCCCGACGAAGATTTCCACTACGTGACGGACCCTTCTGAGAATCTCTATCCCGATTTGGGCGCTCGCTGCTCCAACGGTACGTCGCTACCACCAGGTGACGGGGGGCCGAATTCCTACTACAGCATTCTGCCACCCATGTTCGTCGATTGTTTGGGTTTGCCGGGGGCTACCGATCCTCGCCAATTCGTGGACTACCGCGTGCAAGCGGGTTGCTGGCCAGCAGGACAGCCCTCAGACTATTCGACGGAGTTTGATTGGATGAAATTCTACATCAACTTGAATCGAAATCCCGGCGCAACAGCCGCTGTCGCCATCACTCAGCTCTTCAACCTCTATGCATCTCTGTGTAACAACACCACTGTATGCGGCGGAAGTACCGCAAATACGAGACCGGGTTGGGATGAATTAATAACGGCAGTCACGGCGCCGGCGTCTACATTCTCGGCCGAGCAACAAGCCGCATTCGCGCAACTAGGAAGCACTTACGGGGTTGATCGAAATACACCATGAGGGTCGCCTACTCTGCTGCAAGACCAACAAGGACATTGTGCATGGCGCGTGCCGCGAAGCAGGTCCTACTGGCAGCTATCATCAGCACGATTTCAACGCTGTCATTGAGCTGTACGCACAGAGAATCCCAAATGGGTGCCGGGGAACCAACGTCGTCGGGTGGACGTTGTGTCAGCTGTTCTGATGCAGCCGGTTTACCGCCGGTGATCACTCCCGACTGCTCCCGATGCACGAATGGTTGGTGCCTAATCACACCAGGTACTTTCACGATGGGAGCTCCCGCGGGGGAGCCCACCCGCGGTGCATACTCTGAGGATCCAGTTACGGTTACCCTAACTCATCCCTTCGAGATCGCCCAATACGAGGTAACCGTCCGCGACTGGGCGGAGCTGGGGTTACCGCTGTCGGGACTGCAGCCAGCCGGTTGTTCCAGCGACAGCTGTCCGGTGTACGCAACCTGGTACGACGCGATGATATTTGCAAACATGAAGTCACTCGCGCACGATCCTCCGTTGGCTCCCTGCTACCAACTCACGGGATGCGCGCCAAGCGACGCGGGGAGGGGAATTATCTGCACCAATGCCGTAGAAACGGGCCCGCTTTACGATTGTCCCGGCTATCGCATTCCGACAGAAGCGGAGTGGGAATACGCTTGCCGCGCGGGAACAACTACGGCGTTCTATGATGGTGCCATTACGGTTTCAGCTGTGCCCGCCGGCTACAACGTGGCTGTAGCCTGCTACGACGAGCCGGAACTAGGACCCATCGCCTGGTATTGCACCAACAGTGGACGTACAGCCCACCCTGTCGGAGGCAAGTCACCGAATCCGTGGTGCCTATACGATATGCTTGGCAACATGTTTGAATCGACAACAGGAGGATACAACGGTCAATCCTACGGCAGTTCACCGCAGACAGATCCCAGTGCCCAGCTGGGTACGTTCACGTCGCGCGTTGAACGCGGGGGGGTCTATTTTGGACCGCCAGGTAATGCGACGTGCTTCAACCGACTGGGCATTCCGGCGCAAAATCCAATAGAGGGTGAGGGGATTCGGCTCGTGCGAACCTTGGATTCTAGGGATAATTGATGCGAATTGGTGTTTGTGTCGCATCTTGCAGCTTGGTCTTGTCAGGTCTCAAGTGGCGTGGTCTCGCACCAAGTCTGTTGCTGCTGTCCGTCGCGGCATGCAGCCAAGCGGCTCGGTCCGATGCTCGATACGATAGCGGGGTGAATGACGCGTCCATCGAATACCCGCTCTACCCGGTGAATTCGTGCGGTGGTACCGTCGAAGCGAATGGTACGATTCCGGGAGGGTCATTTTCCGCGGGTGCGATCGAAATTACGGAGGGCTGCGGGGGGAGCGTAATCTTTTTCGTACTTGGCGATAGTTCCGGTCAGGCGGTGTTGACTCTCACAGTGAAGTCCCTACTGTCGGATGCCGGGACGAGTTTCGTTCTTCCGCAAGGCGAAACCTCCGTCGACGCGAAATTAGATACTCGAAAGGCCCTGTGGTGGCTACATGAGTCCTCCGCCGCATGATCGTTCAGATTTCCGTTACGCACAAGTCTTGAACTTCCGGCAGGCTTGGGCCAAATCGGTATCGTGTT
>PMCK01000293.1 GCA_003154095.1 Myxococcales bacterium | reverse complement strand
AAGATGACAGGAATCGTCGGGCTCGCAGAGGAAGCCCAACAAATTGCTACAAAGCTCAAGGACCAGCGCTGCTTTCAAGATGTGCGCCTGTCGAAAGTCGTACAAGTAGTGAACAGCGATCGCCAGAAATACGGATTGGAGTGGGACGTGCGTTGCCCTGAGGATGAAGTGACCAAGACCAAGAAAAAGAAGACCGAAGAATCTGGGGGAGGTTCCCGATGAGCTGGAAAGATCGACTCACTCGAATGGACCCACGAGAGCGTAGGTTGTTGACGGTATTCCTTTCGGTCTTCGCCGTGCTCGTACCCATCGTGATAATATTTCTGACCAAGCGTGCGGTAATCGTAAGCCAGTCTGACAATGACCAGATTCGCAAAGTGCTCGACGATTTGGCTGAGAGTCAGCAATCACTGTTGAAGAGCGACACAATGCGGCAGGCAATCATTGCTCGTTACGGTCGAGCCGCGCCACCGCTCGGCGCGTTGCTGGACAATCAAGCGCGCCAGAATGGGATTGAAATACCCGAGAGTCAGGACCGACCAGTCGTGCCCCATGGCAAGCGTTTCGATGAGCGCTCGACAAGGATTCAGTTGAGAAAAGTTGGACTTCTAAGTCTCGCAAGATTTATGGAGAGTGTTGAGCGCACTCAATTTCCCATCGTATTTACTCGGCTCGATATCCGGAAACGCCTCTCGGAATCGGATTCTTACGATGTCGAACTGATAGCAAGTGCTTATGATCGCAAAGAGGCAGCCAAGAATGAAGGCAATCCAACCGGAGCATCTTCGAGTTCTCCGGGTGGACCTACCAGTTCGGCACGCGAGGGGACAGTACCATGACGCCGCAGGTCAAGAAATGGTTGGCCTGGACCGGCTACCCGCTTGCGTACCTGGCGCTCCTGGCGTGCTTTTCTCGCGTGACGTTTCCATTCGATCGGCTTCGCGACCGTATTGTAGGTGACTTCAATTCGCACCAAGGCCCGGCATCGCATCTGAAAATTGCGGATATGAGTGGCTATTGGTTGTCAGGAATTGAGGCGGAGAATATTGCGATTACGCAGATGCCAAAGGCTAAAGCAACTGATCCTGGCATTGAAAACAAACCCAAGGTCATCAAAATCGATTCGGCCCACCTGAGCCTATCCTTGCTGAGACTGCTCGTAGGAACAATGGCCGTATCTTTCGGCGCCGATGCGTTTGGAGGACAGGTTTCGGGCTCGGTTGCCAGCGGTTCGAATGAGCAGACATTTGACATTGGACTCGACAGACTAAACGTCGGTCAAATGCCAATTCTTGATGATCTGGTTGGCCTGCCCATGAAAGGCAATTTGCAGGGTCAAGTCGAAATAATCCTAAGCGATAAGAAGTGGTCCAAGGGCGATGGCAAGTTAGGATTGTCGATTGACAACTTGAAGGTTGGCGATGGCAAGGCGAAAGTTCTCAATGCGATTGCGCTACCTGAAGTGAACGTAGGAAAGGTAAGCCTTAGCGCGACTATAGCAGCGGGGCGACTGAAGATCGACAAACTCAGCGCCAAGGGTCAAGACTTGGATTTGGCTGTTGAAGGCGGGGTGCGATTGCGCGACCCGGTTGGTACAAGCATGTTAGATTTGAATCTCAGATTTCGATTCAGCGATGCTTACCGCGGAAAGAATGAAACCACGCGAGGGCTGTTGGGTGAGCCCGGTTCAAAGGCTCCCGGCCTGTTTGAGCTGACGCCACAGGTGCAAAAGTCAAAACGTCCCGATGGTTATTACGGCTGGCGAATTGCTGGGACTTTGGACCGTCCCGTTTTCGAGCCTTCTTCGGGGCCCAGCCCCGCGGGCGCAGGGCGAACAGCTGGAAGCCTTCCGGGAATGGCTAGCCCAGCGCCGGCGCCCTGAGGTCTGAAGCGCTATTGCAATGGTTGGCTAAGAGTCCACGGCAATCCCCAACCTTCGGCGCAGATCCAGGTAGTTGGGGCTGACGGAGAATACGGCTAGGGACTTGAGCCTCTCCTGATTCGGTACGGACGTGGCATTTTCGTCAGATGCTCGAATGACTTGCGCTGCAGTGTCCAAGTCGTGAGCGATGAAGAAACCGACTCGATCGGCTGTTTGATCAACACCGGCTACCCAGCGTTTCAGATCGAGCGCCGTGCCTTCTCTTAGCAATGTGGAAACCACTCGCGTGAGTTCGTCGCGACTGGCCGCGCGAAGATTGGCTTCCAGGGAGTGGTGCGCCTCCATCACGGAACCCTCGATATCCGGGGCGATTGGGAACTGAGGCGATATCAACTTAATCGCGGCGAATAGCCAGGAGCGCAGACCTGATCCCGAAGCCAACACTTGTCGTACGTAAAATCCCGGTCGGAAATACGTCAGATGACGGCCGGCAATGAACGCTGCAGCTTGAGGCGGAACCTTGGAACTCATGGCCACCCGCCCGAGGCCAATACCGCGAGGTCGTGCAATCAAGAAAGACAATCCACCTGGGTCATCGGGTATTATGAATGCCGATGGTAGCTCCAGCCCGAGAACGCCTGCCGCATAGAAGAGCGTTTGGGGCATAGGAAGTGGAGTTTGACCGACGTCAATTGCAGTTGAGGGATTCACACCAAGCCCCGCCAAGTCCGGAGCACGGGCGGCCACGATCGCGGGTTCTATGACTGCAAAGAGGTGGGTCAATAGTGGGTTTATGTCGGCATGAATCAGCGCTTGCCAATCCTCGTCTTGAAGTACTGAACGTGCAGGGGCCGCTGTCTCCGCTCTCATTCGGCGGTAAAAGCGTTCCTCGTCTCCTTCAGCCAAGTTGAGTACCGTCAAAGCTTGACAAAGGCACCATGCTCCATCGGCGTTCTTGCCTTCCGTGTGAAGACGTCGCATTGCCTTGTACGACTCCACTCTAAAGGGATTTTGCTCGAGCAATTTCAGCTGCGACATCAATGCATTGTGCATCCAGCGCAACGGATCCGTTGCGTAGAGTCCCGCTAGTTTCTCGGTATGCTCAATTCGAGAGGGTTCCAGTTCCTGAACCTTTTCGTAGGCAACGATTGCGTGGTCGGTCCAGCCGAGCTCGTATTCGTAAAGTTTTCCAAGATTACTCCAGGCCTCAATTTGACCCGCGGTGTCGTTGTCCTCGATGGCGGTTTCTAGCTTGCGGCGCAACAGCCGATCGACCGCGGTTAGGTCGCCCTTGGTCCGATGTAGTTCGATGGCTTCGTTGAGCGCCTTAGAAATTGAAGGATCGAGTTCGATCACTTGTTCATACAGTTCAAGGGCCGTATCGGCGTCACCTAGCTGGCGCGCCGTGACGATTGCGGCGGTGTTCAAATATTTTGCCCGTTGCTTGGCGTCGTCTTGGAAATTTGCCAACCGAACTACAATATCAACGAGTCGATTCCAATCTTTTTCCTCGCTGTAAAGCTGCATGAGTTTGGTCAACAGGCGTCGGTCATCCGGGCGGTCCTCGAGCGCAGCGACCAGATTTTTCGCCGCCTGGCGCCGATCGCCGAGCTTGTCCGCCGTGATGTCGCCGATGTCGATTAGCAATTGGACCCGGTCATCACCAATGGCGATGTCAAGGTGTCGACTCTTGGTACGGATTACGTCATGCCAGCGCTGCAACGCCGAATAGCAGTTAGCCAATGCGATCAGCGGTTCCATGGCCCCTGGGTCAGCGTCCAAAGAGGCTTCCAAAATTTCAATTGCGGCCTCGGGCTTGCCTGCTCGCCGCAGTGACTCACCATATTGGTATTGAAGTCGCGAGTATTCGAAATTTCGAAGTGTGCTCCCAAAGTTATCAACCAAAATTTGCAGGTAGGCGGCGAGTTTGGCCGGGTTGCCTTTCTCGAAGAGTACTCCGGCTGCTCCAATCAGCACCTCGCCGTTTTCCGGCGCCAACTCGAAAAGTGCATCCATTGCAGTATGCGCCCGATCGATATTGTCGGATTGTACCAATGCGTGTACCGCACGTGAAAGTACCCGCACAGCCTCTTCATTTCGCAGTATTTCCACTCGGTCGATGACTTGACCCAGGTACTTGGACGCTTCGATATATCGCTTTCCGTCAAACGCGATATCACCTAGCGTCGTCAAGGCGTCCAGATTTGTTGGATCGAATTTCAAAGCTGTCTTTGCTGACTCTTCGGCCAAAACGAAGTTGCCGGTGCGCTGATACGCTATGGTCGAGAGTTCCCCGTAGAGGCGTGCCTTTGCTCGTTCTCCTTCGGTGTGTTCGATCTCCTGCTCGATGAGTTGCGTTGCCGCGTAAGCGTCCCCGCGAGCCAAATACGCTTCGCGAAGCGCAATCGCCGCTGTCGAGTGGCGAGGGAATGCGTCCAAGGCTTGTTTGTAACGCTCAATGGCCATGTCTAAGTCGCCGCGACCTTGTAGCAAGCGAGCTCCGCGTAGAAATTGCTCGGCCTTGGCTTCTGGCGTTGCGGCCTTTTCCGCGAGCGTATCGATCGCCGCAAGTGCAGCATCGGCGTCGCCCATCGACTCGCGAAGTCGGGCTAGTCGCTCGAGAGCTTCTGCTTGTTGAGAGTCTTGCAGCAGTACGTCCTCGAATGCTTGCATCGCCCGTTCTGGGGAAAGTAACTGATCGGCGAACACGCGGCCTAGCTGCAAGCCGAGTGCGACCTTCTGCTCAGTAGTAGTAACCAACAAAAGGTGGTGTTCGGTATATTCCGCAACCTGCTCCCAATGACTTTGAGCTCGATGCGCACGAACAATTCCAATTAGCGCAGGCTCGTGATTCTGGTCGATGTCCAGAATTGCCTTGTAGGCTTCCGTCGCCAAATTGTAGTCGAGGAATTCCTCTTCATAGACCCCGGCAATTCTCTCGAGTAAGAGGATCTGTTGACGGGGTGTGGTCGCCAGCTGGAGTTGTCGATCCAGAACGTCCACCACGTCACGGTATCTGCCGGCCTTGGCGTATAGCCGATCCAATGCTTTCAAGGTGTCAAGGTAGTCGGGATTTTGAGCCCGAGCGGCCTCGAGTACCCGAATTGCTTCGGCATCACTGCCCAGGCGAAGCTCGTAAGTCTCGGCTATTTTGCAGGCTGCTGCGAGTTGTTCGTCGTCGCGCAGAGCCAAGCGACGTGCTTCGAGCACCTTAATGTAGCCGCTCCAGTCACCCGTGCGCTCGCAGATTCTTCCAAACCCATCGACTGCGCGGGAGTGACTCGGATCATCGGCGAGTACGGTCTCATAGAGTTGCCGGGCCGCGCCCACGTCATTCATTTGGAGTTCGAGCAATTCAGCCGCATCGGTTCGCAAATCGCGCGCGCGCGCCGGCGTGCGCGCTGCATCGGCGGACCGTGTCAGCGTGACTCCGAGTTCCTGCCACTGCTGTGACCGGCGATAGATCAGAGCTAGTGATTCCAATGCTGACTCGTTTGATGGGTCAGTAGCTATGACTGCTTGGAAACATCTGGCCGCCATGTCAGGACGGCTAGCCTTGTCTCCGTACCACCTGCCAACGCGGACCAACAACTTGTTCTTCACATCGGCTGGAAGTGTCTTGTCTTCCAGCGGGGCGTTACAGGCCTCGAGGACCTCTAACCAAGCTTGGTGCCTGGAACCCGCAAGACGCTCAATCTCTTCGGCGTATTGATCCTTCTCCAAGTCTTCGCAAAGCGCCTGAGTATAAGCTACCAGCGCTTGGTCCAAGTCGCCCAGCTCTTGCAGATATATTCGGCCTATTTCGCCAAATGCGCGACCTCGTTCGGTGCGACTTTCCGCTTGCTGCCCACGCTGAAGGAGTACTTCAATCAGCTCCTCGAATTTTCCGAGGCCGCGCAGAACCCGCTCTAGTGAGCTAGCAGCTTTATCGTCGGTAGGATCCGATTCCAAAGCCAGTGCGTAAACTTGTTCCGCCTTTTCCAAATTGCGGACGGCATGTTCAAAGAGTCCCGCCGATCGCATAAGCAAATTTTGGCGGGCGGTCGAACGTACGAAGTCGTGCCCCGCAATCGAACTAGCGGCAATGAAAAGCGCGTCTGCGATTCGACCAGGATCAGCGCCAGCGTCAACGGCCGCATCGAGGGCGGATGCGAATTCGGCGTTGTCCGGTTCTATCAGCAGCGCTTCGATACGCGTATCGATCTCGGCTTCTGGAATTTCCGACACGCGGTAGGCGGACGTTCCAAGGTCGAGTGCCTGCAATCGAACCATCAGCCCTTGCGCACTGCTTGGCCGTTGGTGCGGATCCTTGGCGAGCAATGACATAACGAACTCATCGACATCGCGAGTCACCCAGCCGCGAGGGGCGATGGAACTCGGAGCGGCCGGCATGGCGCGATAATGCGCGTAGAGCGCATCGACGCCCTCCAACTCAAACGGCCGTTTTCCCGTGATTAGTTCATAAATAGCGGCGCCAAATGCATAGACGTCCGTTGCCAACGTCGCGTTGTGGCCAGCCAGCAACTCGGGAGCAATGTAGTGCAGCAGTGGTGATTTTGGCGGAACGGCGAGTAGTTGTTGCGATGATACCGCGATTCTATCCATGCCGCCGTCGAGCAGCACCGGAATAACATTCCCGACATTGTCATGACCGATGATGATGTTATCGAGGTGAATTGCGCCATGTACTAGTCGAGCTTCGTGTAGGTGCACCAGTCCATCGAGTAAGTATTCGAGAATGGGTCGCGCCTCAGACAGGTGCATTGGACCCGTTCGGTCGAGTCGCGCACGGATACCCTGGCCTTCTACCCAATCGTGAACTAGAGCGACCCTGTTTGCGTCCTCGAGAAGTTCGACGTTCGATGCAAGCGCCGGATGGGTAACCTTGCGCGAAAGTCGTGCAAAAACACCCAATTTATGCAATCCGCGGCGATCCTTTAGAGCGGCACGACTCAATACCTTGAGTCGGAGTTGGCGCTCGCCGTAGCGACCTGCATAACTATGTCCGTAGCGGCCCGAGCCTACGATTCGCAATATGTCGATACCTGCGAATGTTTGGCCCGGGTTCAACGGTTCATCACTCAGAAATCCTTGGGCACGCACCTCGTTAAGATCCGCAGAAGCATGTGGGCGCAGTATGGTTACTGCGTCGCACAAAGCTTCTACGGCATCTTGATCAATAGCGAAGCCCACCAGTGCGCGAGCAAATGACCCGCAGGCGGCGGTACCTCCGATCCGACTGGGTTCGAAGCCCAGTATGTTCTGCGCCAATTCGAGCAGCGAATCGAGGTCGAAGAGTCGTTCTAGTTCAGCGTGAAGCGTATCGATCTGCATGAGCGTCCTTGTCGCAAGAAGTCGCATTCGGATGCCCAGCTAGAGACAATCCGGACACGGCTACGGGGCTCCCGAGCGCGGCAAACATACCCCGACCGCGTTGCCAAAGTGCACGTCAATTTGGAGTGTTGTTCCCCGCCCGTCCTTTTCTATTGCTATTTTCTTCCCCTGGCGGCAGGACCCGTGGCAAAGTCCGCGGGCGTTGCTGAAAGACTGGCTGACACCCGAATGGGCTCTTCCCGTGGCGCTGCTGACGATGTCGGTGGTGGCTGTGCCCATCCTTGTCTTGTCACCAAGCGGCCTTTCACGACTGCATCACTTGGAGGCCGAGCGAGACCGAGTTGACCGGGAGGTCGCCCAAGCGACCCGACAAATCGAGCAGCTCCGGGCCGAGGTCGCACGGGCCAAGTCCGACCCGGCGGCGGTTGAGCGAATTGCGCGCGATGAACTCGGTCTCGTCAGGCAAACTGAGATTGTTTTTCAGTTTGGCCATTGAGTCGTTAAGGGTCTTGCCTAACGTCCCCGGGACGCGAAAGGATCCAGGCTGTGGTCGCTGAGTTGGTCCGCCGATTATCCCAGGCAGGAGTGGTGTCCCGGGACACGTTAGCTCAGGCCCTATTTGAATCGAGCACGACCGGTGCGCATTTGTTGCACGTCCTGGCGGAACGAAATGCGGAAACCATTTCTTCTCTCGAGGCCGAACTGGCGCGCGACCGGGGTCCGAACATCGCTGGACCACTACCTATCGACTTCTTGCAGGTCCTACGGTTGCCCGTTGGACTCTGCAAGCGACTCCTGGCGGTGCCACTTCAGGTTGAAGCAACAAACTCGCGTTGGGCAATTGCCGTAGCGGATATTTCGGATCGCCATGTCGCTGCCGAAATTTCCTACCACTTGGGCGGGCCCGTGGACGTCCGTCGTGCCCCGCTAAGTGTCATGTTGGAGGCCGTGACACTGACCGAGGAGCGGCCATTCAAACAATCCGGATTTCCCTTGATGGAAGTGGATGACGAGCACACACCAGCTTTTGGCACTGCCGCGATAATGCATTTGCGACGTCCGTCGGCACGCTGGTCAGTGGGTGAGAATTCCGCTGAAGAGAGGCGAACGACGCCTCGTCGAGGTCTGAGTTTGCCTCCCCTCCAAGCAACGGAGTCTCAAAGTGAACCGCCNNGAGTCCAAGTGGTATTACGCCACAAGAAAAGACAGCCGAGATTCTGGCTGAATTGGAGAACAAAAAGTCGCCCAAGGAAGTGCTTTTGGGATTTGGACGGGCTGTGTCCGTGGTTGCAAAGAGAGCCGCCGTATTTGCCGTGCGTTCGGGACACTTCGAGCTCGAGTACATTTTTCCTTCTCATTTGGCGAACAAATTGTCGTTCTCCAGTACGGAACCAAGCGTACTACAAACCGCATGCCAAGCGGGCTACTACCTTGGGCCCCTGCTACGCGGAGCGCAATCCGATGCACTAGTAGAAGCCCTGGGGATTGATGCCGACAGTGAGATCTATATTGTCCCAGTAGTGGTTGCAGAACGACCTGCGGCACTCATAGTGGCAGGATTGATTGACAATACGTTTGCGGCGACGAGGTTGATCGATCAGATTGCCAAGCGCGGCAGTTCAATCTTGGAAAAACTCGTCCATCAACGACGACGGCCACGCTAGACTTGTGCAGCAGTCAGCAGTCAGCAGTCAGCAGTCAGCTTTCAGGATTTCTGATTTCTGATTTCTGGCTGATTGCTGAGGGCTGATAGCTTGATAGCTTGTTTACGGAAAGCGAGCCTGGACCCCGATATCAAGTTCCATCCAAGTCTGGATAGCGCGCAATATTCCCGTCGTGACGCCCACCGCCGCGTAGGCTCCGACTCCCGGTGAAAAGTCATATTGGGGACCTGCAAGCAATTGCATCAAGAAGTCCTGCTTGTATTCCTTACCCGCCCAGCTCGGATTGCCGGCACCTTTTTCGAGCTCCCAGCCGATGGCGGGTTGAAGGAAGAATTTGAAGGCCGAATCGTTCAACGTGTAGAGGCGCGCACCAAATCCCAATGCCACTAGCGGCTGGGTGTTGGTGCTGCTCTCGCCCGCCAATCCAAAACGAGCCCACGCAAAAGGCTCAATGGCATTGATCGGGGCAAACCCCAACGCGAGTTCGATTGCGGGTGGTGCTCCAAAACCGCATACCTTGTGTCTGTCTTGGACGTTGGCTGGAACTGGGTTCTGACAATAGGGCGATGTATCGTAACGAGATACAATTCGGTAGGCTCCGATAAATGCAGCACGCAATGAGAATTGCCCTGCATGCGGAAAGCTGCGGTCTTGCTCACCGGGCTTATTCTCGACGGGCTTTGCTTCGCTGCTGGTTTCTTCGGCCGGCTTTTCCTTGGCATCATCGGTCTTGTCGGAGTCATTCGATGAATCATCCGCCGTTGTTGCATCATCGCTGGGTTCTGCTGCGTGAGACCGCGCGCCAACCAGTACCAGGGCCAGAACCAACGAAAACCAACCCCAATGCAGTCGGAATTGCATGGGCCCGACGGTAGCACTGTTGCCATTGCGCCGGGGAGTCAGCGGTCGCGCGGCTTGTCGGGGAGAACTACCTCCTCATCCAGCACTTGTGTACAAGGCGGACTCCTCGAATCCGGCCGGCAATTCAATACGACCAACGTTGAGTTTTCGCGGTGGGCATCGAAATTGTCGTTGAGTTGCCAATTCTTGATGCAGCGGCTACTCGGCCTGTGCAGCTCCAGCGCTCCAGGGTCTTCGGCCTTAAGGCCGTAACGCATTGGGACTACTACGAGAAATTCACGTTGCCAAAAAAACCGGCTAGGCTGGTGGTTATGTTCAAGGAGGCGCTGGTAAATATCGTCGAAGGGACTCAAGGCGGGCTTGCTGGCCTGATCATGGACTTCGAAGGAATTCCTCTCGAAACGTACAGTCGTCCTGAGTCTGCATTCGATATCGAAATCGTCGGCGCGGAAATAAGCGTAGTGGTGAAAGCCATACAGCGCGCATCCGAAATGCTCGAGGCAGGTGAAACGCAAGAAGTAGCGTTCAAGAGCGATAAGATGGTGACGATTATTCGCGTCGTGAACGACACGTACTTCCTGGCGTTAGCACTCGAACCCGATGGCAACTTCGGAAAGGGGCGTTTCTTGATGCGTGTGGCCGCACCTCGACTCAAGTCTGAATTGGAGGCTTAGTCACTTGGCAACGTCCCGCCGTCGCACACCGCAACCGACGCCCCGCCGGCATGCGGGTCGAGGTGTGGTAAAGCCAACGTTGCATCGTCGCGCATCCGCCGTCGATGTGGTGCTCCCTGTCTTGCGAGTAATGGTGTTAAGCGGTCCTAATCTGGATAGACTGGGCCGCCGCGAACCCAGCATTTACGGCACGGCAACGCTCGACGATATTCACCGGCGGCTGGAGACAGTGGCGCAAGAACAAGGTGGCATTGTCGATTGCAGGCAGAGCAATCACGAGGGTGATCTCCTGGATTGGATTGGGCATGCCGCAGATGGCGCGGCAGATGGAATACTGATCAATCCTGGCGCATTGACGCATACTTCCTACGCCTTGTACGATGCTGTGCGCTCAGCACTCATTCCTACGATTGAAGTTCACCTTTCCAACCCTTGTGCACGCGAGAAATTTCGCCGAAAATCGCTGGTAGCGCCCGCCTGTCTCGGAAAGGTCGCTGGCTTCGGTGCAACGTCCTATCAGTTGGCGCTTTTGGGGCTTATCGACCACCTCCGAACCATCGCTCAGTCTCGGCCAATCGTCAGCGGCACGCGTTAGATCTCCCTCTTTCCCACTAAGCGGTATAAGTTCTAGACTCGTTCGTACGTAGAGTCTGTTGTGTCCTCAGGTGAATGATGTCGGTTTCCAATCGCCTCGGAGAATTGCTTGTCCGCGAGAAGCTTATCAGTCTGCAACAACTTCGTCAGGCGCAAGACGAACAAAAGAATACAGGACAGAACCTCGGTTACACGTTGGCCAAGCTTGGTTACATTTCCGATGAAGAAATAACCAGCTTTCTCAGCACACAATATCGGCTGCCCGCAATCGATCTCGACGAATTCGAGGTAGACGCGGAAGTCATACGCCTCGTCAGCCGCGAGGTGTGCGAGAAGCACAAGATTCTACCTGTTTCTCGATCGGGCTCATCGCTCATTGTGGCCATGGCCGATCCCACGAACTTGCATGCAATAGACGATATCAAGTTTCTGACTGGCTACAATGTCGAGCCCGTAGTCGCCAGTGAAACGGCCATTCACGCCGCCATCGAACGATATTACAACGTCGGCCCCTCCTACGACGAGGTGATGGCTGAGTTCAATATCGACGATGAGGACATCGATTTTACGGCGAGTGATGAAGAGCTCAATGCTCTTGAACTCGAGCGAGCCAGTGCGGATGCGCCTGTCGTGCGACTCGTCAATATGCTCCTATTGAACGCAATCCGTAAGCGTGCCAGCGACGTTCATATCGAGCCCTACGAGCGCAAACTTCGCGTTCGCTACCGTGTGGATGGCGTGCTGAACGAGGAAATGACCCCCCCTCTGAGATTGAAGGCAGCGTTAGTT
This sequence comes from Myxococcales bacterium, assembly GCA_003154095.1. Lineage (GTDB taxonomy): Bacteria > Myxococcota_A > Polyangia > Polyangiales > Polyangiaceae > FEN-1139. The sequence continues at coordinate 5,427 of PMCK01000293.1, read as the reverse complement.
AGTCGCCTCAAAATCATGAGTAAGCTCGACATAGCGGAGCGTAGACTGCCTCAGGACGGGCGCATCAAGCTCAAACTCGGCAAGGGCCGCGAAATGGACTTTCGCGTGTCTGTGTTGCCAACCATGTGGGGCGAGAAGGTCGTGCTCCGGCTGCTCGATAAGAGCAACCTTCAGCTCGATATGACCAAGCTCGGATTCGACAATAAGCCTTTGTCGGATTTCAAATGGGCTATTGGACAGCCTTGGGGCATGGTGTTAGTTACGGGTCCCACAGGATCGGGCAAGACGACCACACTTTATTCAGCCCTGAGCGAGCTGAATAAAGTCGACGTAAACATCAGCACCGCAGAAGATCCGGTTGAGTACAACTTGCCCGGCATCAATCAAGTGCAGATGCACGACGAAATTGGCTTGAATTTCGCAATGTCGCTACGCTCCTTTTTGCGGCAAGACCCAGACATCATTATGGTCGGTGAGGTCCGAGATTTCGAAACAGCCGAGATTGCGGTTAAGGCCGCTCTTACGGGCCACTTGGTGTTGTCCACGTTACATACCAATGACGCACCTGCGACAATCTCACGTTTACTCAATATGGGTGTTGAACCGTTTCTTATAACCGCCAGCGTGAACCTTGTGCTTGCTCAACGGCTTGCCCGAAAAATCTGTCAAGATTGCAAGAAGCCGCTGGATGTCGAGCCTCAATCCCTCAGAGATATGGGTTTTTCCGAAGAAATGATGAAGGATCTCGTCATTTATAAGGGAACGGGTTGCGGTAACTGCAATGGTACTGGGTACAAGGGTAGAATTGCGCTGTACGAGGTAATGCGCTTCCAAGACGAGCTAAAGGAAATGGTTCTGCAGGGTGCTTCATCCGCGGAACTAAAGGTTGCAGCGGCTAGACTGGGAATGAACACACTGCGCATGAGTGGGATCAAGAAAATCTCAGAGGGCGTTACGACGCCGGAAGAAGTGTTGCGCGTCACCATGTCCGACTGATATTTCGAAATCGCTTGGGGTAACTCCACTATGGCAGACGGCTCCGTTGAAGGTCTCAAGGTCAATCTACACCAACTGCTGCGCGCCATGATCGACAAGGGCGCCAGCGATATGCATATCACTACTGGCTCTCCACCGCTGCTTCGAATCGACGGTGAGGTCGTACCGCTCAAGTTGCCTCCGCTGAGCGCGATTGATACCAAACAACTTTGCTATTCAGTACTGACGGAGGAGCAGAAGATACAATTCGAAAAGAACAAGGAGCTCGACCTTTCCTTTGGTGTCAAGAATCTGTCGCGGTTCAGGGCCAATTTCTTCCTGCAACGGGGGGCAGTTTCTGGTGCGCTACGCACGATTCCGTTCAAGATTTTGAGCTTCGAAGAGCTGGGCTTGCCTCAAGTCGTCGCTGATCTTGCCTCGAAACCCCGTGGGTTGATCTTGGTTACAGGCCCCACGGGCTCCGGGAAAAGTACAACTTTGGCCTCGATTATCGACAAGATTAATTCCGAAACCCGTCAACACATCATGACGATTGAAGACCCCATCGAATACCTGCATCCACACAAGCGGAGCATCGTCAATCAGCGTGAGGTGGGAACGGACACGGGGTCCTTCAAGCAAGCATTGAAATACGTACTAAGGCAAGATCCAGACGTAGTACTGGTCGGAGAGATGCGGGATCTCGAGACCATCGAGGCTGCTTTGACAATTGCTGAAACGGGTCATCTCGTATTTGCGACGCTGCACACGAATTCCGCGATCCAAAGTGTCAACCGCATCATTGATGTATTCCCTCCGCACCAACAACCGCAAGTTCGCGCGCAACTTTCATTCGTTCTTGAGGGCGTGCTCAGTCAGTTGCTAATGCCCAGGGCAGGTGCGCCGGGTCGTGTAATGTGTTTGGAAGTTCTGGTTCCGAACCCAGCCATACGAAACCTGATTCGTGAAGACAAAGTCCACCAGATCTATTCTCAGATGCAGGTGGGGCAGCTAAAAAATGGGATGCAAACGATGAATCAATCGTTGCATTCGCTCTTTACGAGGCGGTTGATTACGCTCGAAGAGGCCATGGGGCACAGCAGCGATCAAGATGAACTGCGGGGCATGATCGAGGGTCGCGGGATGTTATCCGGTCCAGCCGCAGCGGCACCGCCGGGACGGCGAACCTAGTTCTAGACCGAGAAGACCGAAATTTTGGGGGCTCTGTACCTGGTCGTGCGATGGGCGGACACAAATCCGTTTCGCCGGTCGGAGGCGAAACTATCGCGAAATCTTTTCGTAACATGACGGGCGGCAAGTTGCGGGCAGAAGGCGGATCGAAACTCGGTTCGCGTGTCTGCCGCTAGAAACGTGACCAAACAAGAGCAAACCTGGAGACAAAGAATGCGTAACCATGCCCTATTGATCAGTAGTTCGGTTGCACTGGCCCTGGTCGTCGGAATAACCGGCCAGGCGAAGGCGCAGAGTGCGGCACCCGCGACGCCAGCGGCCACCCCGCCGGCAGCGACTCCCCCTCCGACCGCGCCTGGTGCAGCCGCCCCAACAACTCCTGCGACCCCGCCTGCGCCTGAGACCCCTCCGGCGGCTGGCCCTGCATCAGCCCCAGCGACCCCGCCCGCACCCGCGGACGCTGCAGCCGCCCCCGCAGCTGCCACACCGCCAGCTGAACCGCCGCCTGCAAGTTACTTCCGAATCGACCATGACTACCAGTACGGTTTGCAACTTTGGGCTGGTGCGACACATTCGCTGGGTGGGGGCGTCGGATTGGCTACAGACATCTATCTCGCAGAAGTCGAAGGTGGCGCGTATCGAGGTGCCACCTACAGCTGGTATGGCGAATTCGATATCGGTCCTGCATTTACTTTTGGACCATTGTCACTAACCCCAATGGTGGGCGCGGGATTCGATTGGGGCGCCAAGCACGCCAATTTGATCAATGGTCCGCAGCTCTACACGATTCTCAATACGGACTCGATTTATATTGAATCGTGGATCTGGACGCTGCTCTATTCCCCGTTCAAGGAAGCGCCGTCGCCTGATATTTTCCATACGAGGGATTGGATTCTCTACAAGGTTAGTGGCACCATCGCTGTCGGGCCGCAAATTGAACTCTGGTACAGTCTCAAGGCAAAGACGATCAATGGCGTGGACTACAAGAGTGGAGTGACATCGCTACCTTTCGGTGGCCATGTTGATATCGCGTACGGTACCGGCAATACACTTGGTGTATTCTTGGGCTATGAAACGAACAAGGATGGTCGAGATGCGCGCGGTGGCAACGCAGCGGTCGGTCGCTTTACGTTCGTGCACAATTTCTAATAACTCCAACTAAAAAAATCTCGGCTCGTTTCCTCTCTGGGATGCGAGCCGAGTTGTTTTTGTGATTGGGTCGTTACCCCACTTGGACAAACTTTTTCGGGCAGATATTTCGTTGGCAATGCAACTACCCGTTTCGTTGACGAATACGCCACATTGGCTTGCTGGCCAACATCGAATTTTGCCCTCGTACCTCAAGTAACCACGGGCGCAATTTAGTTGCAGGCGTCATCATTGCGACCGCCGGAATCGGGATTGCGCCGCTTCCGGTCCTCGATTTTTGTCGGGGATCCTGGTGCCTCTAACAGCTCGTTTCAAGTAGGCGAATATGTGCGGTGTTTTTGGGATCTTTGGTAATTCCGAGGCTGCCAACTTGACCTACCTGGGGCTCCACGCCCTGCAACACCGAGGCCAAGAGAGTGCAGGCATCGTCACGAGCGATGGCGAACAGCTCTACACGCATCGCGGCATGGGGCACGTCATTGATGTGTTTCCGCCCGACCAAATCGACAAGCTCAAGGGCAAAATGGCGATTGGCCATGTGCGCTATTCGACAGCCGGCGGTTCGCTACTCAAGAACGCGCAGCCGCTAGCTGTAGATTACGCGCGCGGTTCCATTGCGATTGCCCACAACGGCAATCTTACCAATGCCGAAGCATTGCGCGAAAAGCTGGAGGAGCGTGGCAGCATCTTTCAAAGCGTGAGTGATACGGAGGTGATCGTTCACCTGGTGGCGATCAGCACCCAGCGGGCCGTGGAAGATCGAGTGGCAGACGCCCTAACGCTGGTTCAAGGCGCATTTTCCCTTGTGTGCTTGACAGAGCAAGCCCTGATTGCAGTTCGCGACCCGCTTGGAATTCGGCCCTTGTGCTTGGGGGTACTGCTCGGTGACCCGACGTGCTACGTAATCGCTAGTGAAGCAAGTTGCTTCGAACTGATTGATGCCAAGTTCGTCAGAGATATCGAACCGGGCGAAATGGTAATCGTGGATCGACGCGGCCTGCGCTCGACACATCCTTTTGCGCCGGCTCGCGCTAGGCATTGTATCTTCGAGTTCGTTTATTTCTCGCGACCGGATAGCGTAATTGATGGGGTCAGTGTGTACGAGGCCCGCAAAAATCTGGGACGAAGTCTGGCAGACGAGCACCCGGTCGAAGCGGATGTCGTAATTGCCGTGCCCGATTCGGGGGTACCAGCGACCATTGGCTATGCTGAGCGTGCCAAACTTCCATTCGAAGTGGGATTGGTTCGCAGTCACTACGTGGGTCGAACATTCATCGAGCCGCAACAGAGCATTCGACACTTTGGAGTGAAGTTGAAGTTGGCTCCCGTGGCTGCGGTATTGACGGGCAAGCGAGTTATCGTGGTTGACGACAGTATAGTGCGCGGCACGACGAGTCGAAAGATCGTGAAGATGCTTCGGGCTGCTGGCGCGAAGGAAGTCCATATGCGCATTTCGAGCCCGCCGAATCAATGNNTGGCCTTGCTATTACGGCATTGACACACCGACTCGCTCGGAACTCATCGCTTCGAGCCACAATCTCGCCGAAATCAATCAATACATCACGAGCGACACATTGGCCTATCTGTCGCTAAAGGGCATGATTGACGCTGTAGTCAAGACGGGCCACGGGAATAACGGGAGTCCTCAGCGTCATTTGCCAACGCTGAGCGACACCAAGTCGCTGAATCGGGATTCTTTTTGCGATGCGTGCTGGAGCGGTAACTATCCAATTGAATTCATTCCGCANNCGCCACCGACAGATGCGATTGTTGGATACGTAGCGGGCGCGCGGGAGTTTAGTGCGCCTTCTTGCCAAAAGACCAGCCCCAATGCTACACAGAGCTACCCCCAGCAACGCAACCGTCGTACTACCTATCGGCACGGTTTGAATTGCTGGTGAGTTAGGAAGTACCGGCGCCGGTGCCCAGTTGTTGCTTGGATGCCACCCGTAAATAGAATCGCTGTCGAGGTTTCGCGTCTGCCCATACTCGTTGTCACCCCAACAATAAGCCTTATTATCAGTCCCGAGTCCGCAAACGAACCCATAAAACACCTCGGGACCAAGCACACCACCGAAGTTCTGCTGGTCATACCCGCCACCCACCGTCACC
>PMCK01000158.1:940-7847 GCA_003154095.1 Myxococcales bacterium | reverse complement strand
GAGTTGCTCGGCCAGCGCCTTCTCGATGTCGCGTGGGCGAGTGACGTTGCCTTCGATCAAGTTGCTGTAATAGCTGTTCGTCAACCTGAGCAGGTCTGTCAGGTTGGCCGCTGTGGTAGGGTGCAGTCTTTGTGACAGCTGTGTTGAGAGGTGCGTCACTTCGGAGAGCGCGTCAGCAAGTCGTGCCGGAATGGACTCCAAGTGAGTCGGTTCGATACGGAAGGGCGTCTCCACGCCGATGATAATGCGCCCTAAGTGCATGAATCACTAGGTTATTTCCACCTGCGCTGCCGATCTGCTCCGCCGATGTCCCAGTCGGCCTAAGCGATTGAAATTATTGAAATATCAGCCAGCCGTAGCACCAAGCCTCGCCGAATGTAGAAGACCGCTTCAGACGCGGTCTTCACCAACTATGCGCGGGTTTACGTGCCCGTCGACAAGCGGGTCATGCGACGGTTTGACATTCTGATTGTCAGATTGCTGCGCTCAACATAGCTCGTTGAAACGCGCTCTTCAATAGGCTCACCAAAGACCGGGCGCTTTTCGACGCTGGTAACTCTGGGCGGGCTATACCGGCCGCTACCAGCTGGCTCTTCTTCGTACGACTTTACGATTTGAGCATAGTCAACTGCGTCTCCGAAGGCTTCCAAAACTGATTCTGGATATGCCGCTAATGCATCGGATGACAATTGGACTCGATTGCGAAGACGCGATGCCAAGTCGGCAACGAACGCTTTTGCATTTGCCATGTCGCGCTTGCCGGTGTGAAAGCACGGAATCAACTTCGTGTCCGCGTCAATAGCAACGAACGTCCACTGATCGCCAACTTCTAACCCGTTGTCGTCTTTACGAACGTTCCTTTGCTTCTTCGCGACGTATCCCCAGATCTCATCAATTTCGATTGCTTCGCAAGGGAGGTCCGTCATCATGCCGTCTTGTAGTTTTTCACAGGCTTGCCCCACGCGAACCATCAGGCGCATAATCGTGTCCCGGTGCACGTCAGTCATGCGCTCAATCGAACGAATCGAGACGCCTTCAACGAGTGCCCGGATGATCGTGATTTGCTTGTCTCTGGGAAGCACGTTAGCCATGGACTTAATGTAACACGAAAAGTCAAAGGGTCAACGACTTTTCGTACACGGAAAGTGTTTTTCTGCTAGACTCTGGATTATGGCAAAGATGGGTCGACCGGCCAAAAAGAAGTCTGAGGTCAAGGAGGAAACCCTGACGCTCAGGCTGACTAAAGCGGAGCGTAGGGCCGCCGATGAGGCCGCCAAGCGCGCCGGGGTATCGTTGTCTGACTGGGCCAGAAGGGCTGTTATATTGGCATCTGGCGCAACTAAGCTATAATTGGAGCGGAAGGCAGCGGAGTCGAACCGCCACGGTGGATCAAGCATCGTGCCTGGGAATGTAAAGTCCCCACTGGTCTCCAAGATCTGGTACCTTCCTAAGTGCGCTCGGCGGGACTCGAACCCGCAATCCTGCCAGGAAGCCCGATTTAAAGTCGGGTGCGTTTGCCAGTTTCGCCACGAGCGCGCAGATTGACGCCCAGCCCAACCAAGGGTTGGGCGTTGGTCTATACGGAAGCAATACTGTGGCGGACTACTAGCCACCAGCGGAGTCTAAGCAAGAGTGGACATGGGAATTGGATTTGCAGTTACGTCATTTGCCAAACTCCTCATCGTCGTCGACCTGAGTCAATAAGAAGGCATGAAGTTTCTCTGCCTCTGTTGTCGTAAAGTCCGGCGGCAAAGGGATCTCGATAATCTTGCCCTTCCCGATCTTGCATTTGTACACAATGAAGTCTTTCGGAACTTCAATTGTCTGAGTGCTCGCTCGCGATTCTTCTTGCGGTCGATGATCAGCGTCCTTCGGTGCCTTCTGTTCATTAATCAGCGGAGCGGCGCCATCGATTGCCAAGATGTCGTTATTGGGACTAATAAGCTCGGCTGCCTTGAGTGAATCCAAAAAAGCGTCTGCTGCCACCGGGGCCATTGATTCCAGAATTCTATAATCACGATATAGAACGTTCTTCAGGCCATCCTTAGTGGGAACAGGATGCCCCGCATATCTAACCAGCAGCACTGAATATAATTCTGGATTTTTGATCGCCACCATTTTTGCGATTCGCTCTTCTTCCGGATTGGCCGGAAGCACAATGCGATTCGCAAGCTCTGTCAATTTTATGCGTCCCTCGGCACCGCGCCCAATTCGCTCGATAAGTCCAAACTGAATAGCAGCGGGTATTCCATATGACCAAATGCGCTCAGCAACCTTTGTAACATTCAATTCGCGCATGACATCTGCGTTAGACGCTTCACTCCCACCGGCGCGACGAACCGCCCTTACAATCTCTATTCCCTTTGAAAGTCCAAAGTACGGGTAGGCGGTTTCCGATCGAGCCTTGGAGCCGCCCGAGCCACCGTCTGGCTTTTGGCCTAACGTTGTCTCGTCTTCGTTGGGCTCGATCACGTCCGTTTCGTTCGTCAGTCACATTTGCGCCGACGAGTCGTTATTCAGTGGCGCATATAACGGCTATTACGGCGTGCATTTGGCAATGCATAACAGCGCGGTAAGCTAGCGTAGCGGCGCTTCAGCGAGCCTTACCGTTGCTAAGTTGATACGCTCTGTCATCAAGACAATATGTCTGGAGCCCCCAATTAGCTAGCGATGGGTTTACTTCGTGTGCGTGGCCGTAATGCTTCGTAGCCCGTCGCTCAGTTTGTCATCGCCCACAGTATGGGCAGCAGCCAGGCTTCGGCCAGCGCCCGTAGATGACATCCTCCGTGCTTACACAGGCGAGTGCAGCCAGTTTGACGGCCATGGCTCTCGTTGGTTTCCCACGGCGGTGAGCGTTCCACTCAAGCGTCTTATGGTTCATTCCCATGAGCTGGGCCATCTTGGCGAGCGTCCTGTGCCTAATGCGCAGCGCGGCGATTGCTGCCTTGACGTTTGCCTGTTCTTTGGGTGTCAGTCGCCAGGGCGGTCAATTGGTTTCTGCTGGCGCTCGCGTTTCCAGAAGATCGGCTCACGTAGAATGGTCACCCGGGTATTTTACTCCGCGTGCCAAGTGCGCCGGAGCGCAATCTCAAATTAGGACACTACCCACCCATCAGGCTATCCGGCTTCAGTCTCACCCATCAGGCTGGCCCAAGTCCAAACCCAAATCCGTCAGCCCCCTACTGAAGATGTGTATGATCTTTAGGCTGATAGCTGATAGCCGATAGCTCTTGTCATCGCATGGTCACCAGCTCCTCCGCTGCAGTTGGGTGAATCGCGACGGTACGGTCGAGATCCGCCTTGCGCGCACCCATGCGCAGCGCGACGGCAAAGCCCTGAATCAGTTCGTCGGCACCGAGCCCGATCACGTGTATGCCAATAACGCGCTCGTCGGGAAGCAACGTGACAAGCTTCATCGCCGTTTGCTGCTTTTGCCGAGTGACAGCGTAGTACAGATTCGTAAAGCGAGTCACATAACACTTCACTTGGTCGCCGTAACGACTGCGCGCCTCGGCTTCGCTGAGCCCGACGGTGCCAATCGGCGGATGACTGAACACGACCGTTGGGATATCATTATAGTTGAGCTTCGAGTCAGGTTTACCACCGAATAGCCGATCCGCGAGGTGGTGGCCTGCCGCGATTGCGACCGGCGTGAGGCAAGCCTTACCCGCAACGTCCCCCACGGCGTAGACACCGGCAACGCTCGTGTTTTGATACTCATCCACGCGAATGAACCCGCGTGGATCGAGCTCGATGCCCGCCGACTCGGCCCAAGGCTTCGCGTTGGCGACTCTTCCGATGGCCCAGAGAACAGCGTCCAAGCCGCTCACGCTTCGGCCGTCGTCCGCCTCGACCGAGAGGGTTCCACTGTCTGAGCGGACTACTCGCTTCGGCTTGAATTCGCTCAATTGCTCGATGCCCGACTCGCGCATGGCCTCCGCCAAAGTATGCACCAGCAGCTCGTCGAATCGCCTAAGCGGAGTTGCCCCGCGGAAGGTCAATGTGACGTTACTACCGAGCGCATGGGCGATGCCCGCGATTTCAACGCCAATGTAGCCGCCCCCGACGATGAGCAGCCGCTTAGGCAATTCAGTCAACTGAAACCAATCATCGGAAGTGATGCCGAGTTCGGCACCTTCGAGCAAGGGCACCTGCGGTCGCGCACCGGTAGCGAGCAGCACATGCGAAGCCCGGAACTTACGACCAGACGGGGTCTCAATCAGTCCAGGACCGACAAACTTCGCCGATTCGGCGACGATCTCGACCCCAGCCTCTGCGAGGCGCGACATGTAAAAGCCGTTCAGGGCCGTGACGTGGTTGAGGCTTGCGCGGCGGAGCCTCGCATAGTCGAATCTTGGGGAGGGTTCGACGTCGAAGCCGTAGTCCGAGAATTGTGACAACCGGTGTGATAACTCGGCTGCATTCCAGAGAATCTTCTTCGGCACGCAACCGCGGTTTACACAGGTTCCGCCCAGTGCACCCGGCTCGAAAAGTGCCACGCGCGCTCCGTGGGCGCAGGCGCGGCGCGCCGACGCCAGGCCACCGGAGCCTCCACCGATCACCAAGTAATCGAAGTCTTCGATCTTGCTACTCATTGCCATGCGGATTTTCTAGCTCGACCGAAAGCCAATGCGGGCGTGGCTGCCATCGCAGAACGGCTTATTGTTGCTTGCGCCGCAACGACAGAGGTTTGCCTGCACGACGCGCGCGACTACGCGTCCTGTGCCACTCGTGATTTCGAGGTTGCCACGTACCTTGAGCGGGCCGTCGAGCTGCGGATCGATGGCGAGCTCGCCGTCGCGTTGCTCGAGCATATCCGCCTTGCCCGTGGGCGGCTCGCCGGTGGCCGCAAAGTTCACTTCATGATGCGATCCATCACAGAACGGCTTATTCTTCGACGCACCGCATCTGCACAACGTGGCGCGATAAGTCCCGTTGTTGCCGTCGAGGTTAAGATTGGCGCGCACGGCATAGGGCCCCGCCTCGCGAATCGAAATCAAGTTGACGGGAGGCGGAGCTTCGTCGGGTGCGCCGTCCTTCCGGAGGTAGCGAATAGCGCCCGAGGGGCAAGCATGCGCGATCTCGACGAGTGCCTCGGTGCGAATCGCGTCGGGCACAATCCAGGGACCCTTGACGTTCGCAAGAAAGACTTGCGGCGCACCGGTCACACAGAAACGGGCGTGAATGCACTTCTTCAACTCGTAGCGCAGAGTGAGACCCGTGCCTTCGATGTGTTCGACGCCGTCAATCACCGTCGGCACCGGGGGACCGGCTGTCGAGGCTTCGAGCATTGGACTATTCTGGCTTGCAACTCGCGTTGAAGTCGCGGGTCGCTCGGCCACGACTGCGGATGGTGCAGCCAGGGTCTTTCTCTCCAAGTCGAGTCCACGTGCCGCGCGCTTCACCAGATCCGCGACAATCCGCGACGCGTTGACCGAGCGCGAGTCGCCTGATTGCTCAAGTAACGCAGCGCCAGCCGCGATCTCGTTGAGCCGCTCCAAGAAGAAGCGGTGGGCGCCGGTCCCGGGAGGAATGGCCGCCGCATCCCGCAGTGCCGTAAATGACATCCCCGCGTGGCAATCCGGGTTCGAGGGTCCAGCTGGGAGCCGCGCGGCGCGTTCTCCCCACAGCGTCACGGCGCGCATGAGGCCACGAGCCAGATCGATTACAAGGCCTTTTTGAGGCGATGGCCTCGGTATGACATAAGCGTGAGCGATCAAACGCAACATGAGCGCATACGCACTGTTCGCAACATCGACAGTTGCGGCGGCAGCTTCATTCTCGAGCCAAACGCGCCCTTCGCGTCGCAGGGGTGGGCGCAGGACTGGATTTACGGCGGCTGGAAACGCAGGCAAAAAAGCATGATTTTTGGCCTTCAGTGCCGCAAGTTCGTCACGAATCGCGAGAAACCTCTGATAGTGCGATCCTACAGCGTCCGCAGGAGCGCCCTCGCCCTGTTGTACGATTGCCGTAAAGGCAGCGAGCGCCGTCTTCGAGCAAATGACTGGTTCGACCCCAGCAAGACCTGCATCTTGCGAGGTCAATTGAAGCGAAGGATCGCCGCAGAACGCGACGTTCTCTCCGTGATGGTCCACGAAGGCGCGCAGATTAGCGCCTAGCATCGAGTAAAAGCTCCCGACGGTGTCATAGTCGATAGCCATGGGGGTAAGGCGTGGGACGTGCACTCCGCGTGTGAATGCAAACGCGGGAGCGAAGCCTGCCCCTTCTGTCTCGGACGAGCCCTCAGGACGTTCCAGGTGAATGAAATGCTGCAAGACGTCTTCGTTGAAGGGCGCTAACTTTACCACGACACCCGCCGGCAGCGCCCCCGGATCCAGCGGAAAATTGCCGCGTCCGAAGCGAGGCGCCGCACCGAGCGCAGCCGTGATATTCCACACGGCTGTGAGATGCCCCATTTCCTCGAGCGCAACACGCAGAATTGTACTGCGCCAACTGGCGACGGCCGCTGCTTCGTCCTTCGACAATCCTTCCGCCTCACCGTCCTTCAAACTAAAGACTGCATAGAGGTACGTGCACATCAAAGTGTGTTCGAGCTCCGCGGGAGCTCGTGGACCAATTGCTCGCGGCTCGGTACAATCATGTTCTCGCTCCGTGCTACGAGCGGTCTATACCAGGCGAAAATCACTTTGCGTAGCAGTCCAGCGGTTTACCATCTCGCGCGGGTCGAGACTGTGGGCGGACGACCCGATATGTGGGGCGGACGCTACCGGCTGCGAGGATGTGCGACACCCCGGTCACGAGCAGCTCGCTAAGCCGTCAGAAGCTTGACCGCGCCCGCGCTCAGGTCAAGCTCCTCCGGCTCTGAACGAGCAACGGTGAGTACAATCGTCTGATCGATGGCTGAGGTGATGCTCGCGTCTACGAGCGCGTGATTGTGCCATCGCAT
>PMCK01000158.1:0-915 GCA_003154095.1 Myxococcales bacterium | reverse complement strand
AGGATGCCGGCGGCGCCACCGAAGTTTCCGTCGATTTGAAACGGGGGATGCGCGTCGAAGAGGTTCGTGTAGCTGCGATCGGGACTTAGTAACAACTCGAGCAGCTCGAGTGCGCGCTCGCCGTCGAGCAGCCGCGCCCAGAAGTTGACCTTCCAGGCAAGACTCCAGCCGGTGGCGGCGTCTCCGCGAAGTTCGAGCGTCCTGCGCGCGGCCTTTGCAAGCTCAGGCGTCGTGCGAGGCGAAATTTGCCGCGAAGGATGCAGCCCGAAGAGGTGCGAGACGTGCCGGTGGTGAGGCTCGGGGGCCTCCAGGTCCCAGTCTTCTTGCCATTCCTGCAATTGACCGCCCTTGCCAATGCGATAGGGCGGCAGCCGGTGGTGCAGTCTTTCGAGAATAGACTGAAACTCAGTATCGACGTTCAATAGTCGTGCAGACTCAATTGTCGCCGAAAATAGGTCGCGTAGGATTGCGCCATCTACTGCGGGTCCGGCGCAGACCGTCGTTCCAAAGGGATGCCGATTTTCAGGGGATTCGCTCGGACACGTGACGATGTGCCCAGAATTTGGATCTTCGATCAGATAGTCGCAGAAGAACTCGGACGCTCCCTTGAGCAAGGGGTAAATTCGCTTCAGGTAATTGGGGTCGAGCGTGAACTGATAGTGATCCCACAGCTGCAGGCTCAACCAGGCGCCGCCTAGCGGCCAGAGTCCCCATTCGGCGCCGTCAACNNCAGTAGTTCATTTCCGTATTGATGTTGATTGTGCACTTGCAACCCCAGGGCGGACGCAGATCGTCATTCCACAGCCCTTGCAGATTTGCCGGCTGGCTCTTTTCCCGCGAGCACGCAAGCAGCAGGTACCGCGCGTACTGAACGTAAACTGCGGCCAATGGCGCATCTTGCCCTTGTGCAAACGC
>PMCK01000278.1 GCA_003154095.1 Myxococcales bacterium | reverse complement strand
GAAAGCGGCTCGTCGGCGCTTGCCTGGTCGGGTTTGTCCTTCGCCGCCAGCGCGCGTCGCTCGACCCACACGATCAAAGCCACGCACGAGAGAAGAATGATCACCGCCGCGCCCATGAGCACGCTGGGCCCGAACGGCACGAGCGATCGCGCGAGCCGCGACCCTACGACCGCGCCGATGGAACTGCCGCCGCCGATGATAGGAAAGAGCCGTTTGCCCTGCTCCGGGGTGTAGATGTCGGCGGCGACCGCCCAAAACTGCGCGACCACCGTGTAGCTGAAGACGCCGACCCAAAGAAAGAACGCCAAGCCAATTTGGAGATCAGTGCGCGCGAGGATCGTGAAGACGACAAGGTTTGAAATGAAGAACAAAAAGACGATGTTGAGAAGCTTCATGCGCCCTACGCGGCGCGCCAGCTCCCCGTAAGCGTGCACGACTCCCACCATGATTACGGCCTGACCGGCGCGCGCGTAGAGCTTCACGTCGGCTCCGCCTTGCAGAAGAATCAGCGGCTCGCGCACGGTCTTCAGCAGGTAGTACGCTGTCAGCAAGAGGAACGCGGTCAGCGTCATTAGCGCGACCGTAACGGCCTCGTCCGGCTGGACCTTGGTGAACGGACGAAAAATCGTGGCCAGAACGCGTTGATGCGCGCGCTTCACTTCCATGGTGTGACCTTACTTGCTAAGCGCGGCCGCGGCGAGCCGGTGTTGCCGAACACGCAGAGTCGAGCTCCCGCGGCTCTTCGTCCCTGTAGTCATCTGACTGCTGGCAGCTAAGGAAACCATAGTGTTTTCACTTGGTTAGAAGCTGCCGCGCACGCCCAAATGGTAGCAAGTTCGTTCAAGCGGCAAGAGGCCGGAGCCCCCTGTTGTCCGTTCGCCGGCCGTCACGGCGTCTCGATCAACGCAGCTCACGTCCACGTGCAGCACGTCAATTGGCTCAGCTCATGCCAATCGGCGGCACGCGCTTTGGGATAGCCGCAACTGGCGTATTTTGGCGGGTGTCCCGGGATTCTCCCGAGTCATCGGCTCATTGGATTGCACAGGAAGGGCGGAACGGGCGGAAAAAACATGGCTGATTGGGGCTGAGCCTTCGACGGCCATTGCACCCAATACATAAAATCTTCCGATGACCCCGACGAATGGTCGGAGGACCATCTTCCGGTCTTCCTGTAGATAATTCTCAGGCGGCTATTTGCGCCCCAGCTCGCCCACTACGCTGCGATGCAGGTGCATCCGCTTCACTGGATACGGCTGAACTGGGCAACGCGGTCTCGGGTGTCGACGCACCGAGCTTGCCCCGCGTTAGGCCAGAAAGCTTCCCTAATGCCTGCTGCGTGCCAAGGCGCATTTTGTCCCAAAGCCGCTGCGTTACGGGGACTTGCTTTTCGGCAGCGATATGAATGAGATCGGAGACGCGAGCCTTGGCGTGATGCGGCGCAATGTAAAGAGCGGACTTATAACGCGAATGAGAATCTAACCAATTGCGCACCTGACTTAGCGTGACGGCGCTTTCGCTTAGTGTGCGCTCGAGCTCGTCACGGGCGCTCTGCTTGGCCTTGGACATGTACATCTGAACGCGACTTTGGAAGTTCACCGCGCCGTCACCGCTCGTTTCCACGGCGCAAAATAATGTTCCGGGGAATTTCTCTACGATGAGCGATTGGACGCCATCGCTCACGCCCGAGCTCGGCATGCACCCGAAGGGTTTTACGCTTACGGTCAACGTCGATTTCTTGTTGACTGCGTTGAGAATAACCTTTCCCACTTCCATATGGCCTTCGCCGCCGCGCAGATCGTTATTGTAGTAGGGTGCGGCAAGCTCGGCGATCTTGTACATGTCGGCCAGGGGATAATTGCGTAGCCCGAGCGCCCGCGAGTACGCGAAGAATGCCGCCCGAAGTGCACGATCCGCGGCACGCAGCGTCATATCCCGCCGAAAGACGCCTAATTCGCCCATCTTCGCGAGGCCTCGGTTGGTCCCATCCGTTCCACGCAGCGCCGCGCGCTGTCCCGTATCGAAGCGGACTTCCCAGATATTGTACAGGAGCCAATTGGTGACAATTTGAATGTCAACCTCTCCGCCTTCCTGCTCGAGGAACTCCTGAAGGTGGTAGTTACCATCGCCTTCGGTGGTCATTGCCCAAAACTCGCCGATGATCGACACCTTGGGAACCACGCGCAGTGGATCAACCTGTACGCGTGCAAAGTACTTGCGCGAGCGATACAAGGCCCGAAGCACACTGTGGCCCTTCAGCAACGCGTCGTAGCAGTATGATTTTGCGTGTTCCATCGCCTCGTTCGTTGCCCCGGGGACCACCTCGTACGGCCGAATTCGATAGGCGAGGGCATTGATGGCATCACCCGCCAGTAGTGCCTTGAGCAATGCCACGAAGAACTTGGGATTCATCTGCAAGCCCTCTTCATCTCCGGTGGCTTGCTTCAGTCCGCCTTGCTGCTGAAACAAAAGTACGCGGAACCCGTCGAAGCCGGCATCACGCAGGGCCTTTCGGTATTCCGTGACGTACATACCAAATCGGCAGGGACCGCAGGCGCCGGCGGTCAGAAAGACGTATTTCTTTACGATTTCCTCGTTCGATAGGCCTTCTTCGTCGCGAAGCCGTGTCAGCTCGCCCACCAAATTACCGACTGTGAAATATGTGGGGTTGCACTGGCCGCGATTGCCAAACTCCTTGCCGACGCGAAGTGCATCGTAGGTGGGACAGTCGAGAGCCTTGACGCCATACCCGAGTCCCCGAAATGCTCCCTCAATCAGCCGATCATGGGACTTGGTGAGACCTCCGAGCAGCAAGGTCACGTTGGGTCGTTCGGCGCGCGTAAACTTGGCGGCTACTCCAGTTTCGCGCCAAATCGTCTTCTTGGTGATACCCAGGCGTTCACGCTCTTTGATTTCGTGTTCGCGTAATTGGGCCTCCACAGCCTGCGGCAGTGCGCTGCCGTTAAATAGCGGTAGTCTTCGTTGAACGTTCGATGTTGTAGGTTCCATACTTGACTCCTCAGATTACTCGGCAGCAGATTGGGTAGATTGGCTAGAATTTGCGGGATGCGCCGACAAAACATCGGCTTTACGGCGAAGTTGAATCAGTCCTGATTCGAGGGCAGCGCGTCCCCCGATTGGGATTACGTTATCAGCAGGCAAATGCTTGTCTTCGGCGGCTTTTAGCTGTGCTGCCTGCAAATCCGAATAGACGCTCGCCGCTGTGCGCAATGGCTGCCCGAGGAGCGCCGCGCGTTTCTCTTCGATCGAGCGTTCGAGCTCGAGGGTCTTCGCAGCAAGATCTTCCAGGCGCTCCTGTTGCAAGCGCAGCGAATGGGCGTATGTATTGACGCGGATCTTCAGTGAGCCGCCAGGCTTGTTCGCGTCCAAATCATGCAGCATGGCCGCTGGGGTTCGCGCAGTTTGCAGAATCGAGTCGATGAGCCCGTACGTTGGAGCGTCATGGCCGCACTTGAAGCTCGACAAATCGAGAACGGCGACGTTCGGATGGTGAGCGGCGAAGTTTGCAGCCCATACCTTTTGGGCGCTATTGGCGGAATAATTTTCGGGCCATAAGTGGGCCAACTGGAGCGGAGTTTCAATCAGCCCGGCGTCGAGTTCGTCCTGGTAGAAGCGGTCCAGATAAGCACGCGACTTTGGCAAGGAGCGGACGCTCAAGATAGGGTAACCTAGGGCTTGAAACTCTTCCAATATTCCATGGTTCAGGCCGGGGTCAGAATGGTAAGGCCGCGCCAGTACTAGAATCGCCAGGCGGTTCTCTTCTTCGACCGTTTCGAGAATTGCTTGACCGCGCTTCTCGAGTTCTACTTCGAATTCAGTGAGGGCTTTCCAGGCTTGCTTGCAGGCAAAGTCGCTCTCGTCCTCGGTCACCTTGAGACGGGGCCCCCAGGTGTCGAACATGCGTTTGGCGAGCAACGTGGGCTCGGTAAACGCTAGGGCGGGCGCAACGTATTCGATATTGCGTTGCGCAAAGAAATTGACCTCTTTGGTGAAGGCGGCCCGAATGACTTCCGGTGTCCCAGCGACGATGGGGCACGATGCGTTATCCACAGTGTCCGTAACGAAATTCGGCATCTGCGTCAGCACGGGAAAGAAGATGTACCGCAAGGGGCGACCACGCTCGGGTTGGTGATCGTGAAACAGCAACTGATGGATGTGAGCCTGGACGACTTTGCTTGGGTAGCAGGGATCGATCGAACCGTATTTGCCGCCTTCGGCCCAGATGGCTTCCGTCGTAGCCTCACTGAAAACTACGTTGGTTTTCGGCATGCCCAGGGCTTCGAAGTACGTCCTAAGGAATGGCCCCACGACGTAGTTGTTTAGTACCCGGGGTATGCCGATGCGAATCGATCGACGATCTTTCGCATCTTGCTCGGAAGAACGGACGAACTGCCTCTGGTATGTCTCGCGTTTGATGCGAAATAGTCCCTTCTTTACCTTTACATCTTGAATGATAGTGCCGGCCTCCGGCATAGGGTCGGGCTTGTAAAAATGTTGAAAGGCCTTGCGCGCCTCGTAGTCGACGAGATTCGGGTGTGCACCCGCGAGAAGTTTACGCTCCGCGACGACGCGCAGCATGGCCTCTTCACTTTCGACCGTGCCCTTTTCGCAGGAAAACCCAGTAATAGTTCGCGCCACGGTCCCGTCGGGGCGCTGCGCATCGACGAAGGTCCGCCGGCAGTCATTCGGGCAAAAATGACATTGCGTCGAGTCGTCGTTCTGCGTCGTATATTTGAGGTCGAGAGCCGCCTGCATCCCGATGAAGCGCGTCGTCTTGGACTTCTTGTATCGCCGCAGGGTTTCGAAGGCCGCGCCGAGAGCTCCGGCTTCACCCGTGTGTGGATGCACCAGAACTTCGGCGTTAGGAACGCGCTGTTGAATGTAGTCAACCTGCGCTTTGACGGCAGCCAAGTTGTATTGAGTGCCGCCTTGCAGCACGAAGCGCCTGCCGAGCGCTGCCAGCCGCGGGATTTGAACTACGTACTGCCAGACGTTCTTGGGGAGAACTTGAGCCAGGCCCGCTAGGAGCTCCTCTTTCTGAAATCCTTCCTTCTGGAAATTGACGCGATCCGTGTCGAGAAAGACCGCGCAGCCATATGAGAATTTGGGGGCTAATTCGGCACGGAAAGCCACATCCGCGTACTGAGTGACAGGCAAGCCGAATTGATCGGCCATGGCCTGAAGCAGCATGCCGTTACCCGCGCTGCACGAATTGGATAGTTTGAAATTCTGGATATCGCCGTTCTTGAGGAACAGGACCTTGATGTCTTGCCCCCCGATGTCACAAACTACATCCACATCGCCGAAGTAGTGAACGGCGCTCGACATGTGGGCGACGGTCTCGACGATGTTCACGTCGGCCAGCATGCATTCTTCGAGGACTGCACCGGCGTAACCAGTGACGCCAAAACCCAAGCATTCCAAAGTTGCACCCTGTGAGACCACGTGTTTATTGAGCTCGGCGAGCAGCTCCTGGGTGTCAGCAATTGGGTTGCCCTTGGAGAGTTGGTACGCCTTGGCTACCAAGATTCCGTCCTCGGAGATCAGTACGGCTTTGGATGAGGTCGAGCCGCCATCTAACCCAATGACTGCGCGAACGACGCTGCCCGGTTCGATGGGCGGTGGCACAAACTTAGCCTGCGTATATTTTGCTTTGAAGCTGTCGAGATCATCGGCGCCGGCAGCTAGCGGCGGACCCGCCTGCGCGCCGAGCCGGGCGCGGCGACCGTTGTTGATGAAGTCACGCAGGCGTTCGACACCGGGGAAGTCTGCAACTTGATTCGTTTCTGCCATGCCCACGTAGGCCGCCCCCAGCGCCGCATAAAGTTGGCTATTATCCGGCACGAACACGAGCTTCTCGATGGGATCGTCGGTCGGCGGACTGTAGCCTCGGTCCTTCCAGATCTCAGGAATTCGGAGGCGCCAGCAATCGATCAAAAACGGTAGGTAAGTGTTGGGCCCGCCGAGCAGTGCGACCTTGGCGCGCAGCGTGTTGCCGCGCGTGAGCACGCTGAGATTCTGCATCACGATTGCATCGGCGAGCGAGTTTAGGACCTCGTCCTGCGGAATGCCGGTCTTGACCAAATTGACGATGTCCGTTTCCGCGAACACGCCGCATTTGGCGGCCACGTGATGTAACTTCAAAGGATTGAAACGTAGCTGCGTCGCAAAGGATGGATCGGCACCGACTTTGATGAAGCACTTGTCGATCGTGGCGCCCGTTCCAGACGCACACTTGTCGTTCATGGATGCGACCGCCGTGCGCATGCCGGTGTTCGGATCTTCCTTAAAGATGATGATCTTGGCGTCTTGTCCGCCCAGCTCGACAACGCTGCCCACGTCGGGATGTAGTTTTTCGACGGCAGCTGTGACGGCATTGACTTCCTGCACGAACTTGCCACCCGTGGGCTCGACCAGCGGTGACGCGCCCGACCCGGTCAGAAATATCTTCATCGGCGCGTTCGCGCAGTCGAGATCCGCTAGGATTCGTTCGAGCAGCTCGAGCACCTTCTCGGGTTGTTGCGTGTGATGCCGCTGGTAGTCGCTCCAAACGACCGCCCCACCGTTGCCGCGATCGAGAACGACGGCCTTGACCGTAGTCGAGCCAACGTCCATTCCTATGACGAAATCGTCACTTTTCGATGTCATATGGCCTTTCTAGTGCCGAGTTGCGATTCAGCGTGAACTGACGGTGACGTCACTGTTCGATCACCTGGGCGCCCTTGGCAAGAAGAAAATGCGCAACAAATGCATTCAGGGGGGCTCAGACCGCAAAATCTGCGTCACTCCGGACACAGGACCTGGTTGATGCAGGTTGAATGGCACGGCCCAATCGCTTCGAGCGACGTAGGCTGCAGGCTCAATGGCAGCGCGACGTAAGCCGGGTCGAAGCAACACGGTTCCCAAGACAGAACGTAGGTTACAAATCCTGAGCGCTGCGCGCGACGTATTTGCCAAGCGCGGTTATCACCAAACGACAATCGATGACATCGTGCTTTCCGCAGGAGTCGCGCGAGGTACATTCTACCTGTACTTCGAGGACAAAAGGGCCGTCTTTTCCGATCTTATCGATCGATTCGCGGTCAAGTTGACGATGGCTATCGAACATATCGTCACCGACGACCCGTTGCGGCCAGTTGCCAACCAAGTTCAGGACAACATCCGATCGGTAGTTCGAACCTGCCTCTCGGAACGGACGATGACCAAGATCCTATTTACTGGCGCGGTGGGCGTTGACCCGGAATTCGATCGCAAGATTGCGACTTTCTACGATACGGTGGTGCAACTACTCACGGAAAGCCTCAGGGATGGGCAGACATTGGGCATCGTCGCCGACGGCGAACCGCGCGTTTTAGCATACCTCAGTATAGGTGCTTTCAAGGAATTGCTCTATCAGGCCGTCATATTGGGCCTCTCAGAGGAAAGCGCCGAAGTGCTATTGCAGCAGATGTACAATTTCCTACGGCAAGGCTATTTGCGCGTGTCAGAGATAATGGGGCCGTCAAAACCCGTTCGGTCCCGTCGCAAAAATTAGGGGTACCAATCGTGCGATAGCGGTACAAAGTTCACGGTAAATCGTTCATGTCAAACTCAGATTACCCGTTCAACGTATCCGATCTTTCTTTCGTGGAAAGCCTCTACGCGGAGTTTCTGGCTAGCCCCAGCAGCGTGCCAGAGAAGTGGCGAGCCTACTTCGAGTCACAAGTACCCGATCGACAATTGACGTGGCTACCACGACTGTCGCCGACGTTTGTGCCGGCTCGCGTTTTTGGTGGCAACGGCAATGGGAAGGCCGCTCTAGTCGAGCCGCACTCGAGTTCGGGCGTTTCGACCGCCGCGGTTCAACAGGAGTGGCTCGCACAGTTGGTTCGCGCTTATCGCGAGCGTGGTCATGCCATCGCTCGGCTCGACCCATTGGGTCTTCCAAGAACGGAACCCGCAGAGCTCGACCCGAGCTACCACGGCTTCAAAACAGAGGATCTCGACCGTAAGTTTTCTGCAACCACAATTCACGGTCCTGATGTGCTGACGTTGCGCCAAATACTCGAACGGCTGCGCAATACTTATTGTAGGTCAATTGGCGTCGAATACATGCACATTGCGGACCTCGAAATTCGAGATTGGTTGCAAGAACGCATGGAATCGACCGAGAACCGGATTCGTTTAAGCCACGACGGGCAGATTCGAATTCTATCGAAGTTGACAGACGCGGTGATGTTCGAGGAGTTCCTTCAGACCAAGTATTTGGGAGCAAAGATATTCTCGCTGCAAGGTTCGGAAAGCCTAATCCCACTGTTAACGTTCGTGATTGATCGCGCCGGTGACCTTGGCATTGATGAAATCGTCATGGGGATGGCCCATCGAGGTCGGCTCAACGTGCTTGCCAACATAATGAGCAAATCGGCACGCGACATTTTTCGGGAGTTCGAGGATCGCGACCCGGAACTATACTTGGGCAGCGGGGATGTGAAGTACCACCTCGGGTATACGTCCGACCACTATACGGCAAGCGGTAGGCGCGTTCACTTGTCGCTTTGCTTCAACCCCAGCCACCTCGAGTTCGTCAATCCAGTCGTGCTGGGTCGCGTACGTGCCCGGCAAGATAGGGCTGGCAACGGCGCAATTCACAGAAAACTGCCCTTGTTAATTCACGGCGACGCTGCGCTGGCGGGCGAGGGGATCGTTCAAGAAACGCTCAATTTGGCGCAGCTCGAAGCCTACACCACCGGCGGAACATTGCACGTTGTGATCAACAATCAAATTGGTTTTACGACACCTCCACAGCAGGGTCGCTCGTCTGTATATGCTACCGCCGTTGCCCGCATGCTCGATATACCCGTGTTCCACGTCAACGGCGAGGATCCTGAAGCCGTGGCACAGGCAGTGTCGCTCGCTGTGGATTTCCGTAACCGGTTTGAGCGAGACGTATTTATCGATATGTACGGCTACCGGAGGCACGGCCACAATGAAGGGGACGAGCCGGCCTTTACCCAGCCGTTGCTATATGCAGCGATCAGCCGAAGAAAGAGTGTGCGCGACGGCTATCTTGAACACCTTCTCGAACTCGGAGAGGTCACGCGGAGCGAGGCGGATCAAGTTGCCGTTGACCGGCGGATTACTTTGGAGCAGGAGCTGCAGGAGGCTCGGCGCAGTGACTACGTTCGCTCAGCCGGCTCGCACGACGATGTGTGGACTCACTATCGTGGAGGACCGGAAGCGGCGTCCCCCGAACCCGAAACCGCATTGGATGGTACCAAGCTGACCACCTTGCTCGAAGCTCTCGTGCGCACCCCGGAAGGTTTTCACCCGCATCGCAAGATCGAGCGCTTGCTCGAACAGCGCCTGGAGATGGCTCGGGGCGAACGCAGGCTCGATTGGGGCGCGGCGGAAACGCTGGCGTTTGCGTCGCTAGTGTCCCATGGAACTGCAGTTCGTTTCACCGGGCAAGATAGCGAGCGAGGTACTTTCAGTCACCGGCATGCGGTCTTACACGATGTCGAATCGGGTGCCCGCTACGTGCCGCTCATGCACGTGAGCTCCGATCAGGCCCCATTCGATATTTACAATAGCTCTTTGAGCGAAGCCAGTGTGCTCGGCTTTGAATACGGTTATAGCCTAGAAAGCCCGGATGTGCTGGTACTGTGGGAGGCGCAATTCGGCGATTTCTGCAATGCAGCGCAGGTAATAATCGACCAATTCATCGTAAGCGCCGAGGACAAGTGGAAGCAGCTCAGCGGAATTACGTTGTTGCTTCCGCACGGTTTCGAGGGGATGGGTCCCGAGCATTCGAGTGCCCGCATCGAGCGGTGGCTCCTGTTGGCGGCAGAGGAGAATATTCAGATCTGCCAGCCGAGTACTCCTGCACAATTCTTTCACTTGCTGCGACGCCAAGCCTTGCGAAATTGGCGTAAGCCTCTGATCGTATTTACTCCCAAGAGTCTCCTGCGCCACCCTAAGGCGACGAGCGACCTTTCTGAGCTGGCCAACGGTCGATTTCACCGCGTCCTGCCCGACACGCTGTATCACTCATTGGATCCGCGCTGCGTCCGTCGCGTGCTCCTATGCAGCGGTAAAGTCTATTACACGCTCGAACAGCGGCGCGAAGAACTGGGTCGTCGCGACGTTGCCATTGTTAGAGTCGAGCAATTTTACCCGCTACCAGACGAACACCTGCGCGCAGCCCTTGAGTCGTTTGCGGATGGAACACCCGTCGTGTGGCTCCAGGAGGAGCCGGAGAACATGGGAGCCTGGCGCCACCTGCGCGCCCGATTCGGAAACCGGCTATTTTCTCGCTACCCGCTCACCTGTATCGCCCGTGCTGAATCCGCTAGCCCTGCAACGGGTTCGGCCAGCAGCCACCGGCTCGAAGAAGAAGAATCCCTCGACAAGGCGTTTTCGTTGTAGCGTCCTTGGCCCGAGCGCCCGTTGGAGAATCGAAAATGACAATTGAGCTGCGTGTGCCGGAAGTCGGCGAGTCGATAACGGAAGTTACGATTGGCGACTGGCTTAAACAAGTGGGAGATTTAGTTGAACAAGACGAGCCAGTAGTCGGTATCGATACCGATAAGGTGTCAGTCGAATTACTCGCACCGTCGCGGGGCAAGCTTTCCAGTATTCTTCTGGTTAAGGGAGCACCCGCCAAGGTTCGCGACGTGGTCGGGCTCATGGAGGAAGTGACCCAGGGCGCCTCGGTAATCGTGAATGCAGCCTCGAGCGCCAACGCAACGAGTTCGCCCCCCTCGGACCTCCCTGCCTATCGCGACGTCATGCCGACGGAGAATGCCATACCGAGCAGTCGACAACCGCAGGAGGCGGTTGCTTCCGAGTCGGCGACAACGAAGGCGCAAGCCGCGTCGCCGGCTGGATGGGCGAGTCCCTCTGCCCGCCGCGCACGCGCGGAACTCGAGGCAAAAGGACGCGATTCTCAAGCCACAGCAGGCAGGGCACCCGACGTTCGAGCCTCGGCGCCGAGACGTGCCGAATCGCCGGTGAATCGTACGGACGCCAAAGGTCACAAGTCGAACGCGGCCGGCGAAGAAGAAGTGGTGGCAATGAGTCCGTTTCGTCGAACGATTGCGGAAAGGCTCGTTCAGGCTCAAAACACCGCAGCTCTTCTTACGACCTTCAACGAAATCGACCTGTCGTTGGTGCAAGAGCTACGGCATGCCTATCAGGATGCATTTCAGAAGCGCTACCAAGTAAAGCTTGGCTTCATGTCATTCTTCGTAAAGGCCGCGGTAGAAGCGCTCAAGCAGATCCCGATCCTAAACGCCGAGATGCGCGGCACTGACATCGTGTACAAGAACTACTTCGATATCGGCATTGCTGTCGGTGGTGGACGCGGTCTGGTAGTGCCAATAATTCGCCATGCAGAACATCTGGGCTTAGCGGAAATCGAGCATGCAATCGCCGATTACGGGAAACGTGCAAGAGAGAACAAGTTGGAGTTGGAAGAACTCACTGGCGGCACATTTACGATCAGCAACGGTGGCGTATATGGTTCAATGCTTTCCACACCGATAGTCAACCCGCCCCAAAGCGGAATCCTAGGCCTACATGCCATCCAGGATCGACCCGTGGCGCGTGACGGTCAGGTGGTCATTCGGCCGATGATGTACGTTGCCCTGACGTACGACCACCGCGTCGTGGACGGACGGGAGGCCGTGACGTTTCTGCGGCTCGTCAAAGAATTTGTCGAGCAGCCGGCGCGCATACTGCTTGAGATTTGAGCCTATTTTCCCAGAAAAACGCAGGCAGTATTCACGGGCCGGGTCCGATTATTGGCTTCGGTTCATTTACCGCTTGTGGTCGGTTTCGCCCTCCGTACCATGTTGTCCGCGTGTCTACGGCATGGCGGCTCGATGACAAGGTTTGGTTCCCCAGCGTAGGGCTGGCATTGGCTCTAAATGAGGCAACTTTTCCGTTTCGAGTCCCACAAACAACGAATCGTTGGCTCANNACATTAGTAGGCGCTCCAGGTTGCGGCAAGACCGTTCTGGCTGAAGCATTGCTGGTTCGATCCAAAGTTCTGCAACAGCTCGAAGGCGGCAAATCTCTCGACGTTGAACCGGAGGAAATTAAGCGAAGGTCCTCGGTCTTCTCGAAGATTCAAAGTCTAACCTGGGAGGGTCATGAAATAACCATCGCTGACACACCCGGTGGCGTTGACTTCGTCGGTTCGGCAATTGCTCCGCTTTCCGTAATGGACGTTGCAGTCCTGGTTGTGGACGCCACAACTGGTGTAGACGTACCTACTCGGCAATTCTACGAGCTGGCGCTTCAGTACGACAAGCCGATGTTGATCTTCGTCAATAAGCTCGATAAGGAAAACGCCGACTTTGATCGGGCCGTTGCCAGCATCCGAAATACACTGACGAAGAAGGCACTGCCGGTTGCGCTTCCCATCGTCCAAAATAACTCTGTTGAAGGGGCAATCGACGTCGTCGAATCTCGCGCCATCGCATTTGGCGAAAAGGACAAGGATATCCCAATTCCGGAGGATCAAAAGGCAGACTTCGAGCTAGCTCAGCAGGCGCTTTGGGAGGAAGTGGCCGGGACGGATGACGCCCTGTTCGAGAAGCTTGCTTCGGGAGAAAATGTCACCAAAGAGGAAGTGCTACCCCAGCTGGTCAAGGCGATTGCGCTGCGTGAAATCATTCCGATAATCGGAGGGACCGCCATACCGCCGCGGGGAACGTCGCTATTGTTGGATACGATCTGCAAACTCATGCCGGCACCCGTCATATTGTCGGCGCCCTCTCAAGCGGAAGGTGAAGCCGCGCTACCGCTCACACTCGGGGCAGATCAGCCAGCACTCTGTCAGGTATTCAGAGTTACGAGCGATCCCGGCGTAGGAGAGCTGTTCTTTCTACGCGTAGTCAACGGCACGATTCGTTCCGGTGACGATTTGCTCAACCCCAAGCTAAAGGACCGAGAACGCATTGGGCACATGATTCGAATCCAGGGCAAGGAACGCAAAGAATTGACCGAAGCCATCATCGGTCAGGTGGTAGCCGTGCCCAAACTAAAACATACGGTGGCTGGGGACACGCTTTGCGCTCCGAATCGACCGGTAACATTGGCCCCCATACGATTTCCCAATCCCGTCCATTCGGTTACCGTTCATCCCGAGACCCGAAAAGACCAGGATAAGCTGGGTGTCGCGCTCGGCAAACTTGCGCAAACCGATCCAACGCTTCACCACCATGTCGATGCCGAATTCAACGAGATAATCTTGTCGGGAATGGGTGAGGTGCACCTGGAGATCGTGGCCGGACGCCTGCGCGATCGCTATGGCATCCAACTTACAATGGGCCTACCCCATGTTGCATATCGGGAAACACTCACCAAGAAGGTCAAGTCCCAGGGGCGACACAAGAAGCAAACGGGAGGCCATGGCCAGTTTGGAGACGTGTGGATTACGGCCGAGCCGCTGCCACTCGGTTCGGGCTTCGAATTCGTGGATGACATCAAAGGCGGCGTTGTGCCGAACAAGTTCATCCCCTCCGTCGAAACTGGAATCCGCGATACGATGAAGCGCGGCGGGTTAGTTGGGTATCCCGTCGTTGATTTGCGCGTTTCGCT
>PMCK01000631.1 GCA_003154095.1 Myxococcales bacterium | reverse complement strand
CGTTGCAACTGCATCATTCCAGAAGTCGATCTCGTCTGCATAGAGGCGTTCGCGTGAGCGTGCCCGGGGAATCAAGGTCGCGATCACGACTCCGGTAAGCACTGACGGCCAAAACTGCCATCGCCCCGCCTTAGTTTGCGCTCGAGTTACAGCAACTGCCAGCCCACAACAGGCGGTGGTCCACGGCAAGTACGCCAAGCGATCGCCCGCAAGCGCGATCCAAGGCATCTTCATTAAGTGTATGACGAACACAATTGGTAGAGCGCCCGTCACCAACACTGCCGCCGCAAATGGTCCACATTTAGGGCGAAATCGATACGTTCCTACCAATAGCGCCACCAACGTCATAACACCCAACGCGACGAAGCCGAATCGAGGCTCGCTCACCACCCCCATTTGCGAGGTTGGGTGCCACATGTCGATGCTCATCCAAACATATCGCCCGATGGCTTCGAAAACCGTTAAGACTCGTTGGGCAATCGTCAGGGGGACAGATGTCATTACTCCTGAGCTGCCGAGAACGCGGTAACGCAAGTAAAGATAGGCTCCAGCTGCCACTGCGGGTAATGCCAAACGCCTCCACCGATGTAGCTTTGGCAAGGTTAGATACTCGGCTGCGATTAGCCCAACCAGTACCGCAAGCCCTGCTTCCTTCGCAAGAGCTGACAACACCCCCAAACCAACGGCGATGAATCTCCTGCGGCTGCTGTTTGGCTTCCACACCAATAGGCATAAAAGCGCAGCAGAGGCGCAGAGAATGTCGGTTCGCCCCGATATCCATGCAACGGACTCGACCAAACGCGGTAGCAATGCCCACAGTAAGGAATAGACTACGGAATTGACCCTACTCGCCCCTAGTCGAACTGCCAGTACCGCAACAAGTACGACGTTCAGCATGTGGAAGAGTAGATTCGTCGCGTGGAATCCCGTCGCATTTAGACCGTAGAGCGCGTGGTCGATGGCCAGTGAGAATGTCGTAAGAGGACGATACAATAGTCCAGCACCGGGTGTTCGTAGACTCAGATCCCAGAACGGCAATTTGAGGTACTCTTGGACCTTGCAAAGCGAGCGAATACAGTTTTGTTGCAGCAATGGGTAGTCGTCCCATAAGAATGGAGCATCAAGGACATCCAGGTATACCGCGGCCACAATCGCGGCGGCTCCGGCAATAGCCATCGCGTGATACAAGGAGGCCCGCGAGGCCACGGATTCGTTGCTGGGTATACTTTTCATGGACCGCACTGCGCTCGCAAGAGTATCGTCCTATACAAAAAGTGGGGATGCAATTCTTGCTAATTTATCCGCCCGAGGCAAGGGTCTCTAGACTTGGGCCGATCTGCATAGGGCCTCGAGGTAGTCCCTCAATCCCCTGCCACACTACCCGGCATACCGGCCCGCACCGGGCGGTTCGACAAGTTGAGGTCACGCGGCGAACGAGAGCAAGCCTAAGTCGCAGTGCACCCGCCGCTGTCTAGTTTGGATACACAGTTGTGCGTTCCTTTTGCCAGCGCTCGATAAGAGTGTCAATTTCGCTTAACGGTAGCGATTTGAGCAAAACTTTTCGTGCCTCCTGTTGATTGCCCGCGTTAAGCGCCACTCGCGCGAAGTCTTGCGCAACTTCGGGGAATTGTTCGAACTCGCTGAGGTGCGGGTGCAGGATTTCGTAGGCGGCACCGAAAAGGCCGATGGACAATAGAGCTTGCGCCTCGGCATGCACCTTTTCAGGTCCGACAAGAACGGAGGCCTTTTGCCGCCACTCAGCGGACCGAAGAATCTGTAGGCGCATTAGGGCTGCACCGGGTGACTTCGAGACATTGGATAGCCGTTCGAGCGCCCGCAGACTTTCTTGGATATCTCCGCAAGCAGCCAGAGCGTTGGCTGCACGGGGAACGTATCGGCAAAGGGAACAGGCGGCAATGGCCTTGCGCGCGTCATCCGAAGCCCTTGCATCACGCCTGCGGGATTCGAGGCTCGCTAACAGGGAAAGCGCTGCTCCGCGACGGCTCTCAAGAGCTGCTCGGTTCGATGACTGAGTTAGATCGACCTTGACGGTAGCCATAGGGCTATCGAGCACTGCCACAGTGGGTGTGCCTTCCTCGACAGCTCGGAAGAATTCGATGGCTGAGGTTTGCGTGTGCTTGTCGAGGTCCGCGGAAAAGTCGGCAACATACGCGGCGGCATCGAACACGCACCGCACGGCTTCCGCCGTCTGCCCTCGAGTAGTCGCGTTGCGGTAGCATTGATCCAACAAGGCCAATGCGGATGTTACGGGCAACGCCGATGTTCGCGAGTCCAGCAACCCGACGGGCGCCACGACACTCAGCGGATTGACTCGATTCTCATGGGCCCAGAAGCGATGTGCATCCGCGTAGTCGAGCGTTCGAGCGTATGAACGCCATGCGCCAAAGCCGAGTAGAGGAAAAATGAGAATAACGGGGGTGACGCGAAAGCGCAGATCAACCGACGCCTTTGGGATCGCCAAGAGAGCCAAGGCAAGTCCAAGTAACGGCAAAAACAAGAATCTCTCGAAGAGGTCGCAGGCGAGGTGGGTCGGGACAACGTGAGACGTCGGCAGCCAGGAAACGAGAAAGAGAAGACAACCCCAAGTGAGAAGTGGTAGCCGACATCGAGCCCACAGCGCGAGCACCACGATCGCAAGAAGAGCGATGGTCCCGGTGAGGGCGTAGATGGAATCTATCTGTAACCTCCCTTGAGCATTGAGACTGACGAGGCCATGTTGTCCTTTCTGCGTTAGCGGCAGGAATGCAATTTGAATGGCTCGACCAAACGTCTGCAGCACAAGCCCAATGTGAGTGAACCCACTGATGGGAACCAAATCCGAAGTAAAGTTGCCCGCAATTCTCATCCAATAGGAACGAGCGATGAGGTACGATAGGGCAACCAATATCTGGCCGCGACATCCGCGCAAAATGGAGAGTCCACTTTGAATGGTTAATGGAGGTCGTTTTGCTTCCAGCCAGGTCTCAATAGCGATAAACACGGGGAGGACAACGGCCGTCTCCTTGCATGCATAGGCTCCAATGGTTGCTAGGCCCTCAAGGCTGACGCTCAGATATCTTCGACTCGGGCGCAGGGCCCTCGCGTGGCAAGCGAGGAGTATGAATAGGGCGACGAGGATATCGGTGCGGCCCGAGATCCACGCGACGCTTTCTGCCTTGGTAG
>PMCK01000629.1 GCA_003154095.1 Myxococcales bacterium | reverse complement strand
ATTACTGAACATTTGCGCAACTGAGCAAAATATCCGTAATTATTCGTTTCATCCCCGTTCAATGGATGCTAGCGGTGGGGTGTTGTCTCCGCCGACTCAATCACAATCGGCGGTATGCGCGAAGATCGCGGCTCAGCCGCTCGCGCTGGAAGCCAGCCATTATGAGTAAACGCGTCACTGTTGTACGTCACAAGCCCACTAATAAAGTATCGAAACGTCCGGCTTCGAGCAAGCAATCGACCAAACAGCGATTGCCCAAAAAGAGCGCCGCGCCACGGCCCAAGAAATCGCCGACCAAAAAGGTTGCATCAGCGAGTACCAAGAAGGTAGCGCGCGCCAAAGCAACCAAGTCCAAATCCAAAATCAAGCGCGTAGCCGCGCCACCGCGCAAGAAAGTGGCAACGCCCAAGAAGGCAGCAGTAAAGGCTTCGAAAATCAAAAAAGGGTCCGCACCAGCCAAGAAGAAGCTCCCAAGTTTGCAGCCACCTGCGCGCGCAAGGAAAGCTGGCAAGCAGCTGCCTGCCACCGGGAAAAATTCATCTCGGACTAGTCGAGCACCCAACCCCAAGTCGAGTCTGGCACCGCTCACCCCGCGCTCGATAGCGCCCCCAGCAGTTGCTGAACCGATACGCCCGGCAAAGCTCCGCGTACGCAGCGCCGGCAAAGTCGTGGTTCGCGCAGCCTATATATCGCCCGCCCAACGAGTGCTCGAGGCGCAACTGGCGGCGCAAACTCGCTCAAGAAGGATTCAACAGCCAAAGGCCGAAACGCCCAGTCAACCCGAGCCCACGCCTGCTTTAGAGCTGACAACGTCGACCGAAGCCGCTGCCATCAGCTCGGAACCAAGAACGAGTGCCGCCTTCGTTCGTCGCGGCCGCCTCGGTCCTCGCGATCCCAATTCGGGGCCCGGTTCCGAACCGATGCCAAGCTCGGCAGTTGGCACGGGGTCCTTCGACAAAGAGTGGAAGCTCATCGCTGCTACTGCAAAGAAGGCTTCGATCCAATTAGACCGCGAGCTCGTGCAAGGCTGGATCGAGCCGTGGCACAACGGGAAGGACACGTTGGCGCTGATCCAGTCGGCAATAGACAGTAGTGACGCCTACTTCGTTTCAACGGAAGCTCTTGAGCGCAAGACAATGCTGATTCAGCGTTCGGAAAGCGTCGCGTCGGAAATTGCCACTCATTGGACGCGCCTTGGCCTAAGCGTATGCGCGCTCGTCGGAACGACCGAGGAACGCAAGTCAATATTGACTCGATTCGCCTCGGCGAGTTTTGGTACGCTAGTCGTACCGCTCGAGGCATTCGATGACAGTACCCTTGCGACTGACCTTCAGCAATTGAAGATCAACGGCCTGGTCGCAGAAGAAGCACAGCGAGTGTCGGAATTGTCCTTCGATTTCGATGTCGCCTACGATCGAATTCCCAACATAGTCACAAGGCTTGGTAGACCCCCAACGCTCGCTATTCTGCGCTCGGCGCCACCCAGCGTGCGAACGGATCTGCCTCATCGATTGGGCCTCCGAAGCCCCCAGCGGGTGGATCTTCAGCCCTTACCCGAAACAATCGCCTTGGAAGTACCGGTAGTGGACATACCGCACCGAGGTGGAACTTTGCTCGAGCGCGTAGGTCAATCCGCACACCCGATAATGGTTCTGTGCTCCGCGCCCGAAGAAGTCGACGAAATCCTGGAAATATTCGCGAGAGCGTCAATACCAGCTCGCCCGTCTTGGGCATTGTCGGGCATGGGTCGAGCGCCGGTAACTCCTCCAATAACCGGCAATAACCAGGCGATTGTCGTTGGCGTCAGCGGGTTGCCATCCAGACGCGACACCGCCCCACGGACATTGATACACTATCACGCGCCAAGTTCTCTCGAACAGTACTCCCGAGACTTGGGTCGACTCGACACGGCTGGTAACACATCTGCCATAGTGTTGGCAGCGTTGGAAGACGAGCCCCCCATGCGCCAATGGTTGGATCGCCAGCGTCCGCGACCTGAAGACCTGATGCAAGTGGCAACAGTGCTGAACCAGCACGCTGGGCCAGGGAAGATGGCATTGGTCGACACACTTTCGGCTTCGGTGGGGGTCAGCCGCGCACGTTTGGAATCCCTGCTTGCGCTGTTGGCTAACGCCGGCTGGGTCGAACACAAGCTCGATTGGGTACGCGTACCCGAGACCTGCACGGACTTGCTCGACCGCGCTCGCTCGCTGGCAGCCCGATTGCGATCGCTACGTGAACGCGATCATCAACGCATGCGATCGGTTTCCGCTTATGTTATTGGACGCAATTGTCGCCATGAGTCGATGCGGCGACACTTCGGCACGGCCGCTCAGCGACCCTGCGGACTTTGCGACAATTGCCGAACGAAGGCGTCTCACACTGCAGCAAACGGAATTCCCGCTCCGACGGAACCAGGTGAAGCGAGTTCACCCGTTGTCGATTGGGAACAGCAGCCGCCAGTCAATGAATGAGCCAGTGCGGTTCCCCGGCCAGGCTGGATTTCCAATTTGGTCGAAGGGCCCGCTTCTGCGGGAACGGCTGTGTCGTGAATTTATGCCGTGACGGCACGTGGTTGCCTGTGACGAAAACTGAGCGCTTGTAATGCCCTAAACCCGCCTCGCAGGCGCGCCGTCCGGGTTCCGACCCGGAACCGGAGTGAAAAAGCACAGCTCGCTGTAGTTTTTTCACGAGGTAGACGGTCCTCGCAAAGCCAGGAACGGCCAACAGCCGTAGTGAACACGGCATCGGGAAGAGTTGACTCAAGATCAACGAGTTTTGCGCGTTAATGTCGTAGACATGTATCGATGGCGGACCGCAATTGTACTGGCAGCCGTTGCACTACCCTCTTGGTATTGTGCTCGTCGTGAGATGTCCGCCAAAGACGACGACTCGGACGCGGGGCTCGACGCTGGGCAGTTCAAACCCAATGACGCATCAACACAACGTTCGCGGAACATTCCGGACGTATCGTTCGTCTACGATGGCCCGATTGATGATGCGGCATTGACGATCGATGCCGCTTGCGCGGCTGTGCCAGTATTGGCGGAACCGGTTGCACTCGATCTGTACCTAATGCTCGATCGATCCGCCTCGATGACATTGCCTGAGCAAACAGTTCCCAACTGCAAAGTGGGCGACACTACCGAAGCGCGATGGTGCTACGCGATCAATGCATTGGCTGGCTTTTTCAGCTCGCCGACTTCCAATGGCATGGGAGTGGCGCTGCAATTCTTTCCGCACGGTAGTTGCGGTTGGGTCAGTGCAACCGAACAAAACTGTTGCGCCTATGGTAGCTGCTGTGGGGGAACCGACGATGGCGCACCGGTAGTTCCTTTGGGTCGTCTTCCCGAACAGCTACCTTTGCTCGTAAACGCGCTGAATTCGCAGAGTCCACTTGGCACCACGACGCCAATCGAAGCGGCTCTGCGTGGCCTTGTCGCCTATTCGGCGCAATCCAAACTCCCCGATCGAAGCATGGTGTCAGTACTCGTAACGGATGGAGAACCCAATGGTTGCGAGCTTAGCCCCACCGCCCTATCGAGCATCATTTCCAACCAACTCACTTCAACCGGCATCAAGACTTTCGTTATTGGCATGGAAGGCGCCAATTTTCAGACCCTTGAACAACTCGCGATTGCGGGAGGCGCCACCCCGCATGCGACGTATTGTGCCCCTGGCTTCACGACGTGCAGCTTCTTCAATGTCGGCGCTGGAAAACCGGAAGCGTTCGTTGACGCACTGCAACAGATACAACGCTCCGTGGTTGGATGTCGATTTACCTTGCCGAGCACCGACGCCGGAATCGTCGACCCAGCCACACTCGTCGTAAAAGTAATTTCGCCGGCCAATCCCGAGCAGCGAACGCTCAAGCACGCCGAGTCCCTGGCGGCCTGTGGAGATGGCTGGTACTCGGACTCTAGCAGGCCCGGAGAGTTCTCCTTGTGCCCGCAGACCTGTAGCGTCGTACAAGCCGAAGTTGGGGTAAGTGTCGAACTTCTAGTCGGGTGCCTAGGTTCTTAATTTCTCCCACCCTAAATCCCGCCCGCTGGGCGGGACTTCAAACCCCCCAAATCCCCCCATCCTTGGGGGGATATCTAGTCGAGATACTGTGCATGACATTCTTGAGCTCGATCGAGAAGATTTTTTCGGGACACTTCGAGTAAACTTGTGCTCGTGGACTCGAAAGTGCCTCATCAGACGGGCCAATTGCTGTTGTCAAAGCTGGGGCTGGCGTCGCTGGCCGATTTGGTCCTTTTGGCACAGCAATGTATCCGCTCTGGGAATTGGGAGCAGGCGCGCGACTTGTGCAGCGCGGGCTTATCAGAATTTGGCAGCGATCCGGCAATCGATGTCATTCTTGCGATGGTGGAGTTGGGAACGGGAAACAGTGATAGGGCCGGGGCACTGCTTCGAGAAGTGCGCGA
The DNA here is from genome assembly GCA_003154095.1 of Myxococcales bacterium. GTDB lineage: Bacteria > Myxococcota_A > Polyangia > Polyangiales > Polyangiaceae > FEN-1139. Next base: position 2,838 of record PMCK01000629.1, on the reverse strand, counting down.
TCGGTACCCGAATCATTTAGTAGCCTCGTACACGGCTGCCTGGATGAGCATTGAACGCGGCCAGTCCGCTGCGGCGCTCCAATATCTGATGGAGGTGGTTGACAGATTTCCGGACTATCCTGGAGCTCTCGGCACGCTAGCCACCGTCCTGATGCCGGGACCTAGCTATCGCGACGTGCTCGCATATATACATCGTACACTGAAGCCAAACACTTACCTCGAGATCGGTGTGGAGACGGGTGCAACGTTGCGGCTAGCGCAGACCGCTAAGACAATCGTTGGGGTAGATCCCAACTTGGATTCTATTCGGCGGAGCGAAATGCTCGGACAGGCCAAACTCTATGGTTGCACAAGCGATGAATTCTTCGAAGCTCAAACGCAGGAGTCGGTGCTCGAAAACCAGCCACTGGATCTGGTATTCATCGACGGTATGCATTGTTACGAGTTTGCAATACGCGACTTTTGGAACGTAGAAAAGTGGGCCCATGCCCGCACGGTAGTAACCATTCACGATGTACTGCCGATTTTGCCACTCGTCGCGGAGCGCGAACGAAGCACGAAATTTTGGGTGGGTGATGTTTGGAAGGCGTTGTGGGCACTACTCGAATTTCGTCGAGATCTGACCATTTCGGTCGTTCCTACAGCGCCGTCGGGGTTAGCGATAATTCGCGGCTTCGACCCGAACGATGCTCAAAACGACTCGCTGCGTGATGTCGCGATCAGTCGATACTCCGAAAAGCTCTACCCTCTCGATGCGCCTGGTAATTGGCCCAGCCATCTTCCCATCGCAAAGAACTCGATAAGTGGATGGAATGATGCCTTGGGCATTGTAGAGGTGTCCCGGTGAATCATTCTGAACTATTGGATGCAGTCCTACGCGTCCCGTGGGTTTTGAATGACTACCTGAATTGGCTCAACGACAGACCGACATCGCCAAAGGACGACTACTTATTTTCGCAATCGCAAACTCGATTTACCGCGAACGACGACGATCGCTTGATATTACTGGAAGCTGCAACCATCGAGAACGTGCAGGGCGAGGTGGGGATTCGGATATCCGAGCAAATAGCCCCTGTCCGCATGCCGTCGATCCCGAGCTCTCACGTGGAGGCAATCCTGTCCGCGCTGCGCGACCAACCTCTGTTGGTCGAACTGCCAATGCAATCCTGTGTCCCAGCCAGGGAGTGTGACCAATTTTTGCGCATTGCTTTCGGAAAGTTCGTATTCGCCCCGTTGGCTTTGGAGGATTTGGAAAGACGGGCTTGCGCAGCTGAGATCGTCAGGTTCCCCGCGTCGCCTTACGAGATCACTCGAAACTACTGGACCAATGTGGGGCACTTGTCAATGAACGTGCCAACGGAGCGGAGTGCCTGGGCTGATGCTTCGTCCTTCGTGCGGTGGCTGCGAGTCATGCACGTACGATTGCTGCTAGGTGAGCAGTTCGACACGTTTTATTGTCCTTCGAGTCCGATTGCAAGAAAACGCGTAGAACCTGGCGCTCTTTATGTACGGATGACACGGACCGTCACTTCGCGACATGGCACATTCATACTCGACGGTCCCCGAATCAATGCAAAATTGCTAGGTGGTTCCAATTACCACCGGTTGCTTTCTGAATCCCTCGGTATCGGGGAAATGAATGGCGACAATTGCGAGTGTTACGATAACGATGTATTTTGGGGACAACTGGTCAAGGGAAGGTCGCGCTCCGACGAGCAGGCTGATGATTGGTTCTTGCCACCTAGACCATTCAAGCCAGCGCAGTGGGAATTATTGTGGGGCTCTTGGGCCTCGGCAATGAATGCAGTCTCAAGCCGCGACTTGTCGGATTGTGTCACCCATCTGGCTCGCTTCCACTGGTACTTCGTACACCTTCATCCCTTTGCCTGCGCCAATCAAAGTCTTGCATTTGCATTGGTCAATTGCCTTTTGAATCGCATCGCCGGTAGCGGCATACCCCAGTTGGTTCTGGACCACTGGGCGCTGCGAATGGACTGCAAGGCATATACGCGCCTGTTCAGTCGTGCAGTGACCCGCTGGAGCACGAGCGAATCGGGCTCTTCGACCCGTCACAAGGACCGCATGCAAAAGGGCCAAACCCTGGACGGTTTTCTAGCCAGGCTAGCTGAACTAAAGGCTCAGAGCGAATTGAATTTGGTGTCGAGCGGCAATCCGCAAGGTGCCCAACTGGCGCTGCTATCCGATGGCTAGCCGCGCCCGGCAATCAGACGGCGGCTTTCGAGTACTCTTTTGCTAGCTGGCAGAACCTTCCAGGGTGAGTATCGTTGTGGCCATGAGTGGTTCGACCGTTTTGCGAGTTGCCGCGGTTCAAATGCAATCGCAAGATAACGTTTCAGCCAATCTGGAGGCATGTGAATCCAGTGTTGCGGAGGCTGCCTCCCGAGGGGCAAAGTTCGTCGTGTTACCTGAAAACTTTGCCTACTTTGGCGCAAGTAGCGGCAAGCGCTCCAATGCCGAATCACTCGACGGCGCCGCAGGGCCGATTCGACGTGCACTCGTCGATCTCGCTGTGCGCCACGGGATAGCCTTGCTTGCCGGCGGTTGGCCCGAACTGAGCAGCGATTCGAAGCGCCCATTCAACACGGCAACAGTGTATGCGCCTAACGGTGCAATTTTGGCCAATTACAGAAAACTCCATCTGTTCGATGTTACTTTGCCAAGCGGCGACCGGCTGCAAGAATCGTCGGCAATGACCGCGGGCCAGGACGTCGTCTGCTGCGATGTGCTTGGTTTGCGCGTGGGGCTTTCCATCTGTTACGATCTTCGATTCCCCGAGCTGTATCGCAAGCTGGTTGATCGCGGATGCGAAGTAATCTG
>PMCK01000483.1 GCA_003154095.1 Myxococcales bacterium | reverse complement strand
GCTGATAGCTGATAGCTGATAGCTCACTGCTCGTCGTCATCCTCGTCATCTTCGAGTGCGGCGTCCAATTCCTCGACGAACCCGAATTGACGAAGGTCTCGAATTCTCTGCGGATATAAGATGCCGTCGAGATGATCGACTTCGTGCTGCACAACTCTGGCATGAAATTCGGTTACGGTCCGATCGATGGCATTGCCCTCGATATCCGAGCCTTGGTACCGTAGCTGAATGTAGCGAGGCACTACTCCTCGCATTCCGGGCACCGATAGACAGCCTTCCCAATCATCTTCCATGTCATCGCCTATCGGCGTCAACTTTGGGTTTATTAGGACGGTAAACGGTACAACCTCGGCATCCGGGTAGCGCGGGTTCGCTTCGAACCCAAATATGACTACGCGGAGCTGTACGCCAATCTGAGGTGCGGCAAGTCCCGCACCGTTGAGCTCGCGCATCGTGTCGATCATGTCTGCAACTAGCTCGCCCAATTCGGGTGTATTGAATTGTTGAACTGGTTTGGACACTTCGAGTAGCTGCGGGTCACCCATTCGAAGTACGGGTCTGATTGCCATTTTTTTGCTCCAATGCCTCGTTACAGGGACAGCCCAGCACTAGTCACCGACTTTGCAGGCTACCACGGCAAACAGGGCGTCACCGACTGGGAGGAGTCCCGTTATGATTAATGGTACCGTGAACCGGCCTGCGCAAGTATTGCAGGCCCAATGGGCTGAACTGCACGGTATTTCTGGGCGACTGCTGCAAATTCCCGCCCAATCCCGCACGATCAAAATAGTTGCAATTGAACTCCTCCTGCAGTTCGTGCGAGGCTGTTGGTTGAATCTGATGGGGTTGAAATTGCTTGCTGCACAGGATGCCATCTGGCTTTCGCTCATTCGCGAAGCCTTCGAAACCGGCTATTGGCGGTGGGTGCCAGTGGGTGTCGTACTATGCATGGTAATAGGACTTGCCCTTTCGGCCACTCGCCATTGGCTGATGAAGTCGCCCGTCAGCGAGCACACGCCACTCGGCGACCTCGATATCGAGACGCTCCAAAAGGTCGTCTACCAGGTGCGCGAACGTATCGTTGTTTGCCTGTCGCATGCGCAGCCCGACATCGTTTCGACCGTTCATGAACTCATTCGAGGCGCTATCACGCTTCGCGCCAGTGACATTCACTTTTCACCGCTACCAGTAGGGTTGCAAGTAACCTACCGTGTCCACGGCACATTGCACGAGGTCACGACTGTAAAACCTGAGCTTTCACCGCGCATAGTCAATCGCATAAAGGTCATGTCGCGGCTCGACCTGCATGTACGCTCGACGCCACAAGACGGCCGACTCGTAACTACGGTTGGTACGAGTATAGTCGAAGCTCGCGTTTCCACTTTACCTACGGAGAGCGGTGAACGCGTGGTCCTACGGCTCGTGCGTGGTGGGCGCAGTGTGCCGGAGCTCGAGTCGCTGGGTTTCTCCGAATTGGTCACCAAAGGAATGCAACAGCTGCTGGTTCGCCCACAGGGGCTAATCTTCGTTACCGGTCCGGTTGGCAGCGGCAAAACCACTACACTTTACGCCGCACTCGACCACATTGCCCGCTCGCGCGGCACGACGACGTCACTGGTCACCTTGGAAGACCCCATAGAACTGGAGTTGCAATTTGCTACCCAGACACAAATGCGCGCCAAGGCAGGGATGAATTTTGCAAGCGCACTTCGTAGCGTACTGCGTCAAGACCCGAACGTTCTAATGCTCGGGGAAATTCGCGACCCCGAAACTGCCGACATTGCGATGCAGGCGGCCCTAACTGGGCACCTCATATTGACTACCGTCCATGCCGATGGAGCCGCTGGACCGTTTGCGCGATTGATCGACATGAAGATCGAGCCATTCCTGTTAGCGAGCGGCACGATTGGAAGCTTGTCACAACGTCTGGTCCGCACATTGTGTCCCGCGTGCAGATGCGTCGCCGAGCCGGAGTCCATTCACATCGAGCGACTTGCGCGCCTGGGTCTCACTTTGCCAGAAGGCAACTACTATGAGCCGAAGGGCTGCGAACTCTGCGAAATGCAAGGCTTCGTAGGACGCGCTCCGATTGCAGAACTTCTCATAATGACCGGGCCGTTGCGCGATGTTGTGCATCAATCTCAGCCAACGGACTCGATACGTCGCGTCGCATTCGAGCAGGGCATGGTATCGCTCCTGGGTGACGGGCTGCGGTTGGCATTGTCAGGGGAAACATCATTGACCGAGGTATTGAGGGTGGCAGGATGATCCGCCTTCAACGCTTTGAACGCACTGCGTATCGCCTTTCGCTGTTTTTGATGTTGGTCGCTGCGGCCCGCTTCGGCTGGGTTTTGACCCGACATCAGTGGCAAAGGCCAAGCACCGAAAGAGCCAGCACGACTAGCCGGGAACACAATGAGCTTCCCGCCGTTGCCGATCTACAGCGACAGCTCGCGTTAGCATCGCCGGGCGCAATCGAATCCGCGATTGCGGCCGCTGTGGGTTCGAACCCACCTGCAGCCGCTGGCTCGAGTTCGTCCGCACCGCCTCCCCGTAACTTCATCAAGAGTTACCTGTCGGTTCAGGCTGGGCCAGCGCGCTCCGAGCTGCGGGTCGATGGGTTACTGGTCGGACGTACCCCCTATGTCGGACAAATTGGGTGCGAGGGAGGCAAAACGGTCAAGATTGATTTACTACCGCCCAAAGGCATGCCGAAACACTACGAGGTTCCGTGCCTGGAGGGCGAGATGCACCTACGCGACGAGCCGTAATTCTTGAGTAGATTTCTTGAGGCGCAAAACTCGTCTGTCTTGAGCCAACTTTTTGGAAAGCCGCGTTTTGAGGCCGGGGCACCAAACGCCACACATTAGTTTTTTCTGTCACGGCGTCACGTGGACACGCTATCAATCGCGCCAACAGCTTAGAATCAGCTGGCGTACCCCGAGCCAGAGTATAAACTGCTGCGCCTATGTTCAAAGTCGGTTGCCTTCGTTGGGCGAGCATTCTCGCGGCCGCCCTGTCCACAAATGGCTGCACGAAGCATGACGTGCCGCATGACTTCCGCTTGGAGCTCGCCGGGGTTGTCGACTCGACGGACCCTGCCAAGGTGACGGTTCGCACATTCAATGTCGAGGGGGCCAATTCCGTCAGTGAAGACGAATATAGCTATTCGATTCAACCGCAGGATTTGGCCGCCATCAATAGCCATGGCACGCTGAACTGTCAGCGGAGCGGCGATGGCCAGGTGAGCCTGACGTTAGGACCAAACAAGCGAAGCGTTGCTCTCAAGTGTCGTCTCGTGGCGCGCATCGACGCATCCGACGTGGGCAGGGTTGAGCTCACCGCGGGCCTCGTCAAGCCAAAGGTTCGCGTGCTCGGCAAGCGCGACGAGGAGCTCGATAGCGTGCAACTTCTCCTCAGCTCCAAGAACACCGAAGTGCTAATACCGCAGGGCCAAGACCTATTACCGAAGAATGTCGGAACCGCGACCATATTGGCACGTGCAGGCCAGGTCTCGCATACGTTCAAGGTGGATGTGATTCGTAAGGTGACGCCAGAGGCCCTCCCGCTAGAGCAGAATCACAAGATCTACTTCTCGCTCGAACCCGCCAAGTACGAGTTGAGAGTCGAGCTACCCGAGTCGAAACGCCTGACCGCCGAATGGCGCGCCGCGCCGTACTGCAACTACGCCGCGACATCGAAGGAACATGTGTCCGTTTGCATACTGCGCGCCAAAGGCGGCGTAGTTTTCGATAGCCCGTCGTACTTGATGAGTGGTTCGACAGAAATCTCGACCCAAGGCGTGACAATCGCGGAAGTGCCCTAGGCCGACGTAGCCGGAACCAAGAAGATTATCTGGCTCTCAGCCTTCAGGCATCAGCTTTCAGCCAGAAACTCAGAACTTCTGATAGCTGACACCTGATAGCTGACACCTGANNAGCTGATAGCTGAACTGCCGCCACTTACCGCGAGCGTCGCAGGCGCTCAAGGCCCATGGCTACGATGATGATGGCCCCAGTTAGTATCTCCTGCACCCAATTGGGAAGACCAACATGGGTGCAACCCGTGCCGATGAACGTGAGCAGCAACGCTCCCAGTAAGCTGCCGACAATGGATCCTTGACCCCCTGAGAGCGAGCCACCACCAATAACAACGGCCGCGATGACTTCAAGCTCGAGGCCCACCGAATCGGTGGGATCCCCAACCGTTAACGTGGAAAATTCGAGAACGCCCGCGAGGCCGGCGAGAATGCCCGCGATCAGATAGACGAGGATTGTTACGCGCGCTATATCGATGCCACACAGCCTGGCCGTAGCGGGATTGGAACCAGTCGCGACGATATGGCGACCCAAGCGCGTAAAGCCGAGCATTACCGCCGCCAAGGACGCCACGGCGAGAGCAATCCAAACGCCGACGGGGAAAACGTGTGAGGCTTGCTGGTGACTCAGCACCATCAAATCGCTGAGCCCGGTTGTTCGAGCGTCGATCTTTTGTTCGTGNNAGGCTAACCACCAGGACCCCATTGACGACCCCCGCGATCAACGCAACCCCAATCCCGCACAGGGCCGCGGTAAATGCTCCTTGTCCGCCTTGAATGGAGCGCGCTATCACTACGGTAGTCAGTGCGACCAACGAACCCACGGACAGATCAATGCCACCCTGAATCATGATCAAGGTCATGCCGACCGCAACGATCCCTACCACTGCGGTCTGTCGAACCATCGTTGTGAAGTTGATCCAACCTACGAACGTGTTGGGCGAAAGTGCGGAAAAGAGCCCGTAGATTACAAGCAAGGCCACCAATGGTCCAAAGGCGGGACTTCGCGACAACCGTCGCCATATCTGNNTTGCCTCGGCACATGACCGCTACCCGGTCGCATAGTGACAACAGTTCCGGAAGGTAACTCGATATCAGCAAGATGGCTTTACCTCGCCGAGCTAATTCGTCTACGCACCGGTGAACATCGAGACGGCTGCGAACGTCTATCCCCCGAGTCGGCTCATCCAGGAGCATTATGTCAACGTCATGGTGAAGCAGCCGGGCGAGTGCTACCTTCTGTTGGTTACCTCCGGACAGCTCCGAGACAGGTTGCTCCGGGTCTCGGCATCGGATCGACAGTCTCTCGATGAACGTTCGCGCACTCGATTGCTGACCCTTAGACGTGGCAAACGGGCCCCAGCCGGTCAATTTGGACATTGTGATGTTCTGCGTAACACTAAGTTGCTGAGCCAGTCCTTCTCCTCGGCGATCTTCGCTGAGCAACCCTAAGCCAAGCTTGAGGTTTTGTGCGGGTTTCAACGGGCCTTCGAAGGATTTTACACGAAGCTTGCCACTTTTTACTGGGTCCAAACCAAATATGGCACGCACGAGCTCGGTGCGACCTGCACCGACGAGCCCCGCAATTCCGAAAACCTCACCCGCGTGCAATTCACAACTAACATCCTTCGGGAGTCGAAGACCCGAGAGTGCCCGCAGGTTGAGCACTACGTTACCACGATTGATGAATTCCCTGCGCTTGCGCTCTGCGACATCCGTTCCCGCCATCTTAGCCACTAGCGCCGTCGCAGTCGTGTCGGCAATCATCCCCTGGTCCACCAAACGACCATCGCGTAACACGCAGTAACGGTCTGCAATTGACATGACTTCTTCGAGGAAGTGCGAGACATATAGTATTGCAATTCCCTGCTGCTTGAGCCGCTGAATTACCTCGAATAGGCGTTTTGCGTCGGCGGCGGTAAGACTGCTCGTCGGCTCGTCGAAGATGAGAATTCTGAGGTTGCTCTGCGCAAAAGCACGTGCGATGACAACTTGTTGACGTTCGCTGGGTGACAGATCCCGCGCAAGCCTTCGGCAATCAATGGAGCGCTCTTTGGTCGTTACTTGTTCGAGGGCACGCTTAGCCTGCTCGTACATTGCCGACCTGTGGATGAGCCCACGACGCGTAGGTTCGCACCCGAGGAGAATATTCTCTGCAACACTCAGATGTGGAGCCAATTCAGCCTCTTGCGGTACGATAGCCACTCCCGCAAGGCGCGCCGCAGCAGGATTCTCGGGGCGGTGGGGGCTGCTCTCAATTGTAATTTGGCCCGCATCGGGCTCGGTGACGCCAGCAAGCACCTTCATCAGCGTACTCTTGCCTGCTCCATTTTCGCCTATTACGGCCAGTACTTCGCCTGCATGTGCAGCAAGGTCAACGCCAACTAGCGCGTGAGTGCCGCCGTATTTCTTGGACAGGCCCTTAATCGCTAATTCACGCATTTTGGAGTCTTCGGCGGCAAACTCTAACTCCCCCCAAGCCATTTCGAAAGGTCGGGTAAAATTAGGGATTTTATATTTGGATCGGCAAGGTTGTCCTTCTGCACGAACGTCGAACCGGTGTCGATTGATGCCGGCACTTGTCCACCTCGCAAGCGCTGGACAAGGTTCTTAACACCGAGATAACCCATCTGGAATGGATTTTGGATCACGAGGCCGTCAATTTTTTCGGCTCTGAGCGCCGCGATCAGTTTTTCCGAGGCATCGAATCCGACGAATTTGATTTTGCCCGCCAACCCGGCCTTTTCAAGGGCCAGCAGCATGCCGAAGGTACTCGATTCGTTAGGGGTAAACACGCCTTGTACGGACCCCTGCCCCGCAGCCTGGGCTAAGAGCAAGCTTTCGGCAGCGGCGTACGCGGATTCCGTGGTTGCCCCTGCGTACCGATTGTCACTGACGAGTTTGATATCGGCATGCTTGCGAATCGACTCCAAGAACCCCTCTTCACGCTCGTGGGTGCTCGCCGAACCCTCTTGATAGCGAAGCAAGACTAGGTTGCCCTTGTTACCCATGAGCGCTGCCATTTGAGAGCCCGCCAGGCGTCCCGCCGCTCGATTGTCCGTTGCAACGAAACTGACCGCGTCATTGGAGTCGAGAGCGGAATCGACTACGACTACTGGAATCGAGTTTTGCGTTGCATCCTTGACTACACCGCGTAGGCCCTTGCTATCGAGCGGCGCGAGAACGATTCCCGCTACACGCTGCGCCGTAAAGCGCTGTACCAAGTCAATTTGACTCTTGAGATCGTCCTCCTTGAGCGGCCCCTTCCAGATGACCTCAATGTCCAGTTCTTGCGCTGCCTTCACCGCACCGGCGTGAATACTCTTCCAGAACTCGTGCGTCGTGCCCTTGGGTATGACGGCAATCCGAATTTTCTTAGCTTGATCGGAACTTGCCGTGCGGCGACAAGCGGCAAGCAGCAATAGGGCAACCGTGCTCAGGAATTCTCTTCGGGCATTCACCTCGCCTTTTTATGGCGACTTTGGCGCGGCGTAAAGCGGCGAAGGAATATCCGGTAAAAATCCCGAAGATTGCGCTGAACTGGGAAACCTCGAAACGCTTGCCCCCGCCTGCCACTGGGGCACTTGGCTTTGTGGAGTAGCCCCAGGTTGTT
>PMCK01000547.1 GCA_003154095.1 Myxococcales bacterium | reverse complement strand
CTGATAGCTGATAGCTGATAGCTCTATTACCTAAACTCCATACGCCAACGAATATCGGCACCCAGGTTGCCGAGCTGCGAACTGGAAATATCATTTACGTTGTCATAGGAACCTTCCACACTGATTCGACGGTTCAACTGCCATTCCAGGTTCGAGCGAACCTCTCGCGATTCGGCAAGTCCGCTGGTTACAGTCGCGCGAATTCTCTCCGAAAGGCGCTTTCCAATCGTCACGGTGGGCTCGGTTCGACCGGTTCTCGAAGAATAGGCGCTGGAGAATTTGAAATCATCGATGACAGGAATCGTCTCTTTTACGGTCTTATCCGCCCCACTCAACGTACCCAATGCTTCGAGCGCTACGCTTGAAACCATACTAGCTGATTGAGCTTGACTAAGCTCCGTGCGTGTTACGCCGACGGTCAGTAACATGAATACATCATCGGGTGAAAGCGCCGGCTCGCTGGTTAAATCGACGTGAAGTTCGTCCGCATCTCCATGCGCGTGCATTGTAATGCGCCAGCGACCTCCCGTGGCACTCGTCGTCGAGTCGGTACCAGTGGGCGCTCCGGTGGCGGGACCCGCTGTAGTCGGCGTTTGCGTCGAGTAGCGCCGATATTCGGTTGTTGCGCGTAGGTCTACGCGCGGGTTTATCCGGGTACTGTCGTCGAATCGAACGGAACCCTCGCGGATCTCGAAGGTATGTTGTCGCAAATGAATTCGCCCGGATGCTTTGGCAGTCAAGAGACCGCGCAGACCAAATCGCTGGTTAGTACCGGTGAGTTCCAGGCCGGCCTTGTCGAGTACGAGCTCAGCTTCGATAAGTTCATTGTTGATTCGCAGCGGAGAACGCGCATGCATGATCAGATCGAAGTCCACTTTGTCGTCCTCCGGGTCATAGGCCTCGACCTGACTGCGGCGCCCCCTTTGAGCAAGGGTGCTCACGTCGGCCGTCATTTGGACGGGCCTGTTGTACTCAAGGTCGTCAAGCGTAACGACTCCGGTAATGTGGGGCCGCACCAATTCGGCATTCGGATCTAGGCCCACTTCAAGTCTCGAATCAAAGGATCCCTTCACGCCCAGATTGGCTGGAATGGGAATATCCGTCGCGTTCACTTCGAGCCGCACCTGCCCCAACTGAACACCCATCAAGGGGGCGCCACCGGATATGAGAATTTTTCCGGTTCCAAGATTGGCTTCCCCGCGCGCAATGCGAATTTCACCGTCGCTGATTGCGATATTCAGATTTGCGTTGGTTATTGGCCAATCTAAGCTTCGCAATTGCAGTTCCGCCCCGCCCACTTGAAGCATTCCTTCGGTGCGGGGGTGACTGAGCGCACCTTTGATCTTGAGACTTCCTTTGAGCTCGCCGGACAACATTTCAGCCTTGGGAAAGAAGCTCTTGAACAGAGAAAGATCGACAGGTTGAAGTTGTAACTCAGCATCAATGCTGGGACTTTGACCCAATTGGGCAAGGTGTGCCGACATCTTGAAATTGGCGCTAACCTGGCCGTAGGATGTCTTCAGGGCCCAGTTGGACAAGTCGATATTGCCCGCTTCCAATCTCAATGGCTCGGACGCGGATTGAACACTCAATCTCAAAGTGCCGCGTTCGAGGATGGCACTGAAACCCGTGAGCTTACCCTTCACTTTAGCGGGTTCCGCAAATGGAAAGTCATCTAGCTGAATCTCACCAGAGAGTTTGCCGGAGAGATCCTGCGCTTGAGCGGGGGGTAATAGTTCGGTGAGCGCGGATATGTCGAAGTTCTTCAGAATCACCGCACCTCGTGCATGTTTGTTTTTCTGGCGACTGATGCGCAGATCGCGAATATTGACTTGATTGCCAAAAAGTTCGCCATCGATGTGAAATGCACCGGCTTCTTTGTCGGCACGATATTCCGCCAGGTCGAATGGGGGTGGGATAGGATTACCGCAACGACTGGTACCCGTGAAACCCGTACGCGGCGGGGATTCGAGTTTCACCGTTAGGTCCGAAGATCCCAAACGGTTTCGACCAATGACTATTCTCGATGCCGTAACTCGCGCGTCGACGACTGGGGCATCGAGGGTTCCGCTGACATCGGCAACTCCGGCGACACTGCCGTCGACGACTCTGCCGAGCGATCCAAATGCGTTGAAGCGCCCAAGGGGAATCGAGGTAGCCACCGCATGCGCCACGAGGACTGCTCCGGGTCGCACCTGAACCGAGCCCAAAAGGACTCCCGAGCCTTTACGGAGAGTAAGGCTCGGCACATCGATACTGACGCCCAGATAGCCGGCACGCATATCCGCCCACGTAAAGTCGATGTCTGCGTCCGCCGAATCGTAATGCTCCTCGTACATCTCGAGGTGTCTTAGCGATACTTGGCTGGTGATACGCAAAAACCCGTCGCCACAGCGGTCCTCCGTGCCTCCCAGGGCATAGTGAACGCGCGTGCTCGTCTTGCCCCACCCAAATAGCGAGTCGTAGCGAGGATCGCGGTCGAAGTGCCACATCGCTAGGAAATCCCTGACATCGAGTTTTGCGCTCGTGGCCTGCGCGTCCACAATGAGTGCACCCGGATGGTCGAAGTCGAGCGTGGCGCTGTTTACGATATAGTCGCTCTTGCCTTTGGTCGCTTTGACTTCGGACAATTGCACTTTGAGTGGCCGAAATAGTACCTTCGCGGATTGAATACTGCCCAGCGGGAATCCACCAAATACGAAATCTTCGACCGCCAGGTTGCCGGTGAGGAGGGGATCGCCGGCCTTACCGGCAAGGCGAACCCCGAGTCTTGATCGTCCCGACATCGGGATCGTCGTGATCGGGCTAATGTCCGCCAGATCCAGAGAGCCCTTATTATCGACGACTATCTCGAGGTCGTTGTCGAACCCAATCGAAACCAAGGGCGTGTAAACTTGACTGTGACCAAACGTGGCCAGCATGTCCTGAAATTGGAAGGCATTCGGTTGGACAACGATGCGCCCGCGCACCAGCGCTTTCGGAACTCCGATCATGTGCCGCCGCGCCGGGTCATCGAAGGCGCGGTCAAATACCTCGAAATCATGCGTATCCGTGCGCAGGTGCCCTTCGATATGCGGTAGTGCCAGCTGCCCCTTGACGTCGGTGACCTGACCGTCGCCAAAATTCCACCCCACGATTGTGTGCGGAGTCACGCCGAGCGCTTTCATTAACCCGGGAAACGTCATGCCGTGCGTCTCCACGAGCCGGCTGCTAAAGGGAGCGCCCGCTGCCAGCGGTTGAATCTTAGCGTCGTATACGATCGTGCGGCCCTCGGCGAACGACACCTCGGTCCGCTTGATGTTCAGGTCATTTTTTTCGATTGAGAACTCGGCGTCGAGTTTGTCCGCAATGTGATAGCGCTCGAGTTGGATGCCTTCACCGGCAAGGTGTCCGGACATTTCGGGCAGCGACAGCGATGTGTCCCATTTGACTTGTGCATTGAGCGAAATCCAACCCTTGACAGGTGGTAGTTTCAAGAATCGATTTGCCGGAGGCAGCGGAATGCGCGCCACGATCTTGCCCGAAACCTTGGCGTTCCCCTTCGCCCAATCGGCGGCAATCTCGGTCATTTGCAGGGCGATTTGACCAGGGTCCTTGGAGGTAGTGACTCGCGAACACACGCCGCGCGTTCCCGATTTTGGGTCGAGGTCCGCTAGGCCAAAGACGGAGAAGCGGCGGATCCGCACGCTCTTCGGCGCGACATGAGCCTTTAGCTCGAGGTTACAAAGTACGTCTTCGTCAATTGCATGGATCTCGTCGTTGACCTTGGTGGCACCTAAGGTGTGCTTCATGTCTACGATGGTTTTCTCATCGGTAACCGTGATTTCGAACGTTGGCCCACGCTCGGCGAATACGTCGATGTCGATGTCGCTCGATTTGATTTTCGTCCCGTCGATGTCGAGATCGAGCTCCGCATCCGAAACGGATAGCGACGCGAAGGGCGGCTCGGTGCTGGGCTTGCCTCTGGAGGGCTTTTTGGCCTTGGGCAAATGATAGGAAAGATTCGCGATCTTTCCGTCACGCATTACCAGGCGTATTTTTGGGCTGACGACTTGGACCTCGCCGAGGTCCACGTGCCCGGCGAGAAGGGAGAACAACCGAGGCCGCAAGCGCACCCGGCTGACACTCAGGGCTGGCGGGCCGGTGCCAATTGCAGCCACACTCAAGTCATCGACACGTAGTTCGAGCGGCCAAAGTGACAAGGTCGCTCGGTAGTGGGCTGAAAGGCCGAATTCATCGTGGATTAGCCGCTCGGTAGTGGCGTTCGTCCAACTCTGAACGCGACTGTTCCGTAGGAGCAAGCCAGCAAATAGTGGAAAAGCCCCAACAATTCCAAGGATCAAACATAGAATCTGGGCTATGCGGCGCCTCCAGGGCGTCCGATCTTTCGGATGAGATTCGGTCGATTTTGACCGCATGAGCGCTAAGACCGAAGCGTACCGTGCGCGTGGGGCGCCGTCTAAGGTTCGACGGAAATAGGCCCAGGCTATTCGGTGGTAATGGGCCGCGCACGAATGAGTCGGCCGTGCTACACGGGCCGCCCCGAACTGCACGAGACGTCGCTCTGGCCATGGCACCCCAAATGACGACCGTTAGTTTGACACCCATCGCGACCAAGGACCGTGCCATCGACGCCCTGGAGAGTGCTGCATCCGCGGCGCAAGTCGGTACCCCAGATCGGCCCGTCGTGCTCGTGTCCAGTGCGGATCTGGACGCGCTATCACCGGCTGACATTCGCCCTCACCTCGATCGAGTGGTGATGGGCAGCTATCCGGAAGCAGGCCTGGATGTGTTACTGACTTCGGGAATGCTCGATCGATTGCTCCCGGAAATCGGAGCGCTCGTGGGCTTTGGCGACGGCGAATGGCGACACAAGGATGTTTGGAAGCATACCAAGCAAGTGGTTGCTCAGGCGGAACTGCGGCTCGAGGTCCGCTACGCCGCATTGTTTCACGACATCGGTAAGGTGAAGACTCGGAGTATCTCGCCTGAAGGTGAGGTGCACTTCTTTGGCCACGCAGAAGTGGGCGCGCGCATGTTCGACAAGATGGAACGGCGCCAGCGGTTATTCGCGGGCGAGGATTCTCTACGTGAATCGATTCGGGGATTGGTGCTACATCACCTGCGAGCCAGCCAATACGACGGTCAATGGACAGACAGCGCCGTCCGCCGATTTGCCCGCGAAATGGGCGCGCAATTGGATGATTTGCTGTGCCTTTCGCGAGCGGACATCACGACCAAGCGCATCGAAAAACGCAGGCGTGGCGTTGGCCTCATCAATGAGCTAGCCGAGCGTATCTCGAAGCTGGCAGCCGAGGACGCCCTGGTTCCACCGCTGCCCAAGGGCGTCGGGACGGACATCATGGCGACCTTCAATCTGCCGCCAAGCAAGTTGATTGGCGACATCAAGCGAGCCCTCGAAGCCGCCGTGGATACGGGTGAACTCGATTCGCATCAGGAATCGGCGTATTATGTTGAATACGTGGCTGCGAATCGCTCGCGCTTCGGAATCGGCTAGGTGAAGAATTGGAATCGGTCCGAACCCTTATCGTCGGCGCGGGGGTCAGCGGCCTGACTACTGCGGCCGCTCTGACGGAATCCGGCGACAACGATTACCTGATCCTCGAAGCCGACTCGGCGATTGGTGGATACTGTAAGACGATCAAGGAAAAGGGTTTCACCTGGGATTACTCGGGTCATTTCTTTCACTTCAAGCATGCGGATATCGAGACTTGGATGCGCGCGCGCATGCCGGGGCAACGGATCCGGCTCGTGGAGAAGCGCGCCTTTATTGCGTACAAGGGGCGCCAGATCGACTTTCCGTTTCAGAAGAATATTCATCAGTTGGAGCAGAGTGAGTTCATCGACTGTATACACGATCTTTACTTTGCGCAGGCTCAGCGAGAGCTACTGGGCGCGGCAGCAGAGCCGCCGGGCGCGCCGAGCAACTTCAAAGAAATGCTCTATGCGCGATTGGGTCGTTCCATCACGGAAAAGTTTCTGGTTCCCTATAACGAGAAGGTCTACGCAACCGATTTAGCTTCGCTCGACGAGCAAGCGATGGGGCGCTTTTTCCCGCATGCGGATCTGACCGAGATCATGCGCAACTTGAAGGTGCCGGACAATTCGAGTTACAACTCGACGTTCATCTACCCCGAAGGCGGCGCCATTGAATTCGTCAATGCGCTGGCCAGCGCGACGCGACCCGGCCGCGTCGCGCTCGAGGAGCCCGTTGTCGGCGTAGACGTCGAAAAGCGTGTAGCGCGTACGAATAGCCGAGAAATCCGCTTCGATCGGCTGGTTTCGAGCGCGCCGTTCAACCGGCTCCTCGGGCTCACCGGGTTGCCACACGACGTGAAGACGTGGAGTTCGAACAAGGTATTGGTGTTCAACTTCGGCTTCGACCGCAAGGGGCCGCGCGACGTTCATTGGATTTACTATCCGGACCCGGGGTGCGTTTTTTATCGGATTGGCTTTTACGACAACATCTTCGACACGGACCGATTGAGCACGTATGTTGAAATCGGGCTCAAGTCGGATGCCAAGGTCGACTGTGAGTTCTTGCAGCAGACTCGACAGCGGGTGCTCGGGGACATGCGGCGCCAGGGCGTGATTGACGAGCATCAACTGCTCGCCGAGCATTGTGTGGTCATGGATCCCGCTTACGTGCACTTGACGCGAGCTTCAATCAGTGAACATGCACGCTTGAGTGCAATTCTGAGGGAACACGGCGTGTATTCGATTGGGCGTTACGGTGGGTGGACTTATTGCTCGATTGAGGACAACATCGTCGAGGCGCGAACCTTGGTCGAGGCGGGGTTCAAGGCGTAGCGGGTTACCAATTACTGCTGGTTTTCGTTTGAAGTTACGCGAGTTTAGCCCTTCTGGCTATCCCTTCTGGCTATCCCTTCTGGCTATCCCTTCACGCTGATCCTTTTGGCTGGACCTGTTCCTTGCCCTAACCCTTGTGCTCGGGATTTGATCTCGAGTCGCGTCGCGTGCGCGCCTGATTGAGGGTCAGGGCTTGGGTTAGGCTTTGGATTTGCCGGAAGCCTGAAGGGGTAGCCAGAAGCCTGATGGGTTAGCCAGAAGCCTGAAGGGATAGGGATAGGCTGAAGGGGCGGCGGGATACCTACCCGTCGAAATCAGTGCGATTTGCGTCGCCGAATCGTTCTAATCGCCAATAGCCCGAGCAAGCCTAGCCCGGCGAATGACGTCGAGCGCGAGCGTTGGCCCATGACGCGACAACTGCAACTGCCCGCGTCCGTCGAGCTACCGGCGCCGCCCGTGTTTGCGGCTCCCGCAGTCTCCGTGCTCGAGTCGCCGGCGGCACCCACTGAACCGCCTGTTCCCAATGCACCGCCAGCAGACTGAGCGCCTCCGGTAACTGCAATTGCGCCTCCCGTTGCCGCCGCGATCCCGCCTGCGCCATTGAGGCCGCCCGTGCTGGGCGTGCCACCGGCATTATTCATGAGGCCGCCCGTGGCCTGGGCTCCGCCGGTGCTCACAGTGCCACCGGTACCGACAACGACAACGTTACCGCCGGTACCAGCCATACCGCCCACGCCATTGACGCCGCCCGTGTTGGTGACGCTTGTCATACCGCCGGTGGACTTAGTGCCGCCCGTGTTGGTGACGCTTGTCATGCCGCCGGTGGACTTAGTGCCGCCCGTGTTGGTGACGCTAGTCGTGCCGCCCGCACTGGGCGTGCCGCCGGTACTTGTTTTGCTGCCACCCGTGGCCGCCGAGCCACCCGCGCTCGGGGCTCCCCCCGTTGACGTAGCGCCACCGGTAGTGCTGGTAGTGCCGTTGTATTCGAATGCCCCTATGTCCGGTATGCTCGTGCGGGTCCTCGCGTTGAAGCACTTCGCGACGCCGCCAATCTGTTGGATGTACGCGTAGTCGATAACGTACGTCCACCAGGTCGGCATTGTGTTGCCTGAACCGACATAGACACCCGTTGGTGTCCCCTTCGTGATGCACTTGGGATCGAATCCAATATCGTTGGTCGGCGCATTGCTGGTCGTACCCTTGTCGATCGCGGTGGTCGCCGAAGACGTGAGGTTGAAATCAATGTTCGTGGCGCCAGGCACGCTCACGAACATTGTCGCTGCCCCGGACGTGACGTTGTTCGATTGGGTAATGCCGCTGGCATTGCCAATCCCGTTTTTGCCGCTGGTCGTGGGAATACTAATGTTGTTGACGAGGATCGCACCCGTGCGCGATGCCGCGTCCGAGTACATGATCTCGTCATTGTACTGGGCTTGGGCATCCTTGGCGTTGCCGTAACAGGTATTATTGACGATCAACGAATTTGAGCTGTTCGTCAATCGAATGCACGATCCTCCGTTCTCGAAACCGATATTGTTGATAAAGGTCGCCCCAGCGCTGTACTCGTCGAGGATAAAGCCGCTGCCGTCAGAGTGGTTGGTCGAGGAATCCCAGCTATCGAAGGAAATCGTCTCCCGAACGATGTTGCTCGTTGTGCCGCCGGTAACACCGTAGAGGTTCACGCCGCTCGACCAAGAAGCGGGGCCCGCGCCGTTGTGGGCTATGATCGATTGCTGGATGAGAAGACCAGGAGCACAGTAATG
>PMCK01000195.1 GCA_003154095.1 Myxococcales bacterium | reverse complement strand
TGACTCGTGCCGATGATAAATAGGCCTGATCGGGTCATGACGGCACGTGGCTACGTCTCACGATGAGCGAGACGCCCGCTCGCTTCTTGCCCGCAGCGCGGCTGGTCAACGTTGCCTCTCACGCCCGAAGAATTCCTGCACGGCAGACCAAGAACGACAATCGCAAGTTTGCAGCAGGTTTCCGGGCACCTGCCGGGTAGAAATATGGCGTTTCTGATACAATTACCTGATTCTGCAATTCTACTTGGTGGCGCACACTAGCCTTGGGAGTTACGATTAACGTGCGGTGGCGGAGATAGCCCAATTCCAAGATTCCAGCGTCCAAGTAACGCACGATGCAAATGGTGTCGATAGAACGCTCATTCGCCAAATGCTTCTACTGACTCCGGCCTCTCCTGGCCGCTTGGGCAGGACTATTGCGTCATACCCGCGACATCCGACGGCCGCCGTCGTTAACCCCTCGGATAGTTCTGCACCCGAGCAGGCGTATACCGGTAGACAATACGGCCTATAATTGTGCTGCAAAGTTTGCCAGAGCGCGTCGAGATCCATGCCCAAAACGGCCGAGACTTTGGCGTTCAGCTCGGCCAAGCTGTCGTTCGGATTTGTCTGGTTGTAAAGATCAAGGACAGCTGGGAGACCCACGTCGTAGACCATTGTGCTCACGATTCGACCAGCTGTCTTGTATTGATCGAGTGTTGGATTGCCACTCTCCCATTGAGCCCAATCGGGGTCGAAGGATCCGTTCGCAGCTCGCCAGAAAGGCTCGCAACTCAACGCAGTTGCCATACCTTCACCCATGAGCAAGTGCGCTCTGTGCCCGAGCACATTGATCAATAGCGTATGTACGAGCTCATGGCCATTGACGGGCTTGACATCCCAAACCCCCTCCGCGTCGGAGCAACCCGTAGACCCCGAATTGCACACATTCCATGACTGCATGGCTTCTTGAGATTCGTATTTGTAATACGTGATATGAGGGATCTGGCTTTCTTGTATTCCCAGTTGTGCGGCTAGGGCAAGTAGGTACCGCTCTACGGTTTGCTCAGCGCCGCGGCAGACGCCGGTGTCGCCAGAGCGAGCCTTGTAGGTCACATGTTGCGTTTCCCAAGTCTCGTCGAACGGACCGTAGTCGTGCGTTTCACCACAGCCTATGCAGCATGACAGCACGCTCGCCTTTACCAGCGCCGCGAGGACCACGGTTACCCTGTCTGTCGACATGCCCGTCAGATGAAGGTTGTGGTCTTTCATGAGTCGCGTCTGCCGGACGAAGTATGACAAAAATGCGTTACTTTATCGGTATCTTGGCTCGAATGATGACTCCGTCGTTCAGACTTCCGCTGAAGCCACCGACATACAAAGTGTCTCCCTTGGCAGCCAACGCGTATTGCTCAAACAAACTCATGGTTGGCGTCTGCCACCCCAACGGCTCAGCGGCACCAGATGCCGCGTTCACGACCGTATCTAGGGAAAAGACTTCGCCATAGCTCGTTGCAGCAAATGGGTATAGCCTCCCTAGGCCCACCGGCGTCGACGAAGCGAGTTGGCCGCTTGGCGTCACGATGTCCAGTGTCAGATCCAATAGTTTAGTGGTCGTATTGTCAACTACCGGAGACATTGCCACGATGCGTTGATCTGGAAGCACGTCGAGCGTTTGGTACAATTTTCCAGTTTGTAGAAGCTGGGGCTCGGCATCTGGAGCGCTGGCGACCCAAATTCCGCCACTTTGATCGCACCATGCCAGCCCCTGCTGCCCAACAACCCGCATGCAAAATTCGTACGGAACTGGCTCAGCCGCGGCGGTCCATGACCGAACGGTTCGAATTGCCTCCGCGCCCGAAACGGCTTTTGCGTATAGAACCGTTCCACCGCCCACTGCGGCGGTGTCCCGCCACAGGAATTCCCCATTCACAATGCCGAGGATCGTCCCTTCCCCTGGATTTGAATCAACGAATACAACGGGAGTTCCCCCCCACTTGGGCAACCTGAAAACTTGAACGCTGCCGTTGCTGCCGCCAATCAGTTTCGTGTAGTAGAGATCGGTGGTATCGGTAAACAGCCTCGACGCGCCTGCCTGATCGACGAGGGTCACCTGTTCCCCACTCAGCAAATTCAGGCGATACACGCTGCCGGCGTTCAGCATGTCAATAAAGAAGAGTTCGTCGCCGTCGATGGCGAGGATCCGAGGCTCCTGTAATCCTTGAGCAACTACCTCGTATTTCGGCGTATTCGCGCCAGATGAGTTGCTGGGCTGCGATCCGCAGCCCAGCAACATCACAACCATCCAGACGCAAGACCCGCAGGCTTTGCCTAGACGTTTGAGCATACTCAACCGTAGCAAAGCCCTAAGTCCGAGTCAATTCAGCGTTGATTGCCTATCACAGACGAAGCTCAAGTCTGGTTGAATCTCCACACTTCGCCCGACCAACAGACGCACGATCGTCCCAGCTGCCTGGGATGAAACAGTCACCTTCGAATTCGGTGCAATGAGATCTACACCGGCAATGGCTGTGTAACCAACAGATTGTGCATGGCGCGTGTCGGAGGTATGTTCACACAACTCCCTGATGAAAACACAACCGCTGCTATCTGCCTCCGTGCTTGTATGTTTGATCGTGGGTTGTTCTTCACAAAGGAACCGTGCAACTGGGCATGCGTTGGATCCAATAGTCACGGTTGAAAATCCCAAGGTTGCCGCGCGCCGCACACGGGTCGAGCCGTGGGTGTCAGCAACCGAGGCGGAGCTTGGGCGACGGACCCGCAATGCCAGCGGTTTCCTTGTTGACCATGTGTCCTGCTCGCCATTGCACTGCCAACTGAATGTGCTTGATACCTTGCAGGAGGGCCATCCATCAGATCAACTAACACGTTGGCTCAGAGAGAACTGGACATTCCATTGGAAGGTCGAGGAAGTCTCGCCACGCGATTCCAAAAGTCAGTTCGTCTCATTGACCCTATATCGTCATCCCGCAGATCGAGGCACGCCCAATGGCCACGGCTATTCTTCGTTGAGCGGTAGCTCGGCTACTGCGTGTGAACGCGGAGCGGATTGTAGCCACCCAAATTGGAATGAGCCGTACATCTGCGAACGAACTTTCACAGAATGCCCAGCAATAGAAATCAATGGGAAACTGTTATGTTTTGAAAACAAGCGAATCGCGTGCGACTGTGCCAAGCATAGTAAGCTAGATATGTCGTCGGGCGTCTTAATAAACTGCAATGCGGTCGACTATCCGTACTAATTCACCGCATATGTCGTTACTCCAGTCATAGCATCGACATGTCGCAGAAGGGAAAATGCCGACTTGCGAAACGTCACTGTCTCGTGGTTGACTGATGCCTGGAAAGCATGGGGCCTAGATGGAAATGTGGTTTGAGTCTGGCAGCAGCCGTCAGTACAGCTGCCGTCCTCTTGGTTATCTTTATGCGCCCGAGCAATTGCCTGTGGCGTCGAATTTCGGGTAGCCCGACGCAATGTCTCCCCGGCAATCCGAGGCGATTCGACCCATATGTAGATGGGAAAATCTTGGTCGCTCGCCTATGTGGCTCGCGATTTACGGAGATACGATACCTACACGCCTCCGGATATTGGGCAAACGGAAGGCTCGACTCGCTGGCGGCAGGCGCCGTCGCCAAGATTGTTGTGGCTCGTGACGACGGGCAGCGTTGCGCAATCGCCGTGTCTGAAGGGCAGGCAAGACGCTCGAACACGGTGGCAGTCTACAAGTCCGGATGGGCCTGGCCGGAGTGCTCCACCAGTGACCTGTGGCGTCACGCCCGATCTAGCGGATTCAAGATCCCTGAACGTGTTTCCCTAACCTTTGATTATGAAGATGGCGTCGCGTTTGCATCAATTGAAGGCGAGCCCGTCCAGTGGAAGCTTCGAGTGGGAGATCCTTGCGAGCTGTCCACGAAATCTTTCTAGAATAGCCTTGGTCGTTGGACTTCATCACACCTGGCAGAATCTATTTTTGAAAGTGCGCAGCAGGGGCAGCCGTTGCTCACGACTCTCGCCGATGCCCAGCGTGGCTGTCGGTCGCCCGACGAAAAGGGTTGTGCGAAATGTTGCGTGCCACTTCTCGGCGCTTGCCACGTCTGCCAAGAACTATCCTACCTACCGGGCTCATACTATTGCTCTCGTTCTTCGCCCGGCGGGCCTTGTTCTGCAACCTGCCCGCGGTGTGCACAGTGCTCCGCGTACGATGAATCGAAGCTGCACGTCGCTCCCAGTCGTTCCGAGTGTGACTGCCGCGTTCCGGTTGTCGGCGATGCTTGTTTCGATCTCACGTCATGTGACTGCTACTGTCAACGACTTGGGCCTTCTCTCGCAACTTGTCCCGGACTTTTGTAGAGGTTCAGATTTCACTTCCTGTCTGGGGGTTGCACAAATTCCTGAAGGCCTTCGGGATGAGAGCAAGATACCGTCATCTGGTTTCGCGGTTAGCGGTTAGTTGCGAGGCTTCCTCGTCGGACTTCTCAACCGAATGACGACGATCTCGGGCGGGACACCGAAGCGCATGGGTGGACCCCAGGTGCCCGTGCCCCGGGAGACGTAGAAGTGACTCGTGCCGATGATAAATAGGCCAGAAACATACGGGTAGAACAGCTTTGAGATATACCTCAGCGGCCAGAGTTGGCCCCCGTGTGTGTGACCCGAGAGCACGAGTCCGACGCCCATCTCGGCCAGTTGCGGATACCTTATGGGCTGGTGATAGAGGAGGATCGACGGCTGCTCACGGATCTCGGGTCCGAGTACGCTTTCGAAGGGGATCGGGCGACCGCCGGGCACGCGCGCACCCGTCGGATCGTCGATGCCGTAGATCTGGAGGGCCCCGGCAATCGTAACCTTTTCGTTGCGCAGAAACCGAATGCCGCACGAGGTGGCGCGACGGACGAGTTCGTCGATGCCCGCGTAGAAATCGTGATTCCCAGGGACGGCGAGCACTCCGTGCCGAGCTCGCAGCGCAGCGAGGATCGGTTCGACCGGTGCCAGTTGTGAGGCTTGCTCGTCGACGAGATCTCCGGTGATCACTACGAGGTCAGGAACGAGGCCATTCACCTTCTCGACGATCCCGCGCATGCGAGCGAGCCGAGCAAATGTGCCGATGTGCACGTCACTCAGTTGAACGAGCTTGAAGCCATCCAGGGAAGGCGGCAAGTGCAGCAGCGGTACCTCGAGATTCACGATCCTAGGAACCGACTGCGCGCGCACGAACCCCACGGTGACGCACATCGCAGTGAGCGCAACGACGAGCAGCACGCCCGACCTCGCCCGAGACGAGCCCAGCAGCGGTGCCGCGACCCTCAGCAGCCCGGTCCATTCGCTGAGCGCGCCGAGCACCTGCACGGTGAGCCCGATGAGGAACGCGTACAGCACGCAGCCCAGCCACATCACAACCAACCAATCGACAAGCACGGTGAAGCGCCTCACGTGACGCCGTGAAAGCACACGCAAGAGCGGAAACGAAATCGCACCGAGAACGAAGGCCGCGCGAATCGCCCACAGCGTCGGCGTACGAAACGGACCGAGACCGGTCACCAAGTGCGCGTAAAGGTAGTAGTGCGTGCCACCGAGGATCGATAACACTATCGAGAAAAAGATCAGGAACCGGCGGGGCATCGAAGGGAGGAGTCGACACCTCTAGCAGTTTGTAACCGCAATGCCCAGGTCCCATTCGGGTATGACAGCGGCCCCCAAGGAACCTACCGCCGCCGCGCGTGAAGCGGTAAACGTTGCGTCAAACTCACTAGTCGAACGCCATCGCAGGAGTCGGCGCGTCATAGCGCCTCGAGCTGCTTCTCGATAAAGCGGCGCTCGGGAGACGTGCCAGCGAATTCGAGGGCGCGGCGATACGCAGCGCGCGCGGCGCGGACATCACCGCGTTGTGCCTTGAGCTCNNGAGTGCGAGCAGCTGATCGTAGAGCGCGACGATCTGCGGCCAATCGGTCGCCTCGTAGGTCGGCGCAAGCGCGTGGCAGGCGGCGATCGCAGCCTCGAGATGAAACGGCGACACCACGTCTCCCGTCGCGGCGCGACCGAGATGTTCGAACCCGTCGGCGATCATCGCGCGGTCCCAGCGCGAGCGGTCCTGCCGATCGAGAGGGATGAGGTCGCCTGCCGTGTCGACGCGCGACGCGAGCCGTGCCGTCTGCAGCAGGAACAACGCGTGCAGCGCGTGGGCGGCGGGCGTCGCGAACCGGCTCGCGAGCAACATCGCGTTCAGTCGGATCGCGGTGCGACACAAATCCTCATCGATCTGCGTGTCGCCAGCGTGCGCGCTGTAGCCCTCGAGGAACAACACGTAGAGCGTGCGCATGACACCCTCGACGCGCACGTCGAGCTCGCCGTCGGGCTCGAGCTCGATGTGCTCTTCCCGCAGCACCTGACGCGCGCGAATCAGGCGTTTCTCTACGGCGGCTTCGTTTAGGCGCAGCGCGCGACACAGGGCCGGCACCGGAAAGCCGCACAGCGTGCGTAGCGCAAGCGCCAGCGCGCTCTCGAGCGGAATCGCCGGATGACAGCAGACGAACATCATCTTCAACAGATCCTCGTCGCGATCGGGCACCGCGGTGGGCGCCTCGAGTTGATCGAGCTCTTCACTTGGAGCGATCCACGTCGCGCGCCGCAGCGCATCGATCACGCGACGTCGCGCGGCGACCTGCAGCCACGCCCCGGGGCGCTCCGGGACGTCCGTACCCCAGCTCTCGATCGCGGAGACGAATGCCTCCTGGACGGCAGCCTCGATCAGATCGAGTCGACGCGCACCAAACGAGCGCGCGAGTGACGCCGTTATCGCGGGCGCGTGCTCTCGGTAGAGCGCATCGAGATTGACCACGCGCGTGGCTGTCATGAGTTGAGTTGTAGCGCGCGACCGCCACGATTACTAGACGTTGCGAACTCACCAACATCGAAAGCAACATCGACTTTCGAGGCCGCATTGCGACCGGCACGCGCCTGAGCGCGCGTGACAAAACAATCATGGCCTCAGGTCGCGGGGCGTGGCCCGCAGTGACGAAAAGCTGTCCGGGGTCACGAGGGGGCTTCCGTTCAGACCGAGGTGCTTTACACTTGGCGCAAGCCGAAAGCGTTGGAGTTTCAAGACGTTGCAAGTTGTTGTCCGGAATCGCGCCGCTCATTCGACGACCCAGTGAAAGGACAACAACCATGTTCACAATCGACAGCACAATCGACATCTCCGCCCCTCTCGCCCACGTTCACACTGCCATCACCACGCAGGACGGCTTCCACGCCTGGTTCGCGCAGGACGCGGACTTCGACGGTAAGCTTGCGACGTTTCGGTTCTCGCGGCCGAGCGAGACGCGCTCGGTCACGCTCAAAGTCGACAGTTGCGACGAAAGCGGCATCGTGATGACGTGCATCGCCCACGAGAACAACCCCGATTGGGTCGGCACGACGCTCGCGATTGAGCTCAGCGAGACGCCGACCGGGACGCGGGTCCACTTGGTCCACTCGGGCTACCCCGCCATGAATGAAGTCTACGAACGCTGCAACGACGCGTGGGCGTACTTCCTGCGCAGCCTCGCAAGCTACATGATGACCGGTACCGGCGAGCCGTACCCGAAGGCAGCATAAGGAGCCTACGATGTCCCCTGATAACACCAACGACACGCGGCAGACAGCGATATTGATTTTCCGCGACGAAGGCGTCGATTGGGCGCAGCTCGCAGCCGATGGTCGATCGAAGGCACTGTTCCAAAAGCTCGTCGACTGGGCCGCAGACCTCAAGCGCCGCGGGCTATACGCGGGCGTCGAGTCACTCGAGCAAAGCGGTAAGACCGTGCGCCGCAAGGGCACTGGGCTCGTCATCGACGGTCCGTTCGCGGAAGGGCGCGAGGCGGTGCTCGGTTTCTTCTTGGTGCGCGTCAACAACGTCGAGGAAGCGTGCGCAATCGCCGGCGAATCGCCCTACGCGGAGATCGGCGGCGCGACTGAAGTCAGGATGCTCACGGCGTTTCCGAAGCCGTAGACGAGACCCGTCGCGGGAGTCGGCGTCTGTATACCTGAGCGCGAAGCCGTTGCAATTACTAGCCCGACCCAAAAGTTGCGGCAGCCGCTGCAACGGTCACAGCTACTGCCGAACTGCCAAGTCAGTCCGTTACTGTTTACGGCTACTGCGGACTACTTGGCGTGACGGCACGCGGCCACTGTTGACGGCAACGGACGCTGGCATGCTCGGCTGGTTACTTGTTTCAGACGGCGGACGTCAACTATCTGACAGAGGGGGTTTCCGGACTACGCCGTTCTATCTCGATCTAGAAGTTAAGGCTTCAGCCTAAGAAAGTGGATGACTGACCACCAGGCCTCAGAAGATTTGCTGCAGTCGTGCGAGTTTCGCACGCTCGGGATCGCCGAGGGCGCAATGACGTTAAGGAATATGTTGACCGAGGGGTGACCTTCCTGGTCAAGTTTGGTTTGCTTCGTGATGGACATTGCCGACCGCCGCAGAGAGGAGGAGGCGCTGAGTGCCAGCGAGGCTCGGTTCCGCCAGATGTTCCACGGCCATTCGGCAGTGCAGCTGGTCATCGATCCAACAACGGGAGATATAGTCGACGCCAACCAAGCAGCTGCCTGTTTCTATGGTTGGCCCATCTCCGAACTGAAGGTGATGAATATCCGGCAGATCTACGACCTACCGTCGGAGAACGTGCAAGATCGGATGGCATCCGCTGTTGCCGCACCCAACGCTCGCTTCGAGTTCCGGCACCGTCTGGCGGACGGTTCGATGCGGGATGTCGAGGTCTACAGCAACGGCATTGATGTCGCGGGGCGACCGTATCTCTACTCCATCATCCATGACATCAGCAACCGGGTGCAGGCCGAACAGTCACAACGCGCAACCTATGACCGACTGCAGCGGGCAGAGGAATTCGCCCGTTTCGGGCACTGGGAATACTCGCTGGACGACCGCATCATGCACGCGTCGGTGGGGGCGAGCCGCATCTACGGTTTTTTCGCGCCCGACATTCCCCTGGACGCCATCAGGAGCTGCGCGCTAGCGGAGTACCGTGCGATTCTGGACGAGGCCTTGCGTGATCTCGTCGAACACAACTCGCCTTTCGACCAGGAGTTCAAGATCCGCCGGTTCTCGGATGGAAAGATTGTGCAGGTCCATTCCAAGGCGGAATACGATGCGCGCACGAATAGGATATTTGGTGTCGTTCAGGACATCACCGAGCGCAAACGAATCGAAGAGGAGCGGGAGCGATTGATCGTTGAGCTTCAACAGGCAATCGATCAAGTCAAGACGTTGAGCGGAATCGTGCCAATCTGCAGCTACTGCAAGAAGATCCGCGATGACCGCGGCTACTGGGAGCAGGTGGAGGCCTACGTGAGTAAGCACACCGAAGCGCAATTCTCGCACGGCATTTGCCCGCAATGCCTCGAACAATTCTGCCCCGAAGAGTAGCCGCACCGGTGGACCCCAGGTGCCCGTGCCCCGGGAGACGTAGAAGTGACTCGTGCCGATAATAAATAGGCCAGAAACACATGGGTAGAACGGCCTCGAGATGTACGTTAGCGGTCAGAGTTGGTCCCCGCGAAAGGGAAGGGGCGATGCGCGCCTCAAACTACGATTAGCGAAGCCTCGGGATCGAGACGACGAAGATCCTCTGGATCGCTGGTGACGATCGGTTCCCCTTTACGCCGAGCGCAGATAACGACGTGGGCGTCAGCAATGTCGGCGGTACGACTCGCCGCAAGTAGAATACCGACTATGGTTGCGTCCGAACCATCAAGCCAGCAAGTACTTCAGGTTCAAAGTTCCACCTTCCGTCCTCGCCCTCGCTCGCGGAGACCGTTGAAATATCGCGAACCAATGCCCGGTGTACCCTCTGGAAACTTCCGACGAAACTCACGATATGACTCAGAAAACGTCGACCGGTCCGCCTTCATTCGCTCGTACTGGTCGATGGAAACCATCACCGCAACGGGACGACCCCGACGGGTGAGTTGAACCTCAGAGCCTGCCTCGGCTTCATCCACAACGCTCGGGAGGTTTTTCCTGGCGTCTGCGATTGAATATTGCTTGGACATTCGCCCAATGTACATCTATATGTACATCTTGGCAGGTGTGGGGGACGAGGACGCGCCACGGGAAGCGAGGACAGTCGAAGCCGCAGCACCGCCTCGGATGCATAGCGACGCGCGCGTTGGGACGAAAAGTGCCGATGCATCCCCTTCTCATAGCAACAACGATGCCACGTCATAATCACGTTTTTCGGCGCGGAACGCGTTTCCAATGTGTGCCACTATGTGCCATTTCTCGGTAGTGGTCGGTTTTGAATTGCGCCTTGCCGAGACTTGGGCTGTCGCGCCCCTTGCAGCGCGGGGCGGTCGAGCACGAAGTCGGGTGGGCGCCGCCATGGGATCTCGATCTGCGGCGAGAGCGATCGGGGTGACTCTATTCACTTCTGGCTATCTGACGCGCCTTGCCGAGACTTGGGCTGTCGCGCCCCTTGCAGGTGCGGGGCGGTTGGGGGCCCCGCTGNNCGGGCGGGCCAGCCTTAGGTTTTGGTTACTTGTTGGGTGGTGGCGTTGGTTGAGTCCCATCAATTGGCCCAGCAACCCGTCCAGGTTGCTTTCCATTGGCAGGTCGTAGTACGCGAAGAATTGCCTTGGCCAATAGCAAACCGGCAATTGACAACGATCCACCACTTGAAACGCTCTGTCGGCTTCTTGAACGACTCGATAGTCCCGTGGAATCGGTTCGATTTGGGCTCACCGGCGACAGGATTGAGACGTTCCGAGAATTAGCCAAGGGCGATCAGTTGGACTTTAGTGCAATTACTGTGGGGACTCCCGATCATCTGGCAGTCCCATATATGTGTATTTCCACGTCGCGCGACTTGCTGTTGAAACTGGCCCATGCTGCCGAAGATCTCGGGCACCGACTGGGACGTCGGGCGCATGCGGCAGGCCTAAATCTGCACGTGGCCGCCGAATCTCTCTTTTCCGCGCTTGTGCTTCATTTGCGGCCCTACAGGATGGCCTGCTGCAATTCAATTGGACTTTCTCGCGTGGCGATTGAAGCAACCGCGCTTGCCTATTGGATCGCGGCTGGGACTGGGCAAGAAATTACCCAATGGGAAGACAATAAGCGGCCTCGCGTCCCCAAGAGTGAACATCTGAAGAATCTGGACACTTTCCTAGCGAAAGCGCGAAGACCGATGCCAGCATCGCAAAATGCCTATCGCTGGATGTGTGGCTTCGCGCATGCGGACTACGCGTCAGTGAAGAATGTTCAGCAACTGGCTGTCGAGGCACTGCACTCATACTCCTATGCTGCAATTGCCTACGCGTCGCTCGCCCTTTCCTTGGTGTCAGAATTTGTAATCGGGTGGGAGGGCTTAGCTCAATGGCCGTTGGCGTGGCCTAGTGAGTTAGACTGGGGCGCCGCTTTCCTTTGCCCGTGAGCAAACAACGGGCGCCCAAGTAATATGGTTGAACTCGCCTCCGGAAATTAGCAACTCAACGGGCAAGCGTTCGTTGTGCGGTCAAGTGCAACTATCTCTGATATTGCCCAAAAGCCGACGTCCGATGTTCCAAATATCCAAACCGACTCCGAGGAGACCAAACAGTTCCCCGGGCTCGGATTTTGGTTACATGCCTTAGTGTAGTCAGCCCCCGCGGGCATTACGGCGATGCTGATATTCGTTGGAGTTGATCCGTCGGCGGTCTCAATCCTCATTCTGTTGCAATACGCTGGACCCGGAGCGGTCACGAGCCAAATAAATTGGCATTGTTGGACGGGGCCCGTTGGGTAGAATGAGGCGCTAGCGGTTCCGGTGGTCATGTTTCCAGAGCATAGGTTGGTACCGTAGGCACCGGCCCAGTTCGTAATGCTGCTGGGCGCATCAGGAGGCCTCACGCAAGGGGAAGTTCCGCCGGTGCCGATCGCTCCTCCAGTGACCGCCGTTGCCGTTGTTCGAGAGCCGCCAGTGGCGAGCGCGCCACCCGTCGCGCCTGTCGCCGCACTGCCCCCGGTGGCCACGAGGGGGACATTCGAACTTCCACCCGTACCCGAATTCCCGCCGGTTCCCATAACCTGCTTCAAGCCGCTATCAGTCGAGCCGCAACCAAACACCAGTATCAGCAAGAGCAAAGAGTGTCGCATGTTTTCAACCACTAGCTCGAAAACGAGGGCGCACAAGGATTCGGCCAACTTTGGCGGGTCGAGCAACCGGTGGCCCCTTCCGTCATTCCCACTGAAGTGATAGCTTCAGAATTCCGTATTGATATCGAAAGGGGTTCCGATGGCAATTCACATTAGCCCAAATTTGGCGCACGTTGCACTACTGGCTGTTGTTCTCTCCGCGGGTTGCGACTCAAAACCAAAAGAAGATCCCCAATCCGCGCCGGCAGCCCCGCCAATTAGCTCCGAAGATAGGCAGTTGCTCGACCGAATGAAGGCCAAGGAAAAAGCGCGCAGCGACTTGGAGTCTACACCTGACAAGTTCATCAAAGGGGGCCAATGGTCGAAGGTCGATAAGGGTATTATTAATGACTATTCAAAAGCCACGTCGCTCAATTTCACGAACACAAGTCAATTTGACGTTTCGGGTATTGAGGGACACCTCACGTATATCGGGGCAGACAACGCCGAGATCGCAACAGTCCCGTTCAAAGCCGAAGGTCAGGTTTTGGCGGGCGCAACGACCAGTCTTCCGATCACAGCTGGCGAAGTGACAGGCAATGCACAACGCGCGCGCGTGACCGTGGAAAAAGTTCACGTGCCGCAGTAGGGAAACTCTGCTTATTGTGCTCCGTGAATGTGGCCCTATTCAATGTGTCCGAGCGGCGTATTTGGATCTGTCATCCGAGGGTTTTTCGGCGGATTCAGCTTGGATTTGAGCACCACTCGAAAACCATATTCCGTGGATTCCAGTAAGTCCTTTAGCTCGTCTTCCGGCATATCTTCGGCATTTGCAACGAGTAGGGTCAGTCTGACATCCAGAGCCCGGGCGAGGCAATCTGCTGATCGGCACGGCGGCTCATTGCAATTGGCCAATTTGTGCAGAAGCGTACCAAACCAATTGCCCGGGCGTACATCTAAGTGTGAAGGGATGCGCTCGATGAATGCCCTGCTCGATGATTTTCCCATGTACATTAATTGGTCGCCGTCAAAAAAGAAGTACAACCCGACACTTTCTTTGGATGTCTTGTCTGCAAGGTCTTCAATAGTAACCTGTCGAAACAATTTGGCTTTGCTTCTGAGCTGTCCTTCAAGCGCGCCAATACTTGTGCCCTGAACATCCGACCACAACAATTTCATGATCTCCACCTCGCCGACCTACGGACGTCAGGCGAAATCCTTTAGGATAGGGCACGGGGGATCAGGCTGCCGGAACTACGCCGCCGCGGTTAGACGGGCGAGGGCGAGGATGTTCAATCAACATAAAGCCTGATATCTTGTCCCTTGGCTCAACCCGGTTGGAGTGAGGTTGGGATGTGTAGTCGGGCGGTTTCGTTGCTGCACGCAGGCATTCGGTGGTGCGTCTAAAAGAGGAGTTGCCGCATTAGCGGAGTCAACTCTCGCGCACCTATGGGCCCTTTCCCGTATGACCATCGATCTTCTTTGACGTTCCAGCCAGAACGCTGAATGGGGCCCGATGCGTTAGCAATCCTCTCACCTTTGCGAAGGGTTCGCACAAAGACAAGCGCGTAGCGCGAGTCCGTAAGTTCGTCCTTTTCCAACAAGCTGAGCCCCTTGAAGCAGAACCGAAGGTCTGGTCCCCTGCGAGCCGATTTGAGGAGTGCGGCCTTACCGTGAATTCTGTCTGTCCGTCAAGATAGGGTCAGGCGGGAACTCCTTGCCCCAAACGACGAGGCAAGGATGTGTCATTTTTTCGAACGTTGCTCAGAAATGTGGCGATTACTTGAGCGGTATTGGCGTACCGAGATTCCTCCCGTTTACTACCACGGATTTGCCAGTCCTCGCGGGCTGTGGGAGTTTCGGCTCGGGACGTCCGAAGCGATAGGCGGCAGTCGCGTGCACGCCGTAGTCTGGGCCTCCTGCATCGACGATCACTCTCACGTCATCCGGAGGGACTCCGTTGGCAAGATGTAGGACTAGCGTCCTTTCAATATGACCCGACCCACCCGTAATTTGTTCTTCTCTCGCACCGGAGATTATGCTAGCGCCCGGTGGCAGAACGACTCGAAGGCTCAACGGATCTTTGGCTTACGATCAATGAGGACTTGAACAGTGATGTCAGTCGAACTGCCAATTTGGTCAGGTCCATTTACGCGTACTTCCACAGGTGAGTGACGAAGTTGAGCAGACTGCGCTACAGACTCGCTGCTTGGCTCGCCCGTTGCATTCGGGAGAGGCGACAACGCCGAAGGGACGCGGTCTCCACTTGCATTGCATGCTAGTAGCGCAAGCGCCACTTGCCCAGCAACCAGTAAATATATTTGTTTCATCGGCCTTACCTTACGGGCACAGGGGTGAGTTACTGGGATATGGATAATACGTCGTTGGATTTGCAACGGCGTCTATAGCCGCAGCGGGGATTCCAGAGCATCGGAGTGCGTCCATGAAGTCGGCCACCATGGGAGCGCTTTCGTAGGTGTCGACGGCCGCTCCGCGTTCGCACTGTGCCGTCATCGACCACGTATGGCGAGTGTACTGTCGAGCAAATGGGGAAGTCGTCATCCGCGTGCTTCCTAGTGCCGTGAACAGAACGTTCGCACCGACATCCGTGCGCCCATTGAGAGACCACAGCATCGCCGCGACTTCATTTTCGTCCATGTATTGAAGCAAACCGCCCGATGGTGTGGGACGCTGCCACGCAGTCACGCCCGAGTACTGGTGGGCATCGAGATCGAGCCAGAACATTGAGCCATTTTGCTTGTCGTAGAAGATGCCATTGTTGCGTACGATACTCGAGAAGCCGGTTGCCCATCCCTCCGACCACGCCTGTCCGGGCCAAGTCGTCTCGCCGATGCAGTGCTGCCCACCTTCATTCGGAGACGTTCCAAACGACGCCATAACCCAGTGTCCCAGTTCGTGGGCGGTCTTTGGATCGGCCCAGTATGATTGGTCTTGTGAAGTGGCAGGCAAGACGATCTGAGATTGAAACTGCATCGACTGGATTGAAACTAGCCGTTCAACGAAGCACGCACCACACGACCAGGAAGTGTTATTTCTCATCCAGACTACAAGAGGTTTCCCAGCCTTGCCGAAATAATTGTAGGCAACTGCGTATGAATAACGAAGGTAGTCGAACACGCGAACCGCGCCGCTGCCAAGCGCCTCTGTTATTACGACGGTTGATCCAGACGGCGTGGCTAGTGGATCGATGCTCCAGAGCCAAAGCTGTGGATTTGCCCCGGGAGGCGCGAGGTAACCTACCATTCCGTCCGCAACATCTGGCTGTGCGACAGCGAAAGCGTACCCGGTCTTTGTTTCGTTGGGGCTCACGAGCATCGCAGTGAGTTGGTCACCAGTCTGCCAAGTCTTTGGAAGTTGAATTGTGAATGAGCCCGTCGAGTCCGCGACTTGGGCGTCAACAACTTGCCCATTTCGGGAACTCACAATCAGTATACCCACACCCGGCGCAGTAACTATCGATGTGCCCCAATCGGTCATCAATGCATTGAGACCTCTGGCCTCATACTTGATTGTGCCCGCGTAGGCGCCTGTTGACGTGCTATCGCAAAAAGCTCCCAGAGCAGACGAACTGCAAGTGCTTGGGCAATCCTGTTCTTGCCACGCCCCGCTAGTATCGCAAATGCGAATCCTGGTCGTCGTGGCGCAGGCCTGCTCGCCGCTTATGCACTTGCCGGGCAAAGGAAGGCATAACGCCACTCCCCCGACGACGGTGCATTGTGCGGACGATCCGCATGACTCCGTTACGAGTTGTGGCACACCGTTCCCCGTCGGCACGGCACAACGTGTAACCTGGTTGTTCCCGACGCATACGCCGTAGGTTGTCACGCCAAGACACGGGTCACTTGCAGTCCAGCCGCCGGTGCCCGAAACGACGCTAGAGCCGCCGATGCCTAAGATGGCGGTCGAACCACCCGTGCTGGAGGTAGTCTTTGTTCCTCCCGTTCCCGAGGCGACGATTGAACCGCCTGTACCTAGTTTGACACTCGAGCCACCCGTACCCGGCATAGCACTTGAGCCGCCCACACCCGACACAACAGTCGTGCCACCTGTATTGGAAGAGACGATTGAACCGCCCGCACCCGTGACACTCGAACCACCAATACTGGACACGACACTCGAGCCACCAGTGTTGGAATTGACGGTTGTGCCACCGGTTGCCAAAGATCCGCCTGCGCTAGTCGTACCGCCAACATTGAGAGCTCCGCCAGAATCACTGGGACCACCAGCGGCGGCGTCGCCAGTATTTTTTTCGACGTTCACTACGCAACCCAACATGACTGCGCCGACAACTAAGGAGATTATTGAGACGCGAAGTGGGGCCAGCATGATCCCTCCGTTCCTATACGGATCATCCGCGTAGCGGATAATTGGCCAGTCTGTTCAAACTAACAGGCGAGCGCGCTTATTACTATCATAATCCGTGATTCTCTTGGGATCGGCGTGTGTGATAAACGGGCGACCATGTGGGTTTCGCAGAGCGGTTGAGCCCAAAATCGAGCAGCTACCCCGAAATTGCTGGCTAGCGAAATGCCATCCGCTCTAGGATTGTTGGAATTGTAGGTAGTTGCGGGTCGCGGCACGTCCAACAAGGGACGCGGTCAAAGCACGAGCAAGAGTTCCGCCCGGTAAGTGCCGT
Source organism: Myxococcales bacterium (assembly GCA_003154095.1). GTDB lineage: Bacteria > Myxococcota_A > Polyangia > Polyangiales > Polyangiaceae > FEN-1139. Next base: position 14,775 of record PMCK01000195.1, on the reverse strand, counting down.
GACCTGTCGGAGATTCACATGAAAAATGGGAAATTGCTGGTTACTCTCGGTATCCTTGCTCTTGCCGCATACGGAGCGATGACCTTATGGCAGAGTGCGTCCAGGGGTAGCGTTCGCGCCGAAGTTGCTGCAATAGAGGTTCGCGCGGCATCAAGTTCAATGCTGAGTCGAGGTCTGGGCGAACGCTGCAGCAATGACTGTCAGTGCGATAGTCGTGAATGCAAGCTATTCAAATGCGTGGACCGCGACTACAACGTGCACCCACTACTACGGGCGGGGCAGAAATGCCGATTCAAAGGAGACTGCACCAGCTGCTCGTGTGTAGCATTTACCTGCCAATCGGCCCGATACGGTTGATGCCGAAATGGAGATTCTCCGGTTGCTTTGGACGTGAGGTGCCGAAATGAGACTGCAATTCAGAAGCCGCATACTTAGCCCCGGGGGTTTGGCGAGATTCAAATTGGGTGCGCTGTCCACCGTCCTCATGTGTATTTCGTGCGCTGGCGGCCACGCCGCATCGCAAATCGTAAGAACGCCCGACTACGCGCCGAAAGATCAGGTGATTAGCACAGTGGTTGCGAATCAGGAGCGCCCCCTTGTCGTCGAATGGCCCGCTGCAGATCGCGGCGATCTCGAGACGCAAATGCGGCGCGGTATTGTCGTGGTTCGGTATTCCAACCGCACGATGCAGATACTCGAACAATGTTACGTGGCAGCGAGTTACAGATACCAAGGGTTTACGCGAAAGCAAGATCACCTCGAGGTGCAAGATGTGGACAGCCTGTACGCGGCAATTCCCTTAGGTGCGGCGCGACTTGAAGGTGAGCTCAAGAATAGCGGCGTCTTAGATGTCGATATGCTGCTGGTGGGACAGTGGGAAGCCGGCAAGACGAGCGCACGCCGCGAAGAGCTCCAGGGTTTTTGCGATGGGGCAACGCACATCATGTCCGCCATGACGGTTGGCGCGTTCACAATTTTTGCCGGCGCCGATGCGCGGCTTGGTGCGGGAGCAAATGGTCTCGGATTTGGTGTCGGCAGCGCAAGTACAGCGACGCGCAGGACTCTCCGGCAAGATGGGAATGAATTCGCTTGCGCAAGTTCCACGCCAACCGACCTAAAGCCGCCTGAGAATTGCGGGGCGCCGATTCGAGTAGAATTGGCCTTACTTGCTACAAATGACATCCGTCCATCGTGCCCGAATGGCATGAAATGGGACGGTTCCGCGTGTACTCCCCTGAGCCTGCGTGAGGCCATCAATTGGACCGAAACCTGGATGAGGATAATCCGGGTGGCTATGCAGAACTGGCAGGCGGACAACAATACGACGAGCTGCACTACAGTCAGCGAGCTCGTTCAAGAGAAACATTTGGAACCTGGCGCACCCGCTGTCGATCTGTGGGGACACGGTTTCGTTTTGAGATGTTCCGAGGACGAGATCACCGTGTCATCCGCAGGTCCGGACGGCAGGCTCGGTACTGCTGATGACTTTGTATTTCCAAAGTCCCATTAAGGTGGAGGCCCGCCCTTCACCGCATCCCCACTGTAGCACTCTTAGCCTAGTGTCCCCACACCCAAGCCCCCTCATGCACCCACGAAGCACGTCGTTGGCCTGCGTCCACTTGGGACTATTCTTCGTGCCACAAGCCGACGGACAGCACAATTGCTTGACGTCACTCGAGAAGCACATGGGCACTGCCTCGAGCAGTGCAGCCATCATGAACGGAGTCATCATCGAACCTTTCTCGGCGTTGGCGTTGCCGCGCACGGCAATGACTGTAGTAGGAGCAGGACTAGAAGTTGCGTGTCAGAAGCGGAATTCCTCGCGGTGTAAAGGCGTCAGCTACTGTGTGAGACATGTAACCAGCGGCGGTGCCGACCAGCATACCCGCCAGAAAATTTTGTAACGCGTTAACGCCCGGGTCTGTCGTGGCATTGCGCTCACAAATCGCGTTTGCGGCTGGTATGACCCGTCGAACTCCGCCAACACTAATGGCGGTCGTTACGACGGCCGAGTGCATTGTAGATCGGTGATGAGGTGACGTAGCCGGCTCGAACACGTCTGGCAATCGTGAACCGAATCCTCCGCCAACCAAGCCGCCGACAATGCGAGCAACCAAGTCCCAACCCGTGGGGGGTGATGGTGCAGATAAGCTGCTCACGAGCGCGGTTAGGCCGCCAGCCAGCATTCCCAGTTCATTGTGTTCATCTCTACACGGCATGCCCAATTGATGCCTCATTCCTGTCTGAAAGGCAATTGAGGCTGTGACGTTGTTTGGCATCGTTGGCTGCTGGCTTCCCTCGTACCTGCGGATCAGCCGTGCTGTTCTCCGGTCAGATTGGGCAACAACTTCAGCAATGCACGAAATTCCCTGGTTGAACCTACGATCCCAGAGCCGAACTGTTAGCCAGAGTGCCGGACGGAGTGCTTCGTTTCGATACACATCATGAAGCGTTCGGCTGCAAGGTGTGACATTGCTTGACCGCGCTGCACTTGCCATCGGCGGTGACCGGTGTACCGTGGAGTGTACTGGAGGATAAAGTGCTACCCGGACCAACGCTAATTCTTGCCTGCCCTAAATGTTCTGCACCGCATCGGTTGGCCACGCTTGAGAGTGGCAACACATTCGACGCTGAAATGTGGTCTGACGGGAAAATGAGAGCCCCGATGATGCCCGACCAACCGGAGTTCACGAAGTGCCACGCCTGCGCGTGCTTCTGTTGGGTCAAGGACATGACGCGGCTCGGGGATCAGCAGCCGTGGGAAGACAACGCATGCCGCGATCCCCTCAGCTATGACGTCATAATTACGGAGATTTGGGACGATCTTGAACCGGTCGTGGAGCGACTAGCCCGGCACTTTTCATGCCAGTCGGAAGCTGCTCGTAGCATGATCGAGTCTCTTCCGATCACAATGGCAAAGGACGTTTCACGAAATATCGCGGAGGCGATAGAAGATGAATTCGAAGACCTAGCTGACGTGCAATTGGCCCCTTGCCGCGTGTCGACTGAGCCCGCGCCAAGCGAATGGTCGGATGCACCGGAAGTGTCGTTCATCGACGCAGAAGACTACAAATGCGCCCTGAATAATGGGTCTGCAAGGAACGTGGACGAGGAAATATTTCTTAGAATTGCGGCTTGGCAGGCCGGGAACGATAGGTTTCGCGATGGCGAGGAATTGTGGGTTCCGTGTTCCAAGCGCGGCAGTGCCGTTATAGCAAGCGCGGAACGCCTGCTTCAGCTGCTAGACGGCGGCAAAGACTCCAATTGCGTACTTGGAGCGGAGTTATCTCGAGAGCTCGAGCGATATGATGATGCCGCGCGGTGGCTGGACCAGGAGAGACTCGAAGGGGCAACATTTGAGGATGCCGGTGAAAAAGAAGGGCTAATGGTTGTCGCCCGAATGATTCGCGAGCTGGCCGAGCAACGCGACTCTGCGTTGGTTCAGATTTCTGCTGCTTAGGGGAGCATTTGAAGTCTACCTGAAGGCCGATAAAAGCGATTTGCACTTGGCGCGGCTGGCCTTTCCTAAGGCGCATTCCATGCTATCCTCTGGGTCATGGTCACTTATCCCGAAATGATGGAATTGGTGAACGCCCATAGGCAGCTCGACGAACCAATGACTGCAGCGATTTGGATTCGGCAACAAGACCATGAAGCATGGTTGGTTGAAATACTTCCGAACATGGCACATGACGAACACCCGGAGCGACCAGTGGCCTTCAACCCCGGTAAGACATTCCGCCACCCGCTAAATCTCATCGCTGGGAACCTAGAAGATTTGCGTGCAGCAATTCAAGTAGACCAGAGCCTTGCCAGGGCGATTGCGGAAGGTGAAGTCCTGCTCGGTGAAGAAGATGCACACGAATTGACACGTGTCGCCGCAGAAGCCATCCATGGCGCGGCCTGAAGACGCAGATCGTTGGCTAGTTCAAGCCAACGCTGATTTGCTCGCTGCCAACGCGGAGCACCAAGATATTGCGGAGTGTCATCGCCGATTTTGGATCCAACAGAGCTATGAAAAAGCCATCAAGGCTTACGCAATAATCCGATGGAGCGGCGCTGCTGATGACGAGAGGCAATTTGCCAGGCTATTCCTTCTGAAACATTCACCGCTCAAGACGCTTGCTTCGGCAAGGGAACTTCTGCCAAAATCATTGCACATGCTGTCCCGCGAAGTTGAGGTGTTTGTCCGCGAACTTGACAACAGCGATCTGTTGCTAAGAATCGACGCAGCAGAGGCAGTCACTGATCCTGATCAAGTCAGCTATCGCTATCCGTTCCTAGTTGAGGATGAGCTGAAGGCGCCCAGTGAATACGAGGATTGGGACGTATACCAAGGGAATCGAACCGGCGCTCTCGCGGCGGTGCGTCGACTAATTGCAGCCGTTCGAGACGAACTACGTGTTGCAAGACGTCGACCGGTTTGATCGGCGCCCGCTATCCGGATATTTCAATTCGACATACATATTGCAGCGCCGGGCCTGTCGGACTTGAACGGGCACATCTGCCGTCCTAGCGGGCCTTTCCAATCACCGGCCGTCATGCCTCTTGCAACGCGGGGCGGTTGGTGGCCCCGCCCGCAACAGTCATGCCGGCCTCCGCGGGTTGCACGGGATGGCTGATGCTGCAAGTAGTGCGTCGCGGGCCCAGTCCGAAGCCGAATCAACCCCGCTCTTCTCTGCCGCATCCTTGATTACAGCAAGTTCAACAACCGAAAGGCGAATCGAGAATATGCAATCCCTCGCCTCGCCATTGACCATCTTGGGACGGCCCCGTCCGCGCTTCTCTTCGTTCATGGCATTACTCCGTCGAGAGCCGCGTCGAGCAGTTGCCCAATATCCCAAAGAGTGTCGGTGATACCGGCAGCCATCGCTGGCGACGTGCGCAGCGTTTGGTGTCGGCGCACGAAGTTGTAGTGCGCGATATGCAGCGCCGTTGCGGCGCGGTGATTTCGTGTCAGCTTCGAAAAGGCATTGGTGAGCCGAGTCATGCGACGGATCTGCATGCGCATCGTAAGATTCTGACGCTCGACATAAGACGTAGACATCGATTCAAGATCGGGATCGCCAAACACAATTGCCTTTTCAATCGATGTGACTTTCGGAGGAGAGTACCTCCCGGCACCAGCGGGCTCTGCTTCGTATGATTTGATGACCTGGCCGTAGTCAACGTCATGACCGAACGCGGATTCGATCGCATCTATATACAGGGCCAGGCCATCACTCGTGATTTGGGGGCGCGTACTGAGCCGCGACGCCAGGTCAGAAATGAACGCGTTAGTATTGGATGCGTCGCGCTTGCCAACGCGAAACGCGGGAATAAGCTTCGTGTCAGCATCGAGCGCGATGAAGGTCCAGGCGTCGCCCACAACGGACGGGTCGTCACTGGCCCGGACATGGCGTTGCTTCTTCTGGATGAAACCCCAGATTTCGTCTACCTCGATGCATTCGCAATTGAGATTGCGCATCGTGCAGTCAAGGAGCTTCTCGCAGCCTTCCCCGACCCGAACCAGAAGCGACAATACGGTCTCGCGGCTTACGTCAACCATGCGTTCCGTGGAGCGGACGGAGCATCCCTCAACTAGACAGCGGAGGATGGCTAGTTGCTTGTCTCGGGGAAGCACGTTTGCCATCTGAANNGAAAGGTCAAGCAGGAAAGGTTGTTGTGCCTAAAACATTTTGACGTTGTAAGGGCATAAAACCAGGAGTTCGCGGAAGAAGTGACGCGAAGTCCACTAAGTCTATGCTTTCCGAGCATCCGCCACAATCGAAGCCCTCACAGCACCCGCGGCGCCATTTATGGGCGGCACATGTAGCGCAGCAAAGAAGCGTCGATTGTTCCCTGTGGACGCCTCTGACCACGCGTAACAGAGTTTGGCCGTGGGATGCTCGAGAAGCTCAAATATCTGGACTTCGCCCTTCCAGACCTGGGCCCCTTCGAATACCTCGTTTACTGCCACCGAATATAGCCACCGTGACTCAACGCCATGCATGTGTCGGATTGCGTCCTGTAGAGCTGGAATCCCGACGGTGTCCATGGCGGTCACCCTACCGGCGCTTTCAGGTCGCGTCTACCGTCTAGGCGCCGTCCGCAGGTTGTGCAGAAGGTAATCCGGGAAGGCCACGAGCCAGTCACGATGTCTTCCATGGGTACGCCGGCGGCTAGGGCGGCCCGGAATGCCAGTGCCGCCGTCGGGTTGCGCCGCTCGACCATGGCATGCCGAACGCTCTGGTACGGGACGCCCATCGCCTGAGCCAGAGCCTTCAGGGTGCCAAAGACGTTCTGCAGATGCCGGAGCGCACGGCGGACGTTCTGCTGCTGGTCCTCGGGTAGGGAGTTGGCCAAGCGGCGAGGCCGGGGAGTCTCGCGTCTCCAAGTCCACCGTTCACGGATTGGCGCTCTCACGCGTGACAGACTGAGTCGACTGGGCCGCCCATGCCAGCATTAGAAGCCAGAGAAATCAAAACCGACCACTACCCATTTCTCATTGCTCATCCTAGATTCAAAACCAACCGTCTGCGCCATGTGGTAGACTTCACACCATAATGAAGGGCGCATTCTTGCTTTTGGTATTAGTGGTTGCGTTCGGTTGCTCTAGCTCAAGCGCTTCCGATACATGTGAAAGTCTGGGCGGGAAGTGCGTGATAGGTGATATCCAATGCACGCGCCCTGGCAACGGGTCGTGCGGTCCGATTACTCCAGCCGGGTTATTCTGTTGTCTATCCTGTGGCGCCAACGGTCCAACCGCCACTGGCGCGGGTCCACCTATCTGCAACGAGTGAAGCGCCCGGTGGGCTCAATCGTCTTTTCACAGTGCCTCCTGCCATGCTCGGCTGGGTATTTGTTTCAGACCGGCAGGCGACAACTATCCTTACACTGGGGGGTTGCAGTTCAGCAGCAGTGGCCGTCGGAGTTCAGCAGTAGCCGTTGCAGTCAGCTGTCAGCAGAAAAACGCCCAGCCCGGATTGCTTCAGCGTCGTCTAACCTGCTCCAAGTCAGTAAGACCAGAGGGAATACTTGCATCACACACTTCACAAGCCGGTCGAGGGAGCGGTCTTTAGGGACGTGTTGACGCGTGGCGTAGAGATCTTCGAGCGATCCGGTGCCAACAAGTGGCTGTCGGACGACAGGGGTAACTCAGCATTGCACCCGGAAGACGGCAAGTGGGCAATGGAGATCTGGAGCGTACGGACGCTCGCCGCGGGCTGGAAGTATTGGGCCATCGTCATGCCGGACGCGGCACTCGGTAAGGCCAACATGCGACGCTTCATTCGCGAGTACAGCAATCGGGGCGTGGAAGTGAACATCCTTGGAAGCGCAGAAGACGCGTTCGAATGGCTCAAGGAGCCTTCGATTGCCGTAACGATATGACAGGAACTACGCGGGCAAGAGTAGCGATTGGCCAGGGGCGTGTCTGAGAGTCTGACCGATGTCCAATACTAAATCAAAGCAAGTTGCCGGCCAATTCGAGCAGGACCAGAATATCCTGCATCTCTGGTTCCCCGAGCAGGTGGTGCTGCGAGATGAACGACGCGTGACGACCTTCTTCGACGAGGTGATCGAGGATTGGATCAACACTTCGCCCGGATCCTTCTACTTGCTAGTGAACTATCAGAACCTGCACATCGCCGCTCAGGTCGCGGATTGTTACGCTGCAAATATCAAACGCTTCCAGCACAGGCTTTTGGGTACCTTTCGCTACGGAATCCCAGCTGACTTCACCGGGGTTGCCGTTAGTTTGGGCAATATGAAGTTGCAGGCGTCCGCCAACTTGTTCCCCGATGAGGCAACCGCGCGTGCCGCGATCAATCAAGAGCGAACACGCGGCAAAGCTGGCCTCGCCAAGGACGAAGCGCGGCGCCGCGGGCCCACTGAGAACTTCGCCGCACCCCCAGTGGGGCGCAAATAGTCTTGCTGCTGGCCGATCTTAATTCGCTCATTTCTCGCGGGCTGCTTGCGGAGACGGTGCTCGATAAGCTATCGTCTGGATTGACGAAAAGGAAGCTCGAATCATGCACGTGGACGAAGGAATTCACCACGATTCGACCATCAATGCTCAAGATATCCACGAGGCTCCAGCACCGCCTGCAGGCAATGGAGGCGCGATCGCCGAATCGAACCCGTATTTTCACCAAGTTGCGCGCGCTCTCGACACAGCCGACGAAATCTTGGTTGTGGGGCCTTGCGCCATCAAGTTAGAGTTCGTCAAGTACATGAACAAGAATGACCATGCAATCGACCCCCGAATCCTTGGGGTAGAGACAGTTGCGCATCTGAATCATAACGCACTTGCAGGGTTCGCGAAGCTCTATTTCACGGTAGGTGGTGCGTTGCGTGCGGCAAACGGATCTAGACTCAGCAGATAAGGCGTGGTGACGCTAAGGATTCCCGTTGCGGAGCAAAAGGGTCCGAGCATCACCATGAGTGCGCGCGAACGGACGTGCAAACGCTATTGGTTTGCATATTGCCAATGCAATTTGCACGATGAAACGTCGACGCAGATGAAGTTCGGTCTCGCTTTGAGTGGCCATAAAATCCAAATAGCCGCATGCAGGGGCCTAGTAGTGACCCGAAATTGGTAGCTGCCCTTTCAACAACTTGTGAGAAATGGTTGGCAACTTGCTTGATGCCAGTCGGCACGGCGATTGCTATTTCAGTTCTCTAGAAGCACGACGCTATGGCCGTGCGCATCCCGAGGAGATTGTCATGAGTAATGTGAGCAAACGTATAGAAGGTGGCGCGGAGGAGATCGGCGGCAAAATCAAGAGCGGCGTTGGCAAACTGCTCGGTAACAAGCAAATGCAAGTTACTGGCAAAGCGCGCGTACTCGAGGGCAAAGCGAAGCAACAATTCGCAAAGGCAGCGGATCGGGTCAAAGTCAAATTGTAGAAGGCCGTTGATGCGGTCAGGAAACGGGTGGGGGGCCCGCACCTTCCTATGCGGTGGGATCGTCGTTTCGAAGTCCTACTGGGAATGACCGTTACAGTCGGAGGCGTCGGCACTTCTGAAGACTGACGAGGAGCTATAAATGGGCGCAAAAACACCAGACAATAAGTCCGCTAGGAAACATGGATCGGGTGCCAGCAAGAAGGTCGGCGAAGTGATGCACGAATTCAAGCATGGTACTCTGCGGTCGGGTCGATCGAAAAAGAGAGTGACGAATCCAAAACAAGCGATCGCCATCGGGATATCAGAGGCTCGAAGCGAGGGCGCCATGGTGCCGTCAGAGCCCGTTAGCTCAGTCCGTCGGCGTTCGGCTTGAGTCAATCCAACGCCGCCATTAAGCGGCGACCGAGATCGCATGCGCGCTGCATCGAGGGGCTCGACGTCGGGCACGATGACCCCACTCGCGTCTCGATCGCAAAACGCGTCTCAGTCCAAACGTGCGCGCACAAAATCAGCTGCCAGTGGTGCGGCAACTCGCCCATCGCTTCCTAAGCGAGGAGTTATCGGATAGAGCTTTACTTGCTCCCAAATTCACGCCTAATAAAAATTGCGCCCTCAGTGACGACTTGTTCGCCAACCTCTATTCCGGCAAGAACGCGTACGTGATCATCAACTTCAGGACCGACAGTGACGATGCGCTGCTGATAGACATGGTCATTGCCAGCCACGAAGACCCGTGTGTGCTCGCTATCGGTGAGAATTGCTGAAGATGGAATTACGATGGCTTTCTTGCCTGCAGTATCCGTTAGCTCAATCTTGGCAAACATCTCTGGTTTGAGTCGAGACTGCGGGTTCGGCACGGAACATCGAAGTTTGACGGTGCGGCTCACTGGATCTAGGACGTCCCCAACGTGATCGACCTTTCCGTCAAACGCCTCGTCAGGATAGGCCGGAACGTGGATTTTTACCGAGTCGCCTTTCCTGACCAGACCAAGGTCCTGCTCATAGACATCAGCGAGCACCCACACGACGGCTAAGTTGCTGATTGTCAGTAAAGGCTGAGCGGAATCGGCGCGCACCTCCTGACCCACTAGAATATTTCGTTCGACGACGGTCCCTGCAATTTGCCCGCGAATGGCTGCGTTGGTCGTGGGATCTGAAGCTGACACGCTGAGCGACCTCAGCTGCGCAGTACTTCGAGCAGCATCGGATTTCGATTTGTGAAAACCGGCTTCGGCCTGTGCGGCTTCCTTCTCCGACACAGCGCCGTCCTGCCTTAGCTTGCTCGCGCGATCGAGTGCTTTGGTGGCTAGGGCTAGGTCCTGCAGCGCTTTCTGCGAATCTGCTTGAAGCTCCGACACGCGTGGCGACGTTAGCTCTATCAGCGCTTGGCCAGCGCGAACCTTGTCACCGAGCTCGATAAGAACGCGACTAGCTCGACCATCAATTGGGGACGCTACTCGTTGTGTGTGGTCTTCATCAAAGCTGACTTTACCCGTCAATCGCACCACCGGTGCAGCATCGGTTTCCTTGACAGTCTCAACCTTGATGAATTGCAGCCGCGCATTTCCGGGTCCCATTTGAACCGTACCGGGGGAGAGCTCGGCCGCCGCTGCTGGCGTGGTCTTAGTCGAACACGCCGAATCGCCAAGACTGGCAAGGACGATGCAGCAGTACGCGACTTTCAAGTTAAGCTGCACTACGGCCTCTTCCTGAAGATATGAATTGGGACAATGGCTGAATTTCGGTGGCCATATTGGATGTGTAGATATTCGTCGCGTGATTCACGACATATACCGCTTGGTAATCTTATCATCGTATCGAATTCGAGATGACGAAAGGGAGAATATTGGGATCCGACGGAAACTTGAGATTTGGCAAACATCTAGGGAACGTCCAAGACCGGGCTGAGATAAGTTTACGCTGAGCGGACGCAAATTATTCCGCGACCTAACGACGATCTCAGACGATGCGCACGACCGGTCAATTTCCGGTCGGCTCGCAGCCGAACTCAGTTGCCAAAAATCTCTGATTTCGCAGTTCTTGAGCGAATGATGTCCGAAACTTCATTAATGGCGCCAGCCAACGTTCGCCGCAGTACGGTCCCCACTTGAGCGGTTCTACCTGCGACGTCGCAGCATCTCTACACAGGCAAGTCCAGATAGTACCAGTCGACCGGGATAATCAAGAGGCGAACCCTTGCCTGACGGAATTCGGCAACTACAGCTTCCCTTGTTGGTGGAATTTCCGGTGCCGCCCGTACCTGCGTTCATGGATGTATCGGCGGCACCGGTGCCGGCAAAGGTGGTAGTGCCACCAGTTACGGCCAATGCTCCGCCCGCGGTAGCATTGGTTCCGCCATTGTCGGCGGCAATCCACAGCCACCCCCTTTGAAGCCATTACCTGAGTGCAACTCGCTTTAGTTGCGTTCGACGAGTCGGAACGCGGCTGTGAGTCGCTCAGCGTAAGTCATGTCCACGTGCCTTCACGACTCCAAAAAGCAAGGGTTGGTCCGTTAGCAAAATAGTTAGCAACCGTGACCCCGAATTGACCGATGAGGCCTCATGAATATTGCGAAGGAATTTCATGCATTCTCTCATCTGTGCCTATCGTCGGCGCTCGCACTGGCCCTAGGCTGCGCTCCCGACCTTCCTGACCACCCGGATGCAGAATGCAAGAACGTGGCTGCGGGTGAACTCGTTGTGACTGAATTCATGGCTGACCCTGCCGGAAGCGATACCGGCAAGCAATATATTGAAGTTTACAACACGACGGACCACGTGATTGATCTTACCGGGCTTTCACTATTCCAATCTCTGTCGGATGGGTCGCGCCTGAACGCAACCGTGCTACCCCGTGTACAGATCCCAGCGCACGCATTTTTCGTGCTGGGGGACACGGGTAATGACGTCAATACCCGGCCAGGCTACGTGAATTACGGTTATGGCAGTGCACTCGGTGCGTTACGCCACGAAAACGGCAGGCTCGGGCTTCGCTGCGGGACATCGGTGATTACCGAGACAACGTACGCACAAGTCACTGCGGGTCACGCGCGCGAGCTGGACCGAGCCATGGTCCTCAATGCCGCGGTAAGCCTTGGTGAATCTTATTGGTGTGACGGCACTGAACCGTTGAGTAGTCTAGAGCCCGAAGGCGAGAACTTCGGCAGTCCCGGTGCGGCAAACTCGGCTTGCGCGAGAGCCGATCCGCTTTCCGATTCCGGCGGGACTTCAGCGGCCAACATTGACTCAGGAGCAATCTCGGGACAGTGCATCGATGCTCTCACGGGCGCAACGCGCGACGCGATGAGACCGCAATTGGGTGATCTCCAAGTGTCCGAAATCATGCCAGCTCCGAGTATTGGCAACAATGGCCCGGGTGAATGGTTCGAAGTGGTCGCTAATAACGATGTGGACCTCAACGGACTTGAGTTAGCCAATGAGGGCACTGGCAACACGTTCCTCATCAGCGACACATGTCTAAGCGTCCATTCGGGTGACTGGTTGCTGTTTGCGCGCGGTACGGATCCGACGAAAAACGGTCGACTGCCGTCTCCGACAGCGGCATTTGACTTTAATTTAGCTGATTCGAGCTCCTCGACTTACGCGGAGCGCGCCGTGATACTGCGACTCGATGGCACTGAGCTTGATCGAGCAACTTGGACAAAGAGCACTAAGGGCGTCTCATTGCAGAGGTCAATTTCTGGCTTGGGCTTGGCGCAAGGCGTGAATTCCAGCAACTGGTGTGCCGCCCCGGTCGATAAAACATTTGGCACGGGAGATCGAGGTACACCGGGCGCCGCGAACACAAGTTGCCCGAGTGTCGTCGTCGATGCCGGCCTCAACAATTCAAGTGACCCATCGGACGCCAGCCTCAACAATGCGACTGGCGTCGTCGACGCCGGTAATGACAATCCGAGTGCTGCGTCGGATGCGGGCCTCGATAATGCGCGTGATGTCTTCGACGCAAGCCCGGGCAATCGATGCCGCGACGCAAGTGGTGTCCTGCGTGACGCCGTGCCCCCCAAAGTCGGCGATCTCGAAGTTACGGAAGTCATGGCCGCGCCTAGTCTAGGCAACAATGGCCCCGGAGAATGGTTCGAAGTGCTCGTCAATGCGGATGTTGATCTCAATGGACTTGAACTTGCCAACGAAGGCACGGGCAGCACATTGCTTATTAGTGATAGTTGCTTGCGCGTAACGGTTGACGACCGACTCGTGTTCGCCCGCAGTGCAGAGCCCGCGACCAATGGCGGATTGCCCACCGTAATGTCCACATTCGGCTTCACACTGGCAGACTCAAGTTCAACCACTTACGCCGAGCGCTCCGTCGTGTTGCGCTATGGGGGGGCTGAGCTCGATCGAATGAACTGGACGAAGAGCACAAAGGGTGCGTCCTGGCAGCTATTTTTGTCTGCTCTCAAGGCGGATGCAGGTAGCACCATCGCGGCCGCGGGCAGCAACTTTACCCAAGCATGTGTTACTCCAAGCGGTGTCACCTTTGGGTCGGGCGATCGCGGCACGCCGGGTGCGGAAAACGTTGTATGTCCGTGACCGCAGCAAAGGCGAGCGCGATGATTGAGATCGTCACGGTAACCGTGATTGATTCGACGAATCGCATTATCTTGATTCAATCGGCAATGTAGTTAGTATTGCCGGTACTTGCATTCCCGTTTGTGGGTTGGAGTACCCAATAAAGACTCCGCGACGGGGAGCGCGGACAGTCACCGTCTCGCAGATACTCGCCTTCTATCGCGCAATGTACACACGCCCTCGAGCGGCAGTCCGCTGATCGATCACGGTGATCCCGCCGACGACAGCAGCGGTATCCGCAACACGGATATTGGTGCTGTCGGCGCGGGCAACGCTCACCACGACGACAAGTTCGGCATGTTTGGGCCGTGAACCGCGCTCACGAACCCCACGGTGGCGCACATCGCGGTGAGTGCAACTACGAGGAACACGCCCGACCTTGGCGGAGACGAGCCCAGCAGCGTCGGCGCGCGGAACGGACCGAGACCGCTCACTACCGTCCAAGGCAACAAGCCGCCGTTCGGACGCTTTCGAGTCACCAGCGGCAGCTTCACTCAATACGGGGTTCGAGATGACTAGGTCGAGCCACTGGCACGGGACGTGCCCGCTTGCTGCAATGACCCTCTGCCGCGCTCCGTGCATACTCTTTTTCGTGATCACTGGCTCGCATCGCGGGAATTCGGGTATATAACTGAAAAGTGTATTTGAGTTGCAGTTTCGATCGGAGGTTTTGCCCGTGCGTACATCATCACTCCAAATATTCGTCCTTACCGGTATTATCGTCGTGGGCTGCAGCGGCACGGATACACAAACACCTCCTCTTGGTGGCGGAGGGGATAGCTCATTGGGCGGCACAACGTCTCAGGTGGGAGGAGCGCACACAACCGGAGGTGTCATCGCCAACGGCACGGGCGGATCCAACTCGCCCACGNNCAACAGCCACGGGCGGAACGCCAGCCGCGGGCGGAACGCCGGCCACTGGCGGAACGCCAGCCACTGGCGGTAGCAAGGCGGCCACTGGAGGTTCGCTGCCAACAGCCACGGGCGGAACGCCAGCCACCGGTGGCAGTATGGCGGCTTCCGGAGGCAAGGCAACTGGGGGCAAAGCAGCTACCGGCGGCGGTCCCGCAACGGGTGGCAAGGCGGCTACCGGGGGCAGTAGCGCGGCAGCCGGGGGCGCTGTTACCTGCTCGGGTACAATGCCGAGCGGCGGCACGCAGCACTGCTCAACGTACCAAGAGGGCACCGCGGCCGGCCTCTCGTGGCAGGTCTGGTCGAACGGGAGCGCCGGATGCATTACCACCTACAGCACGCCCGCATTCATGGCAACATGGAACAATAACGGCGACTTCATCGG
>PMCK01000517.1 GCA_003154095.1 Myxococcales bacterium | reverse complement strand
GGCAGCCGTCAGATGCAACTGACGCCGCTGTCTTGGCAAACGTTCAGGCCGCGAAGTACGGACAGTAACGAGTCTGTGTCCCTCGTTCGCAATACGGCGGCGGCGATCCGCCCGCGTATTGAACCCCGTCAGCACCTCATTAGTCGCCCTTGCCAGACCCGCATGCTTGTCGTGACAGATCACTGTGGATCGAATTGGGCGAGAGTTGAGCCAATTGCGCGCGTGCTTCCGCAGTGCGCCCGAGAGCGCAGAGTGCCTGGACTCGCGCGGCGATCCGCTCCTCTCTCAGCTGCCCGTTGCCGAATTTGCGCTCGTGTTCGTTCAGCACCTCGAGCGCCAACACGGGCCTTCCATTGCGAAGAGCCCCTTGTGCACGAGACAGAAGTGCCACCTCGGCTGCTAGTCTGTCTTGAGCGTGATTCGAAGTCACGGTGCGTGTGATATCGCCGATGGAAGGAACGACGGTAACTGGACTGCCGCTAGCGGCCGATTCGGGCGGAAGAGCTATCCGCGACGAGTCTGCGGCAAATTCCGACGTTATAGTCGATACATTAACCGCGATGGGTTCCAAGTTCGCATCCGTCCAGAAAGCCCGCTGTGCGCGTGCCGTGAAGAACAAGATCCCGCCGAGTAGGGTCAACCCCGCGATTGCAATAGCCGACTGTTTTCCATAGGCAAAACCCGGTGTTGCGGACGTGGCGACTACCTGTGCTGTCCCTGCGCCCATTATCGCAGCGTCTCCCAATCGAGCCCGCAGCCCCTCGAGGATACGCGCGCGATTGCCTGCGCTGGCAAATCTCGTTGCTCTTGTTGCTAGCACGAGCCTTCTCAGATCTGGACTCAATTCGGGCATTATTCGCCTCGCAATCCACTTCGGGCGCGAGTCCGCTGCAGAGCCTCTTCTAGTTCTTGCCGTGCCGCGCGGAGTCGTGAATAGACCGTGTTCAGTGGGACGCCAACTGCGTCCGCAATTTCCGGTGCTGTCATTTCTTCCAGTTCCGCAAGCACGAAAACCTCACGTTTCGACGCGTCAAGCTTTTCTAGTAAGCTCCAAAGCAGTTTTGCCTGTTCATGTTGCTCTGCCATGTGCTGAGGGGTGCGCCACTCCGGCTCCAGCATTTCTGGTTCAATACGTTCAGTTCTCGTTTCAATTAAGCGAGTTCGCTTGTTGCGGTGGTATTTACTCGCAATCCGCCGTACGACTCCATATATCCAACTCCGCAATGACTCTGGCCGTTCAATCGTGTTGAGTCGCCCGTAGATAGTGAAGAAAACCTCCTGAACCACGTCGTCTATATCGCCCAGTTCCACCCCTAAATAACGGGCAGTAGACCACACGAAGTCAAAGTAGGTGTTGTAGACATGCGCAAAGCTTGGCACGAGGGCCGTCGGACAGTAAACGCCGGACTCCGGTGTCGCGCTCGTAGCCTCGCGAACCACCAAGTTGGAACTTGACATCACTTTCTCAGAAAGTGCAGTGAAGCAAGGTGCCCCATTCCGTCAAAAAATCCACTTGTGGTCTCTAGCAGCGACAACTCCGAGCAAAAGCCGGTCCAGCATTCGATTTTCGAGCCGATTTGCGCCTCCCTCGCCGCGCGCTCCGGTCATGCCCGGAATGGCGCCCGCGAAATGGAGCTGAGTCCCAAGCGAACGCGTGACCCAATGCCGGCATCGCCGCGAGCGATTTGTCTCTACGATTTGGCCTTATTTAGGTTTGGTCGTAGAATTATTGGATGGCCTCGACCGCCCGCCTGCCGCTTGCCCTACTGATCGATACGTTGGACGATGAGTACCAAGTGGCAGTCGTTAGGGGGGCGTTCTCCGCGGCGCGAGGCCTTGGGGTGGCCTTGTTGTGCGTGCCCGGCGGCAGGGTGAGGGATCCGGATGCGGAGTGTGCGGCTCGCAACGTCGTTTTCAACCTCGTTAACGCCGAGACCGTGTGCGGCGTGGTCGCAGTGACAAGTGTCATCGGGAGTGCCATCGGCCCGGTGCAGATCGAGGCGTGGCTCAAGCGATTTCGCGGGCTGCCGCTCTGCTGCGTGGGCGTTTCCATTCCGGGGCATGTTGCCATCGAGGTGGACAACTCGGGCGGCATTCGTGAGCTCGTGTTGCATCTTGCACAGGAACACGAACGAAAGCATATGGCGTTCGTGCAAGGACCTGCTGCCAGCGCCGAAGCGAACGTCCGCTTCCGGGCGTTTCGTGACGCTCTCGAGGAAGCAGGGCTGCCCTTCGAGTCACACCTCGCGGTCGAGGGCGACTTCACTAAGGCGAGCGGTAGAGCGGCGGTGCGCGCGCTGCTCGAGGATCACCGCCCGCCCCATCAAATCGATGCGGTGGTGGCAGCGAACGACTACATGGCGCTCGGTGCCATTCAGGAGCTTTGGCAACGCCATGTCGAGGTGCCCGACGTTATCGCCGTGGTCGGTTTCGACGACGTTGATTCCTCGCGTTTCGCGCGCCCGGCCCTGACGACCGCGAGTCAACCGACCGAGCAACTCGGAAGCCACGGTGTCGAAGCGGCGTTCAAGATAGTCGAGGGCCAAAAGTCCGCGTCGGCAGCACTTGCAACGAAGCTTGTGTTGCGCAGCTCGTGCGGCTGTTCTGCCGCGGAAGTCGGGCTTGCCAGCAGCGTGGCACCGTCGTCAATGGGTCGCGGTGTCGAAACTTCGTTTGTGCAGCGACGACACGCTATTCTGGCGGAGATGGTGCGCGCAGCAGCCGGACGTGTCGGGGCGGCGGGCTCGGGCTGGGATGTGCGGCTCCTCGACGGCCTGATTGGCGAGCTGCGCGGGGCAAGCAGTGCGGGCTTTTGTCACGCGCTCGAGCGGATCTTACAAAAACTCGAGCACGCACCGGTTGCCGGGGTGATCCTGCAGGACGTGTTGACGGCGCTCCGGCGGCAATCCTTGCCGTGTGTCTCCGGTGAGCCGAGTGCGCGCGAGCAACTCGAGGCCACTTTGAACGAAGCTCGCGTTCTCGTCAGTGTCTTCAGCGAGCAAGCCGTGGAGCGCCGCGCGCGAACGGCGCGTGAGCGCCAGCGCGCTTTCGAGAGCGCGATGCGCTCGGCGCTATTCTCGGATACAGCTGAGCTCTCCCAAGCTGCGGCCGAGACCCTGCCCGAGCTCGGGGTGGATGCTTGCGTGGTTGCCGCGCTCGAGCAGCCGAACGACACCGCAGGCGGAGCGCGACTGCTCTTCGGTTTTAGCGCCCATGATCGCATCGCGGTCGCCTCGCCGACTCAGATTAACCGTCTCCCGGCGCACCCGTTGCTGGAGCACAGCGGACGACTGCTGGTGCTCTTGCCGCTCGTCGCGTTCGGGCGGGCTCTCGGAGCCGCAGTTGTGGCAATGTCGCGGGTCCCGGGTGACGAGCTCGAGCAGTTTCGCGAGTTTTTGGGCATGGCGCTCGACATGCTGCGCCGCGTGCGCGATCGCGGTGGCTAAGATCGTGGACCCTCAAAGCGCGACGACATTCGTCAGCGAGAAGCTGCACGCGTGAGAGTGTCTGGCGGCAGTGAGCCGGCAAGCGTAGTTTTTTTTGATGGCACAGCGGCAAGTGGCTACACGTGCCGACACGCGGCTTTCACTGCACGATGGTGGCCCATCCGTTGCCCGGCATGTTGAACTGCAATAGCTTGCCGCCCACCGAGACTCTGTACGTCGTCGCAGCCCCGGAATTGTACATGACCGTGACGATGGAACCGCTTGGGTTCTTGAATGCCACGGCGTCACCACCGCTCGTCGCAACGACCTTTGCCCCCGGGTCCACGAATTGGGAGAAATGGCGGAACACGTGGTATGTCGGCGTGAGGATCAGCGTCTTCGAGGAAGTATTGATGGCCAGCAGCGCGTTTTGCGCCCAAGCACGCTGTGTGTCGATGCCCTTACCTCCTGTGTCGAGCACCATGTTCCAAGCGGAGTACGACGACACCCCGGCTTTGATCCAGTCTCGAATCAAGCCCCAGGANNTAGTTGCCGCATTGGTGCTCAGTCTGCCAGATGGGAAGGTTATACGACTTGGCTGAGGCGACTTGATTCACCATTGTCCACTGATAGCCGAGTACCTTGATGTAGCTCTTAGCCGTTGCGTCACCCATCACGGCCGACACAATGAGGTTGTCTTTCGTGTTGGAAGACATCGTGCCCAGCATGATCTTGGTGGTAAGGCCCGCCGTGGTGAAGGCCGGACCTAAATATTGCCCGACGAACTTGGTAAATAGCGCGGGCGTCCACACGCAAGACGGGTAATTTTGCATGTAGCTCGGCTCATTTTGCGGAGCCACAGCTTCGATAGTGATGCTGTTCTGTGCGTAACCCTGCACGAACTTAACGAAATACTGTGCGTTCGCCTTGAGGATGGCATCGGTATCCGTCATGTTCCCGCCGTCAAAATTAGAGGGCGTGGTTGCTGGTGTCGTGAATGGACCAGTCTTCATCCACGTGGGGGGCGTCCAAGGGCTCGACCAGAAGCGGATGTCGGATTTGACGGCTTGCGCGGCTTTGATAAAAGGGATGAGCGCGGTCGTATTACGAGTGAACGAGAAACTCGCCATTGTGGGATCGGTCTGTCCACTCGCCACTTCGTCTTCGGTGTAGCGACTGGTTGCATAGTCGCTCGACCCCATTGGGATGCGCCCGAATGCGAACCGGCAACCGTCTGCCCCGAACAGGAGTTGCAAGGCTCTGTCTCTGTCCGTCTGGCTGAGCATCTGGAGATAGGTCCAACTCAGCTCGTTGAAGGCTCCACCAAAACCTTCCCAAGTCTGAGCCGCGGAACTGTCGGTGACTGTTACGGTGGCAGTCCCACTAGCCACCTGTGTCAACGTCCCCGAAGTCGTCCAATAGGCGCCGCTGGTGGACGTGACCAATTGGGGTTGAGTTGACGTGGCCCCGCCGGTTGCGGCGCCTCCCGTTGCGGCGCCTCCGGTTGCGGCACCTCCGTTTGCGGTTCCGCCAGTCCCCACGTTACTGCCGCCCGTGCCGCTTCCGCCCTGCGCGCCTGTGGAGCCGCCGGTAGTGCCACTTTGGGCGCCTATGCCGCCAGTTGCGGCTCGCCCGCCGGTAACGGGTGCTCCTCCGATTGCACTTGTGCCGCCGGCAGCCACCGAACCACCAGTGGTGGTCGTTCCGACTGCGCCCCCAGTAAGCGGCGCCCCGCCAGTTTGAGCATTGCCGCCCGCAGGCGAGATTCCACCGGTTGCCAAAGACCCGCCAGCTGCGTCATGACCGCCCGTTGCTGACACACCCCCGGAGCTAGTTGCATTCGAGCTTCCGCCTAGTCCGCTGGCACCGGCCCCTGTTGCACCTCCGACTGCGTCCTGTCCGCCTGACCCAGATTGCGTCTTCGAGTTGTCGGAGCTGCCGCATCCGATTGCGCCCCAGAAACCCGCAGCGGCAATAAGGAATTTCCAGTAGTTGTATCCGGCGAAAGCATTGAAACCTGGACGAAGCCTAAATTTGATTGAAGTGACCATTGCTCGGCGCAGTGTCAGTACGGGCGGATTTCCGTCACGGCATCGAACGCATCGTCGTTTATCAACGACCCATTGGGGGCAAGTGCTTCCCGCGCGTCCACTCCGACTGAAACGCGTTGCGTATCGTGTGGTGGAGATGCGTTTGAGTGGCGAAGCGCGTTAAGACCGCCGAATGTCGTGCATTCGGAGTTGCGTCGAAGGTTGTTCGCGGTGGTCTCGCGGTTCCTAGCTTTTGTTGGTCTTGTTGCAGCGGCACTTGGCTATGCGTGCCGTCACGACAAAAGCAATCTGATCGGAATCCTTCCCAGCCGGTATCGATGAGGTCTCCGCTCCGCTTCGATCCGACGTGCTACTTCGCATTTCTTGTGAACAAGTTCGCAAAGTCGAATCTCAATATTCGTTCGCACTTCGTTGGGTAGCGCAATCGTTTTCGGACGATGATGGGTCTAAACTGGATTGAAACCTCTGCAACGGGCGCGCCTGCCCGATTCGTTGCGCGTTCGGCCGCGAGCCAAGTGCCGGCCCGAGCACGTTAGATCGACTTGCCGCCTAGTGTATTTTACATGACGGAATTCCCGGTTCGACCCCACTGCGCGCTGAAAAGGTGTCACCGAAGCCTACTCGGCCCGAACAACCGGTTGGCGACCTAGCTCTGGAGAGCTATTGGCATTTGGCCACCGGAAACTTGCCTGCCGTCGACGCACTTGGAGGATAATACATGAGAACCCAGTCCACACAACTCCCTCGCCGATTTCGCCCCCTTCGTGTTGTGCGCGGCCTCTCGATCGGTTCGGTAGGGGCCGTGATGCTGATGGCCATGCGGGTGGCAAGTGCGGCTACAATCACGGTGGACGCGTCAACTAGCCCGGCAGGCAATCCACACTTTTGGTCCAACACTGCNNAACCGTGAGCTTGGCTTTCTACACGTGCGCGGCCATGGAGTCCTCAATGACGACATGGGCATCTACAAGGGTGGCGGGACCTACGACTTCACGAAGTTCGACACTTACCTGAACGCGATCGCGGCCGCGGGAATGCGCCCCTCCATGGAGCTCAGCTTCATGCCGACAGCTCTAGCCAAGAACGGCAGTAGTCGCGATCCTGCAAAAGACCTCACCGCGTATACGGCGCTCATCAAAGCCGTCGTTCAGCATTGTGTGGATAAGTTCGGCGCGACTGACGTGGGTCAGTGGAACTGGGAGGTCTGGAACGAGCCGAACTATTCGGGGTTCTGGAACGGCACCTGGCAAGGCACCTCGAACGACTACTTCACGATGTATGACGCGGCCGTTGCCGGCGCTACGTCAGCGCTGCCCAATATTCTGATCGGCGGTCCAGCGGCCACCCAGGGGGCGGCGAGTTTTCTGCAGGCGTTCCTGACGCACACGAAGAGTGCGAACGTTCGCGTGTCGTTCGTTTCGTCTCACGCCTACTGCGGCGACTGCAAAGCGACCCTCGATGCGAACTTCGGTGCAAGCGACAATGACTCGCGCGTTAGTGCAATCAAGGCCGCCGGCTATACTACGGACGCCATCAAGTCACTCAACTCCGAGTGGAACTCATCGTACGGCGGGCAAGGCGGCAGCACGGACCAAGCCTGCGTGAGCATGGATACTCACGTTAATGCGCCCTTCATCATCAAAGCCGTCAAATTGTTGGCTGCCAAGAATGTGGGCAGCACGCCGCCTCTCGATATGTTCTCGTATTGGGTGGTCTCGGACGTATTCGATGAATCGAGCGGCCCCTCCGGTTCGTACATTTTGAGTAAGACTGCTGCCGGCACGCTTCCCTTTGGCAGTGTATTCGGTCTCACGACCTTCCAGGGCATGCGAAAAGCCGCCTACAACGGCTTTAGGATGCTCAACTATCTCGGCCCGAAGCTCCTGACTTCAACTGGTGGCAGCGGAACTTCCGACGGCGTCGATGTGATGGCCGCGTCGTCGAGCACCGGGGATGAGGTTCAAATTATCGTCTACAATCAGTACAAGACGCCCGCCACGACGGGAACCGACAGCGTAACCCTCACTGTCAACAATCTCCCCGCAGCGCTTTCGGGTAAGTCCGTCTACGTTACCCACTTCGGCGTTGATGAGACCCACAGCAATCCCTACAGCGTTTGGTCAAGCCAGAGCAAGCCCACCGCCCCGACCGAGGCGCAGTGGCAAGCGATGCGCGCGGCACAGCACCTCGCGTTGATCGAACCCGTGAGCAAGACAACCGTTACGACTTCGTACAGCACAACGTTCACACTAGCGAAACAAGGTGCGGCGCTTATCATCCTTGGTGTAAACCGCCCGCTAACCGGCCGCGACGCTTTGTCGACTATGGAAGGCGAAGACTACGACGGCCAATCGAACGCAACCAAAGAAGATAGCGGNNGCGAGCGCCACGACCCTTGAGTTGCACGCGGATACGCAGACGGGTCCGCTGGTGGGCACATGCGCGATAACCGCTACTGGCACCGCGTGGGCCACGCAGACGTGCACGTTGACCCAGACCACGGGCGTTCACACCCTGTACGTAAACTTTGCCGGTGCAGCCCACCTCAACTGGATGCAGTTCCAACCGAGCACCTGCTCCGGCACGAGTTGCGGCAACGGGACTGGCGGGTCTACGTCCGTGAGCACCGGTGGCAGTCCAGGCACTACTGGCGGCACAACTAGCGCGGGAGGCAGCAAGGCAACCGGTGGTGTGTCCAGCGCTCTCGGTGGAACGACGTCCACCGCTGGCGGCGCCAAGGCTACGGGCGGAGGCGTGGCTACGGGCGGTTCATCGACGAATGGCGGCGCAAACGGCACCGGCGGAGTCCTTTCGACGAATGGCGGCGCGTCGGCGGCTGGCGGCACGCTGGGCACGACGGGTGGCGGGATCAATGCAACCGGCGGCGTGCTTGTGGCCGCGGGTGGCAACGCAACGGGCGGTATTGCTACAAACGCCGGAGGCGCAATGTCAACGGGTGGCATTGCATCGAACGTTGGAGGCGTGATGTCAACGGGTGGCGCGCCGACGGTTGGTGGAGCTGGAGTTGTCGGTGGCGCAACCAGCAGCGGGACTTCGACAGGCGCCGAGACCGGCGGTGCTGCAAATTCTGACACTGGCAGTTGCAGCTGCCGCATCCCGTCGGATCGAAGCTCGCCGCTCGGTACGACTGGGCGCCTTGGTTTCCTCAGTCTCGCCGGTCTCGCGCTACTGCGTTACAGGCGTCGCCGGGCTCGATAAGAAGCGGACTTCCACGGTTGCGGCCGCTTGTCCGCGATCGATGAGCTTTGCGCCCCGAGGAAGCTGGATATCGTCGCTCCAGCGCTCCATTGGGTGTCACGGTCTCGAACTGTCGTTTTCATGACAGGGGCAACCCGCCCGTGACACTGCGCACTACGATGACTACCATCAGATTTGCGTCGCTCCAGTTGGGGTACCAGTTGCGTTGCAAGTGCAATTACACGCTTATACTGCTCTCGGGTGCGTTGACCGGGGTTGCATGCAGCGGCACGGATTCTTCCACGGGTGGCATCGCGAGTGTCGGGGGCGCCATGGGGTCGGGCGGCAGCAATACCGCGGGAGCGACGGGCGCTGGCGGCAGCAGTCCGAGCTCCACGGGGGGTGCCACGACCGTGACCGCGAGTGGTGGTTCGGCTGCCACGGGTGGACAAGGTTCATCATCGGGAGGCGTTGCCTCGACGGGCGGCGCGGTCGCAACTGGCGGTGCTGCATCTGCAACTGGCGGAAGTCCTGCAGTAGGTGGAAACCAGCCCACTGGCGGCTCGGTCTCGACAGGGGGTGCGTCGCTTGCCACGGGTGGAAGAACTGCAGGCGGCGCCAATGCGACGGGTGGTGCGTCAGCCACCACGGGTGGAAAATCTTCGGGTGGCGCCAGCACAACGGGTGGAGCGACAACCGCGGGCGGTGCCTCGCAGACGACTGGCGGAAAGTCGGCAACCGGTGGCCTGGCGAATACGGGTGGTTCGACGAACTCAGGTGGGGTTGCGGCAACTGGCGGCACCGCAGGCACAGGCGGCTCGACGTTACCGCCTCACGTGTGCGCAGAGCCTACGCCTTGGGTTCTGCCGACAACGAGTCGCGTCGTCGGCACTGGAACTGCCGCGAGCTGTACGTACAGTGCATTGAACACGGCGGTCACCGCGGGCGGGTCCATTACGTTCAATTGCGGCACGGCACCGGTCACGATTGCTGTCAACAGCGCAATCACGGCGAGTAAACCGACAGTCGTAGACGGAGCCGGGCTCGTCACACTCGATGGCGGGGGCACGAATCAAATCTTCCTCGGCGCGTCGAACAACACATTGTCCGTGCGCAACCTGACTTTCATCAACGGCAAGGCTCCGTCGGCATCGGATGCAACGGGCATCGGAGGCGCCGTGTCCGGAAATTGGCGGAGTCAAGTGGAAGTCATCGGTTGCACATTCAAGAACAACACGGCCGCTCGCGGCGGCGGAGCCGTTGCTGTCTGGACCGGCAGCTCTCTAACTATCGCCTCCAGTCGCTTCACGAGCAACACATCCTGGTACGGCGGCGCCGTTTACAGCTTGTTATCACCGCTAACGGTCGTCAATTCCGAGTTCACGAGCAATACTACGGTTCTGCAAAGTGGGTATGGCGACGGCGGAGCCATTGGAACCGACGGTGCGTCCGAGTCAACCACCGATTCAGTCGGCGGCACGATTCAGATCTGTGGCACGCAGATCCGCAGCAGCCAGGGCAATGGAAGCGGTGGCGGCGCCTACATCTGGATGTATCCGCCCGATCAAGTCATCATCGATCGGAGCACGATCGAGTCCAACAATGTCGTCAAGAACGCCGACAGCCAAGGCGCCATCGGCGGTGCGATGCGAATTAGCAACGGCGCCATCACTATCAAGGACTCGAGCTTCCTATCGAACACCAGCATCGGCAACGGCGGCGGGCTCTACCTCGACTGCGCGCCCACCTGCAACATCACCAACTCCACGTTCTACGGCAACAAGAACACAGCGGGTTGGGGCGGGGCGATCTTCAGCGGGACGAGCAGCGGTCAGATCAGCATGGACAACGTGACGTTTGCCAGCAATAACCAGCAGAACACGTCAGGCAATGCCACCTTCGGCAGCGCCACGTGGGTGATCAACAACAGTATCTTCTACAACGACGGTTGCGCGACAAAGGGCACGGGTGCTCACGTGCTAGAATCGGGGAGCTCGAGCACGTGCATCTCCGGA
The DNA here is from genome assembly GCA_003154095.1 of Myxococcales bacterium. Lineage (GTDB taxonomy): Bacteria > Myxococcota_A > Polyangia > Polyangiales > Polyangiaceae > FEN-1139. The sequence goes on along the minus strand of PMCK01000517.1, from coordinate 1,009 downwards.
GCCATCTCGGGCAACCCGCAGTTGGGCGCTCCTGCCGACAACGGCGGCCCAACTTACACAATGCTACCCGCAACCGGCAGCGCAGCCCTTCAAGTGGGTGCGAACTGCGAAGCGGCCGATCAGCGTGGCCAAGCGCGAGACACCGCTGCGTGCGATGTGGGCTCAGTCGAAGTGCCGTAGGCTCGAGCCGCGCGTCCGTTCCGGATGCGAACTCGCCCTACCCAGGGGTGAACGATCTCATTGGGTCGTGACGGCACGGAATCGATGCATTGCCCCGCTTCCAGCCCCGGACGGTGATGTCGTGCACGGGTTCCTCGGGCCCCATTTGCCGCGTTGACAGCAGCTGAAAAGCTAGATAGTTTCGCCTTCCCGAAAACGATCCCAGATTGGGCCTCGTATTGCGTCAACGGACAAGTGAAATGAACCCCGCGGCTAACCAAACCAGTTCCCACATCCTGGTCCATCTGTCTCCGGTGGATCTCGTAATCATCGTTTTCTACTTCGCCCTGGTTCTCACGATTGGCTTCATTCTTAACAAGAGATCAGGAACCAGCGAAGACTTCTTTCTCGCCGGCCGTGAAATGACGGCATGGGTGGCGGGCTTGGCGTTCTTGTCAGCAAACCTCGGCTCGCTCGAGCTGATGGGATGGGCGGGCAATGCTTATAAATACGGCATCCTCGCAGCACACTGGTACTGGATCGGCGCTATCCCGGCGATGATTTTTTTGGCCCTGGTGATGATGCCATTCTACTACATATGCAAGACGCACTCGGTGCCTGGGTACCTGAAGCTGCGCTTTGGTACCGGAGCGCAGACACTGTCCTCGATTTCGTTTGCCTTCATGACCGTGTTGATGAGCGGCGTGAATATGTATGCAATGGCCGTCGTTATGAGAGTCGTGCTGGGATGGAATATGCACACCAGCATCTGGGTTTCATCGGTCACGGTACTGATTTACGTTGCTCTTGGCGGCTTGCGGTCGGCGATCTTCAACGAAGTGCTGCAGTT
>PMCK01000146.1 GCA_003154095.1 Myxococcales bacterium | reverse complement strand
TGTGCGGATCGAAAGAGTCGACAACATTGGAACGAGGTGTTGCCCGAACTTTCGGACAGAAATTCGTTGGGACGCTCGACACGCGCAACGCTGGACGTCTACGCGCACGGCATCTATCTGGTTCTACTCAGACAATCGGAAAGGTCCTTTCCAAAGACTCTCGCGTTTACGAAAACGTCTGAACACGAGTTCACGCTAGTTGGCGAACTCCCCAACTTTTACCATGCGACTTCGGAGCGACTCTGGGAGCTTCGATCGGGCAAGCGAATGTTTCGGATTCTTAACGATGAGGTGCTTGAGAAGTGGCAAGAGGGCCAAGCGCCATCGTCAAACGACTACCGCCTCAACGGAATATTCGACCCGGTATTGGCGAGCCTTGTCGATGAGGTGGTTCTAACGATGGGTTCATCTTCACCTGAATCATTTACCACCCACGATTGTTTCGCTTACGATCGAGAGATTAGGCTCCTTGGCGCTCTCGGGCCCTATGTTTTTGCCGAACAGCACGATTACACGTTTGGCGGAGGCGCACATGGCGGTGTCACGAGTGCATTTCGACTATTTGACCTAGGCGAAATGCGTGTGTTTGACGAGCCCTCGGAGCTCTTTCGTGGAGAAGAACTCCCCTTGCTTGCAAAACATCACGACATCGCAAAGAGCATTCTTCACTTACGTGCCGATGACCTGATGCTTGGCGACGATACAGAAGCCGAACTTGTCTCGATATCGCCTTACATCGAGAAAGATTCTTACGGCGACTTTGATGCAAGACTCACGTACGCTTCCGCAGCCACGTATGTCGCTTCGGACGGGCGCTGGGCGTCTTACACGATTTCCGAGGAGCTAAAGTTTCGAGGACAGCTGACTGCCTTGGCTCGATACGCGCGCCTTCCCGAGGGGCTTTTCGCGGCGCTCGCAGGACGGCAAGCAAGCGTCGTAGGTTGGAGTTATCTTGCACCCTCTCACCCGGGATGCCCAACGATGGTTGAACGCCTCGGTGAGGAAGTTGAAGGTGGGCCGGTCTCTGGCTCAGTCCTAATTCAGCACAATATGGTCGCACCTTGGCGTGTACCTGGCCACGGGTTGACCGATGAAGACCTGGCGCTCGCCGTTTCCGATGAGCTCTCGAAAACCTCAGCATCACAGGACGAGGCACAACGTCGCTTACCCAATCAACTGAAATTTGAATTTGATCGAGTGGGCAGGCAGCCAACAAATGAGCTACTCGAGCGTTTGGTCGAACTCTCGACCAACTCCATAGCTGCATTCTTCAAAGAACTTGCAGAAAGGGAGTTAGGCGATTGCGATTCAGACAACCCAAAGGAGACGGTTACAACAATAAGAGAAGAACAGGAAGAGATAGTAATCACCTTACAATGCGCTGGTCTGTTCGCATCAGGAAAAACGGACTTGTTGCCAATTGGGAAGGGAGAACTTTATCGCGTGGCGACCATCCTGAAGGAGCTGTCCGGTTACAAAAGTATCAGCGTGGAGGGACACACCGACTCCGTGGGATCAGCCAACGCCAATGAGAGGCTATCGCAAATGCGCGCAAATTCTGTGCTCCGATGCCTCGTGGACGCCGGAGTCGCATCTGACCGTATCGCGGCAATGGGCAAAGGCAAATCGGTCCCCATTGCCGACAACAAGACACCTGAAGGGAGAGCTAAGAACCGCCGCGTTGAGATCATTGTTCGTAATATTTAGATGAGCTTCCCCTGCGATCTCCGCGAGCGCTTACCGCAGGAAGCGACCGGGCATAGCTGCCCGTGTGCATTGCAGCCGACCGACTACGCGGCGCTGCATGTCGCAACCTCGCAACTTGAAGCGCCCGTGTCCAACTGGAGGTTTGAAGCTGACGGGCTTCGCCCGCAGCTTAAACCCGGCGTTGGCCTTCCTTGCATGCTGGCCTGACGTTACGTCTTGCTATCGCCCTGTTTCCCTGGTCATTCGTCGCATTTTGGTCCGTTCGAGTCCTATTCGTGCTAGTTCGTGCCATTTCACGAGTGACGACTCGGCCGCCGGACATTTGAGTGCGTGCAGAAAGAACAAGTGGGCGAAACCATACCATTTGTTTCGCTCAAGACTGCACCCCAAATTCGTAAATACGGACGCACTTAGCTGCTTGGATTCGCGCGCCATCCGAATCATCACTCGTAGACTATCCCGTTCTCGACCCATTGAACTTAACAACAGTCCAAGCTGAAGCAAGCACCCTCGAGCTTGAGCGTCTCGACCTTCGTTCCTTGCCGCATGATACAATTCCCACCACCGACTCTCTGCAGCCGACGAATCCAACCCATGGACCCGAATAATTTCCCGAGCGAACTCATCATCCGAGAACGTTGATTGCGCAGTCACTGCGCTAGATCCCCGCGCCCGGATGCAAACATGCAGGCATCATAATAAGCGCTCTGTGCGGCCTCACAATCGCCCCAAAGACCACCTCTGTCATAGCAAGATTGGAACACCGCTTGACTTTCGGCGAAACAGTTATGCCTTTGTTGCCACGGCTCGTTATTGCATATTCTTCCGGGGGACAGCGACTCAATAAGCCCAGCCGAGAAGATGCACGCCTGCACGCATGCGGCATCGAAAAATCCACCACATACGCCCTGACAGCCGTCGCGGCACCCCTGCTCGACCTTGTACGCACACTCTTGATCCATATAGGCTCCCACGGAATCTGTTCGATTCAAGGGATCCGACCCCACATAAGCATATGCGTTGGTTTCGCCTCGCAAATTGAATGAAGAGTCCTTCGAGATCCAACGTCCAATTCTGAAATCGTAATCCCGAAGACCAAATCGCGTCAGCCCGGTATCGGGATCATAGATGCCACCGGCAAATCCAAATGGCATCCAGCTGTCAGCTCCAGCTACAAGCGTCCGCTCGCCGAAGGCAGCGTATGTTGCTTGGAACGGGATATCACTTGAATTCGCTGTATTGATCGCGAGCACCGGCGATCCCAGCTGGTCGCTGACGACACGGTAGGTATTCCCCCCGCGAATCACAAGGTCAGGCGTATTGGCTTTGGTCCCGTAGATGAACTCAGAAATGATGTTCCCAGTCCCATCCAGCTCCGCCACAGGCTTC
>PMCK01000326.1 GCA_003154095.1 Myxococcales bacterium | reverse complement strand
TTGCTGCGCCAGGTCGGCATCATACTCGCCTTCGGTCAAGTCGAACGCTCGCGCACGCAGCGCTCGACGGAAACGCCCGTCGTGCACCTGAAAGTCGAAACCATCGAACGGCTCGATCGCCTGCCGCAGGCGCTACGCGGGATGTCGCGGAATTTTCATTAGGCCTTACCGTATTACCGTGCCGAGTGGCGACCAAGTGGGATTGCTGTCATCCGCGCCCCCACGAAGGAATCCCTGTTGCGAGATCCAACAAGTGAATCTGCATGACAACATTCGATCGATCGGAAGCAAAGGCGAGTAAGCGCCCGTCCCGCGAGAAGGCCGGTTCCATGTCGGACGAGGTCTCAGTGGTCAGTCTCCTCAAATCGGAGCCGTCGGCACGAACAACGTAGATATCTCGGTTCTGATTGGGGTCAGAATCGAAGGCGATCCACGCCTCGTTGCCGGCATCTATAGTAATTCCGGCGCCGTTGGTCCCCGTCCCCGTCGCGCCTGTCCCAGGGCTGGACCCCGACCAGTAGATTGTCGTGCCTTCCCCGGTAGCGCCGCCTGTTGCCGCGACGCCCGCAAGATCGGATCTGAGCTCCATCCGTGAACCGCAACTTACGATGAATCCAATGCCGGCTGCCAGTCCATTGCGAAACATCGGTTCCTCCAGGCGTGACTTGTCCGAATCATAGCGCTCCGCCATTTAAGTTGTAGGCTCTGCGAAATTCGTCGTGGAAATTAGACAATTTCGTAAACGACTCTTGGTCAGAAGCGCCGTTTTGCAGCCTTCTGCCTGTACCCCCTCGTTATCCAGACAACCACCAAAGCCGTTGGCCGATGCGGCGAGCAGTCAACCGTTGCCGTAGCGGTTTTCAGCCAGCAGCGTTCGTCGCGTCACAGCAGGGGATAAAGTGCTACAAGATCTGCATGACTTATCGTATCTTGACCAAGCACCGGGGAAAGTTTCTTGCCATCGCGACGGCACTTTGGTCTGCGGACTCCATTACCGTCCTTGGCGCGTCGCTGCAGCCCGGGTGCAGTAATGATCCGAAAAGTTGCACCCTCATGGGTTGCAGAGCTGCCGTAAGCATGCACATACCGGCCACGTCGTGGCTTTCGAATGGTAAGAGCCCAACAATTTCCGTATGTCGAGGCACGAAGTGCATTAGTGGCTCGCTCGAAGTGTCTGATGGCGGTTCTTTGATCCGTGATGGTACGTTCGCCTCATTTCCACGAGCGGCGGGGGCCGATTCCGCTGAGGTAACCGTCACGCCAACGATAGGATCCTCCGCAAGAGTGGACATTTCTTACTTCCCGCTCTCCGAAGACGATCTCACTGATGGCGACCACTACACGGTGACATTGAGCAACGATAACGGTGCGCCGTTGATATACGAACAGACCGTCACCTATACGATCATCTACCCGAATGGCCCCGAGTGCGGACCAGGCTGCAAGAACGCGGATGTAACACTTNNCGGCACGTAACCGTTACACATCGCCGAGGTTTGAGCCGGTCAAACGGGCCTCATCGACATGCTGGGTCCAGTCTACGACGCGAAGACCGCGCGCTTCCTATCGCCACTCTGGACTCGGGGTTTGAATCGCTACAGCAACGTTTTCAACACCTGACCAACGAGATCGACCCGACGGGGTTTGCGAGTAACGGAACTGACTGCCCTGACCTGATCGATCCGGCGTGCATCGGCGGCGTACAACGGCGGAGCGACGGCTTCGACTTCTCTTCGTCCACTTTGGTTATCCAGAGGCTCGAAGTACTCGACAGCGGTCAACGAATGGGTTGATGGTTTGCAAAGAACATGTCCTTGCTGCCAACATCAGCAACCGGCAATGGGTTGTATAACGGGTCGGCGCCGCCGCGTGATACGAGCGGATATCTCACTGAACGCGACTCGCAAGGTCGCCCAATCGTGTGGATTGGCGAGGATTGCCCCACCGGTACGCTGGCTACCTCCGCACCAACCCATAAACCCGCCCACCGAGTGAGTGTAAGGAAGCGAGCGTTTCGGCGGTGGATTCTGGCGAGACGTACCCCCACGCAATGGCAATGCGAAGCGCGGCTTCGGATTCCTTCAGCGACCCAAGCGCCGTTTCAAAGCGCAACCGCGCGTTGCCGCGCGCCGCGCCAAAACCCTCCGCCAAGTTCAACGAAATGGAGCTGAGCGCCCGCCGAAGTTGCGAAGCCAAGTCACGGTCTTTGCGTTGAATGGCTTCAACGAGAGTCCGCGACAGTTCGATGACGCCGAGTGAATGCTGTTCAACGGATGACGCCGAGGAATGGTTGGAGAACCNNCGGCAGGCACAATTCAAGAAGCGGCGGTTGAGATAACTGCTGGCGGCTGACTGCCGACGGCCGCGGCAACTGCTGGACTGCAACGGCCCACTGCTGGACTGGCGGCAACCGTTACCGCAGTCAGCCGTGAGCAATCTGCAGTGGGCCTGCAGCCGTCGGCGGTGAGCCCCTGGGCAGTCAGCGGTTAGCGGTCAGCCGTCGCAGTGAGCCGTGAGTAGTCGGCTGTGAACAGTGAGCAGTTACGGTGAGCCGTTAGCAGTCAGCAGAGGCAGTTACGGTGAGCCGTCAGCCGTTGCCGCAGCGGCTGGCAGCCAGCAGTGATCGCATGGATGCGATCGCGATCCGATCGCCGTCACCAGCGTTTCCGTGCCGTCACGACAGCAA
>PMCK01000371.1 GCA_003154095.1 Myxococcales bacterium | reverse complement strand
ATGCACATTCGCGACGCGGTCCCGCCCATTCGTGACAGAAATCCCAATGTTCCGCCCGCATTGGCTGAATTAATCGAGGCTTGCCTGGCCAAGGCTCCTAATGAACGCCCCCAGTCCGCCAGTGAGATTGCGCGCTGTTTCCGGCAGGCGTTGCTCGAAGCACCAATAAGCCGACAAGGGATCAGCCGAGATCAGGACGCAGCGGTCGATAGAGTATCGCTACCTCCTACCGTGTCAGTGGCGGCAAGCGTGGTCGCGGAACCTATTGCCGCGGAATCCGAGCCAAGTTCGAATTTGACCCAGGATGGAGATTCATCGAAGAGGTCGCCAGACTCGGTAACTCAGCTGGTTGCAGATAATCCTGAGTCGACAGCCCCGGGCGTGCCAATTCTAGTGCCTCCTGAGTCGATATCCTCGGGCGTACCGGTGCCAGCGTCTCCCGAGCCGATATCCTCCAGCGTACCAGTCCCAGTGCCTGCTGAGGTCGAAGTCCTTTCGCCAAACGAGGCCGCTCCGAATTCGCTTCGACTCACCAAAACGGACCGCACTACGCTCAATCGGCTTTGGCTAAAGATGCAGCGAGGCGGGGATTTTCCCGCGTTCGTGAGAAATGTCGGAGAAGTCAGTAAACGAGCTGATTTCGAGAGTACGTTCTCCGCTACACAATTGGGAGATTCGATATTAAAGGACTATGCGCTCACCGCGAAACTTCTAAGAGTTGTCAATTCAGCTTACGCTGCCCGATTTGGCGGCAAGGTCTACAGTATCCAACACGCTATCGTGATCCTGGGATTTGACCGTGTCCGTTCCCTTGCACTGAGCATTAGCTTGTTCAAGAATCGCGGCAGCGACGAACATGCAAAACGGGTATCGGAATCTGCAATCAATTCCCTGGTAAGCGGGGAGATTACCCAGCAGCTGGCGCCTTACGCGCACGTCACCGACGAAGAGCAGGCAATGATGTGCGGTATGTTCCGCAATCTGGGCCGGCACTTGGCAATAGTGTATTTGCCTGAGCTATACGAGCAAGTGATGACCCTAGTGCAGGCAAATGGAGTGAGTTTGCACACGGCAGCCGAGCGGATTCTTGGACTATCCTTTCAAAAGCTCGGGATCGGCATTGCCGAGCGCTGGCGATTGCCAAAACCGATTATCAGGACCATGTCGTCGATATCGGGATTTACTGGTCACTGTGCGCGCGAAGAGGATCGCATAGTCCAACTGGCAGATTTTTCCAATGAGCTTTGTGACATCGTCGTGACTATGACACTACAACAACGCCCACTAGCAATTACGAATCTGCTCGTGCGGCACAAAAGCCTGCTTACGATCGATCAGGATGAGCTCGCGGAATTGCTACAATCAGTTCAACTATCCTTCGAGCAACGCTATGCGAGCCTTTTGGGGCTAGACGCCAAAAATAGTCGGTTTTCACGCAATGTGACAACGCTGGTATCCCAGCCCGAGGACGACGCAAGAGATGAAACTATGGAGCGCGCCAATCTGGCTCAAATGAGCGAGGCTCTCGAGGCCGAGGCGGTCGGCATGGGTAGAAACCAGTTACCCGTTGCCGCCCGCGCGCGCCCCGCGCGTGCGAGGCCGCAGGCGCAACGGATTCAATTAGCCAAGGTCAATGTGTCGGATGCGGAAGTCGGAACAATTGCCCAGAGTCCCGCGATTGACAATGCGGCTTGCTCGATCGACCGAATGAAAGAAATTGCCAATGAGTTGTCCGCAACCCTGGAAAGAGAAGGCCGGAGCGATAGGCTGCTCAATCGCATACTTACCGTGTTTGCAGAGCATTTGGGACAGACTAGACTGTTGGTCTTGAAGAGTAATGGTGGCAAAGGCGAACTAATTGTGGCCGGCGGCGTGCGCGATGATTTGGATGCTCTCATCAAGGAATTCAGGATTCCGTTGGCGCCCGCCCGAGCGTCCGCGGATGTTTTTTCTCAAGCCTTTCACCAATCTCGGGACGTAATTGTCGATGACACTTATGGAGCACGCGCTTCGGCTTTGGTGCCGCTTCGCTACTATGAAACAATAGGAGCGCCGACGTTTGCTCTGTATACCTGTACGTTCAGGGGCGTGGTCGCCGCCGTGGTCTTGATTGACGTGGAGTCGCCTTCACAACTTCCTTCGCAGGAACGAGTCTTGGCTATCGCGCCATTACGTCCCATCCTCGCGAGAGCCGTCGCGTAGGCCGTAGCGTCCCGACGTGAGCTTGGGAGGCGAAGCCTCGCCCAATTCCGCCATTGCGCGGCATTTGCGATTTCGATCATTTTACCCCGCGCAATTGGGCGCAATGTCCGAATCACCCAAGAGTTTTGGCGCATTTGACGGACGCTAGCGGTTGTCTCAGGCTCGGCACTTAGCTAGATTGGCGAAGCAAGAACCCGCATGATCTCGCCTTCGGTCAACTCACTTTCGCAACTCGTTGCCGTTACCCTTGAGCTCGGAGCGCTAGAATATCCCGAAATTTCGAAAGGTGAGCGGCTCTTGGCCAAACGAGCCACTCGCGTGCCCAAAGTTCGGGTTCAAGAATTTCGCGCGGCAATTCAAGACGGCGAGGACCCTCTCGGTGAGGTCTTTTCCGCGCTGAAGACGCCAATTGAACGCAGGTCACAGGGCGCCACGTACACGCCAAAGGCCATCGTTTCGGCAATGACCGAGTGGGTAGCGATACACAAGCCCTGTCGAATTGTCGATCCGGGTGCCGGTTCCGGACGCTTCATCGTTGCCGCGGGACGCGCGATTCCGAAGGCTTGCTTGGTTGCCGCAGAACTCGATCCCATGGCAGCATTGATGTTGCGCGCCCATCTTCAAGTCGCCGGTCTCGCCGGGCGTTGTACGTTGTTCGTTGGCGACTATCGCGACTTGCGATTGCCACGAATTGCCGGGCGCACTGCCTTCCTAGGCAATCCGCCGTACGTGCGACATCACCTTATTACGCCCGAACATAAAGAATGGTATGCGAAAGCTGCGGCAAAATGGGGCTACAAGGCCAGTCGCCTGGCTGGGCTTCATGTTCATTTTCTTGTCGCAACGGCACAGAAAAGTGAAGGCGGAGATATTGGCGCATTCATTACGGCAGCTGAGTGGCTAGACGTGAATTACGGCGACCTTGCGCGAAAGCTATTGCTCGAGCGGCTTGGAGTATCAAATCTTCACTTGATTGAGCCAACCGCAAGACCATTTGCAGATGCCGACACAACGGCTGTCGTAGCCTGCTTTGAAGTGGGACAGCGCCCAGCAAACGTAAGAGTCCGCCGTGTACACGCTATCACCCAATTAGGGACTCTCGACCAGGGTAAGAAAACGGCGCGAAGGAGATTCGAACAGGCGTCGCGCTGGTCAACACTGACGCGGCCGACTCGCGAAAAACGGCGGGGGTATATCGAACTGGGTGAGCTGTGTCAGGTGCATCGAGGACAAGTGACAGGCGCCAATCAAGTATGGATAGCCGGGGCACATAGCAGCGGGCTTCCGGCCTGCGTACTTTTCCCTTCGATTACTCGTGCGCGCGAACTATTCGCGGCCGGGCATAGGCTCGAGTGTGATGACGGTCTGCGCAGTGTCATCGACATCCCACCCGATTTGGCTCTAATACCCAAACGCTGGCGCCCGGCGGTCGAGATATTTCTCAAACGCGCGCGCACAATGGGTGCTGACGAGGGCTACATCGCCACGCATCGCAAGGCCTGGTGGTCCGTAGGGTTACGGGAACCCGCTCCGATCTTGGCAAGCTACATGGCTCGACGCGCGCCTGCCTTCGTTCGCAATGCTGCCGGTGTCAGGCATATCAATATTGCGCACGGAATTTACCCGCGCGAACCGATGCACGAAACGACGTTGAACGCTTTGGTTTGCTATTTGAGATCTGCAGTTTCCGTACACGACGGTCGTATGTATGCAGGCGGGCTTACGAAGTTCGAGCCTAAGGAAATGGAGCGGTTGCTCGTGCCGGAGCCCAACACGCTGTAGGTGTGCTTTTCCGGATGGTACCGAGATTTGCGAAGCATTGCTGCGAAACGAGGCTCTCACGAATACGATCCGCACGAGACTTAGACGGAATGTCCGCGGGTTGATGTCTCGCGGGGCGCCGCAATTTCGCTTACAAGCTCACATGAGTATTCATCGTCATAGGTGGGACAATGTCGCTCGCAATACGTGATCGTAATCATTCTCTTACAACCGAAGTTTAGGTAATCCCAGCGGAGATAGATTATTCAAATTATTGTGAATCTGTATTGTCGTAGCTAAACTGTAATGTCATATTCGAGTCAGTCTTTACTTTTCCGTCTTATATGAATTTTGGTGGACTGCGTGGTGCTGGGTGAATTGCCGGAGAAACACTTATGACATTCAGGAGCAATCTGTATTTGGGTCTAGTTGGATTGGTGTCGGCGGCTTGCGGTTCTTCGAAGGGTACCGAAGACGCGCAATCGAATCCTAAATTCAATGTTGGGGGAGACGGTTCGATAGGTGGCATCAATTACGTGGGCGGTGAGGCCCAGCTTACCAGCGACCAAGTTACTGCCCTCAAGAGCGCTGCCTGTGCTGGCTGGGCGCACGAAGGCGAGAACGTCCCAGCCCTGTTGGACTTCGTCGTGGATGTTAGCGGGTCGATGGGATTGACGGCTCCGACGACGGGCAATCAGTCGAAATGGGCAATCACCAAAGCGGCTCTGACAACGGCTTTAGATGGACTGCCGGGAACGACGGCTGTGGGAATGATATTTTTCCCCAATGAATCAACCCAGGTCAATACCACGCAGGCGCTGAGAGATGATCAGATCAGCCAATGCGTTAAGACGAGTGCGATGATCCCTATTGGTCTGCTGGGCGCGGCTGGGTCCGCGCAGCGTACCGCGCTTGCTTCGGGAATTGCCGCAGCTCAAGCTGCCGGCGGTACGCCTACCGATGATGCGTACGAATACGAATTGAAGAACAACATGAACAACTGTCAGTTGCCTGGACAGCGATTCATGGTGTTGATTACTGACGGCCAGCCTACATTCTTGAAGGGTTGCTTTGGAACTGGTCAGACTTCTATGCCAGTTGACTATACTCCAGTTGTAAACGCCATAACGGGTGCGTGGACCAATTCAGGTGTGAAGACTTTCATAATCGGTTCACCCGGCAGTGAGGCGCAGGCTTCGACGGGCGCGGATGGTCGTGGTTGGCTGTCCAACGCCGCGCGAGTAGGCCAAACTCCATTGACGCCCGCTTGTAGCGATTCTGGCCCGAATTACTGCCATTTCGATATGTCTCAGGTGCCGGACTTCGCCGCGGGCTTCAGCGACGCCTTGGGGCAGATCGCTGGTCAGGTCGTGTCGTGTTCGTATGGCATGCCGACCCCCCCCGCTGGTCAAACCTTGGATCCTACGAAGATCAATGTGGTCCTTACTACCGGTGTGCCGGAGTACTTGCTCATTCAGCGAGCGACGTCCAGCACGTGCACTACGGGCTGGTACCTCGACGCCAACAACAACGTGGTTCTGTGCAGCGATACCTGCAAGAAGGCCAAGGCGGACACGAAGTCATCACTCGACCTGTTGTTTGGCTGTGCGACGATCGGGAATCCGTTGACTTGATTCTGTTGGCGAATGATGCGTGATTCTTGAAATTGCCGGCGTTTTGGTTAGCTTTAGCCGTCCCGAATTTGGCGAGACTGCTGGGCTCTCCTTTCGCCGCAACGCATGAATCACCGTGCCACTCTGGGATTTTCTTTGTCGTGTTGGCTCGCGGGGCCCCGGCCCCGCTCGCTTCATTGGCAGGAATCGTTAAGGTTAAGCGAGCGCCACATGTTTGCAGACGACTTCGCCACTCGGTTCGATTGTTTTGGGGTGTCGAATGACGGACTCAAACTTGCGTTGCGTTTGATCGAAAATTCATTTGACGAAATGCACTGAGACGGTCATCTTACAAGTTGGCGCGATTTTGGTTGCGGCCACTTTCCAAGGAACGGGTCTCATGCCTCGTCAGACTTCTTCTCTCTTCCTCGTGACCTCTCTTCTTCTGGCTAGCTGCGGTGGAATGCCCAAAATTGGCGTGGATCTCGCGAGTGGCGGCCAGGGGAACTACATTGCGGCCACAGGCGGCGTTGGCTACCAGGTGGGCGATGGTGGGTTAGGTGGGTCCAGTTTCGGTGGTTGTTCGGGTACGAGCTGTTCGACGCCAACGGAGTGCGGAAACAGCATCGTGGAATCGGGAGAGTCCTGCGACGATGGTAATTCGATCCCAGGCGACGGCTGCTCCGGCATCTGCCGAATCGAGCCCAACTATATCTGTACGACTCCAGGTCAGCCCTGCACGTTCACGGTCGTTTGCGGCGACGGCAAGGTTGCCGGAGGCGAGGTTTGTGATGACGGCAACGCAGTTTCGGGAGACGGCTGCGCCTCCAACTGCCTGAGCGTGGAGCCCAATTTTGCCTGCCCGACGCCGGGACAGGCCTGTGTGCCTTCCACTACGGCTCCCGTGTGCGGCAACGGTGTCGTCGAAACCAATGAGACCTGCGACGACGGCAATTCGACGTCAGCTGACGGTTGCTCCAGTGCGTGCCAAATTCAATCGGGGTACACCTGCGCCCAGCCAGGGCAACCTTGTAAGCTCATCCAATACTGCGGTGACGGAGTCCTAAACGGCACCGAGCAATGCGATGATGCCAATCTAAAGCCGGGCGATTGCTGCGACGGTAACTGTCATCTGGAGCCCAATTGTGCCTGCAGCACGCCTTCCCCTGCGCTCGTTCCGCCCCGTCAGATCTGCGAATCTACGATGGTGTGCGGTGATGGCACCCGCACGGGAACCGAAGCCTGTGACGACGGCAATACTGTTAGTGGTGACGGCTGCGCGGCGGACTGCACTTCGGTGGAAGCCGGGTTCAACTGTCCCCGAGCGGGTGGTGCCTGTACCGCCGCGGCTAAGCAGGTTTGCGGCAACGGCATCCTCGAAGCCGGAGAATTCTGTGATGACGGCAATTCTTCGGGGGGTGATGGCTGTTCTGCGGATTGCAAGGTCGAATCGGGCTTCGTGTGCGCCGCGGCCGGAAAGCTATGCACGCCCATCGCCCGTTGTGGCGATGGCAGGGTGGACTACCTGCACGGTGAAACTTGTGATGATGGCAACACCAAGGCAGGCGACGGTTGTAGCGTCAATTGCCTAGTTGAGCTCGGCTGGTCCTGCGACAATTCGGGTCAGGCCTCGACACCCGTCGTCCCGTCCGTGTGTACGAATACGACTCATTGTGGCGATAAGAAAATCACCGGTGCGGAAACTTGCGACGACGGTAACGCAGTCGGCGGCGACGGTTGTTCGAAAATTTGCGTCCTCGAACCCGGTTGGGTGTGCCCTGTCGTGGGCGCTGTCTGCCGTGCGGCGGTCTGCGGTGACGGCATTGTGGCCGGTGCGGAAGGTTGTGACGACGGCAATGCGAAGTCGGCGGATGGTTGCTCCAGCACGTGCCAGCGCGAAGACGGTTGGGTGTGCCCGACGGTGGGGCAAGCCTGCCGGAAGACAGTCTGTGGTGATAAGGCAATTGAAGGTTCAGAGCAATGTGATGATGGGAATTTGATGCCTTACGACGGTTGCTCTCCGACCTGTACGCTTGAGCCCGTCTGCTCCAATGGTACTTGCTCGGCGGTGTGCGGAGACGGTCTGAAGTTCCCGCAGGAAGCCTGTGACGACGGAAATACGCGGTCCGGCGACGGCTGTAGCGCCACTTGTCAGATTGAAGCAGGCTGGACATGTAGCGTTGACACCCAGACCCCGCCGGCGACTATCAGCGTTCCCACACTGATTCGCGACGTGATGTACAACGGTACACCCGCCACTAGTAGTCATCCCGCGGGACACCCGGACTTCGAGCGTTACGCATGTAGCTCTGCCACGACCGGGCTACTGAAGAGCCAACTGGGTGCTGATGGCCTGCCCGAATTCCTGTCTACAACGGGCAGCAACCCCTGCGGGCAACAAATTGGCAGTGCCACTACTTTCGCCTCCTGGTTCCACGACGACCCACTCAACACGGTCATTGCGTCCAGTTTGACGTTGGTGAAACAGACCAGTGGGTCGTATGTATTCGACAGCGCCAACGACGCCCCTTACAAGGGTTTAGGTGGATTTTTCCCGATAAATACGCTCGGGTGGCAGAGTCCCGCTGCGTGTGCGGCCTGCACCGGAACGGGGCAACCGAGCTGGTGCACTCAATGTACGGGCAATAACTTCTCATTTACCAGCGAGCTCAGGTACCCGTTCACATATGCCGGTGGAGAATCATTGAATTTTACGGGCGATGACGATGTGTGGGTATTCATAAACGGTAAACTCGCCGTTGATTTGGGCGGCTTACACTCAAAGCTTGGCGGGAGCATCACGTTGGACGCCGCGCATGCCACCCAACTAAACTTGACGATTGGTGGCATGTACGAGATCGCGGTTTTTCAAGCGGAGCGCCATACATCTGCGTCGAACTACAAGTTGACACTGGGAGGCTTTGTTAGAGCCACAAGCACATGTAAGAGCACTTGCGGCGATGCAATTGTGACTCCAGTTGAAGCGTGTGACCTCGGTACCGCCAAGAACACGGGGCAATACGGAACCTGCAATGCCGATTGCACCCTGGCGTCCTATTGCGGCGATGGCCAAAAGCAAACGCCCCCTGAACAATGTGATGACGGCAATAACGCCACCATTTACGACAATACTGGGCTCGCCTGCGCGCCTGGCTGCACTCTGCCCCACTATTGCGGGGACAAAACGCTTGATAATGCCTTCGGCGAACTGTGCGACAACGGCACGGCGAACAGCGACGCGGCTTATGGTCTGGGCCAATGTACCAAGAAATGTCAACCCGCACCTTACTGCGGTGACGGCTTCAAGAATGGTCAGGAGGTTTGCGACGACGGCGTGAACAATGGCACCCCGTCGAGCCTCTGCGATGAAACCTGCCAGTTCAAATGTGGAAATCATGTCCTGGACGCCGGAGAACAGTGCGATCTGGGTATTGCGCTGAATGTCGGGGGCTACAATGGTTGCAATGCGAATTGCACCCTCGGCGGCTATTGTGGTGACGGCTTCAAGCAAGGCAGTGAACAATGCGATGACGGCAAGAACGACGGCAGTTACGGCACCTGCATGCCAGGTTGTATCCTGGCCGGGTATTGCGGTGACGCAAGCCTGCAGAACCCGCCGGAGCAATGCGACGAAGGTTCGCTTAACAGCAGCCTAGCCTATGGCCCCGGTCTTTGTACGAACCAATGTCAACCGGCACCCTATTGCGGCGATAAGTCAGTCGATAGCCAATTTGGGGAAAAATGCGACGACGGTGTCAATTCTGGTCAACCGGGGTCGTGTAAGCCGGATTGCAGCGGCTGGGTAACGCTGAGCTCCTGCGGTAACGCCAAGATTGACTCGGGTGAGCAATGCGATGACGGAAACAACAACGGCAGCACACTCAGCAATTGTGACGCGCATTGTCGCCTCAAGTGTGGCAACGGCGTGGTGGATTCGGGCGAACAATGCGACGATGGCGTCAACGACGGTTCATACGGCGGCTGCACAGCTAGCTGCCAATTTGCCGGATATTGCGGGGACGGCATCAAGAACGGTTCGGAGGAATGCGACTTGGGCACTGGCAATCAACTGAACCCGTACGGCAAAGGCGGCTGTACCAAGAGCTGCAAGAATGCACCGTATTGTGGCGACGGGCGTGTCCAATCGCCCCCCGAAGCTTGCGACGGTCAATCCAACTGTGGCAGCAACTGCCAGTGGTGGGTGCCGAATTTCGGCTAAATGCGGACGCGCGGTGCGGACTTCAGGCGGGGTAGCGGCCACAGACCCACTAAGTTTCGCAATTGCTGAAGCGAATCCCCGTTGAGCGGCCCGCGTGCGGTAAGCCGCGCTCGGCCCTGTTCGATACGGCAGCTGATCGTGATTCGTTGATCGTGTCCACGTGGGCACACGACCAAAAAATCATTCAATAGCGAGGGCGGTATCCGACCTCGCGCGCGCACTACATGACCATTTCGCACTTCGACGATGAATAGCGTCAAAGCGCGTCGGGCGGCGAGTACCACTGCCAGTACTAGCAGCACTGGTACCAATAGGGTCAGGCTCTCACCCGCGAGCGACATGACTCGTATCGGAATGTTCATGCTCGTGAGAGCAAACATGTTCTGCGATTACACAAATGCGATCACCGCTGACTTCGATCTTGTTCCGCTCGAGTAGGAACTGTAGCAACCCCTCATACGTGAGTTGCTGTGCGGAGCAGGTGTGATAGCGCGCATCAAGTCCGTGGGAAGACTCCGCCCATATGCGCAAAGTGGTAACGCTTTCGCTGCCGCCTAAATCAAGTATGTGGTTGAGCACAGCGTGACCGTGAATGCTTTGCGTCATCATAGGATGAAAGCATGGCCTACCCTAGCGGAGTTGGCTATGACGGCCATCAGGCGGCTCATTTTTGCGTGCAAATACGGACACTGGCCGCAAAGTCATGCTGTATTTGCGTCATACAACCACTTGGGCCACTTAATCTGACACCGTAACAGCCCAAAGGTTCCCGGCAAATTGCCGGGGATATCGCGATTGTATGGGGCCACCGCGATTGGGCGCTATTCGGGCATGACTTGCCGCTGGTTCGAGGCCTTGGGGCGATCCCGGTAATGACGCGCAACGGCGGCGGGGAACATTCATGGCAGACCGCTGTCAATACAGCAAATGCCGGTCGTTAGCTGCACACCGAATCGCTGATATCCGAACGATAAACGTCTGAAGAAAGTGTGCAGAGTAGGGGCCCTAATAAGGTGTCAAGAGCCGATCAATGATTCGGACTCCAAGGAGGCAAGTTATGTCCAAAGTAATTTTAGACCAAGAGCAGACGCACTCTAACAATTCCCTGCTTGGGAGGCCAAAAATGGTGGCGATTGGTGAACCTGTCACGTCTGACGTTTGCACCTACTCACTCATCAAGAGCGGCCCCGACGTGAACCCGAAAGAGGTGGAACTGCCCAACTCGACGGCCATCGAAGTCATTGTGCTCTGGGGCAACAATGTTCTGCATGTAGCTCATGTGATGGCCCCAAACGGCTTTGTCGTCGGCGAAACTAGCGAAAACCAGAGGCCTTGTGATTTTTTCATACCCGAGGAAGTCTTAGGGACCCCGAGAATGACACTCGTTGCATTCGATGCTGGATCCTTTACCGTCGTAATTCCACCGCAGGCAAGTGGGTATTTCGAGACGCCATCCGAGCCCCGTGTGTCACTGGATGCAGCGCGAAAGTGCGCAACGCCATCGGCATTGCTGGCGGGTGGATTTGAACTCGAGATTAGAGCCAATAGCCGCGCTCAGATTCAACTCGGAGATTTCACGTTTCAATTGGCTTCGGTAAACGCCGGTCGCCCGTGCAAGAGAGGTCTGGCGGCGGGCGTAGAGACGGAGGTTTTTTCGTTCTTTGGCCTTTCGATGGCGGCTGTTGGGAGCTTCGTGACAGCGATGGCGTTTCTCGTTCCGGCACAGAATGGCCTGGACGACGAGAGTTTCAATTCGGACCAAGTGTATGTAATACGGCAGTTTCTCAACGCGTCGGCAGAGCGCGAGGCTGAAGCCAAGCAATCAGAGCAAGCGGCCAGCGTGGATGCGAATAACAAGGAAGGTGGAACTGGTACGCGCGCCAAGAATGAAGAAGGCTCGATGGGTAAGCCGACTTCCAAGGTCACCAATGGGCGCTATGGAGTTCAAGGCCCGCACGACAATCCCGATCCGCACCTGGCGCGTCTGGCCGCGCTTAACGACGCAAGAACCTTCGGCATGATCGGGATTCTGAACTCGGGACGCGCGGGTGATCCCAACGCACCGACGGCGCCCTGGGGTAGAGAAGAATCCCTCGGGCAAGACGACCACAGTGCACTCGGCAACATGTGGGGTGACAATATCAACGAGGCCTTCGGCGCGGGAGGTCTCGGTTTGAGCGGCCTCGGAGAAGGAGGCGGTGGCCGTGGTGAAGGAATTGGTCTGGGTGCAATCGGGACCATTGGTCATGGCAGCGGGACTGGACGGGGCCAAGGATTTGGCAACGGCAACGACGGGCTCGGTCACGGCGTGCACAAAACTCGAGTACCAGGCGTACACTACGGACAGACTATCGTCTCCGGCCGCCTTCCCCCTGAAGTCATTCAGCGCATCGTGCGGCAGAACTACGGTCGTTTTCGAAATTGCTACGAGCAGGGGCTCAGTCGCAATCCGAATCTCGAAGGAAGGGTGCAAGTGCGGTTCGTAATTGGTCGCGACGGCACCGTGTCGAATGTTCAACAGGGAGGTTCCGACTTGCCCGACAGTGGCGTTGTCAGTTGCGTAATGGGTGCCTACTACGGTTTGAATTTCCCTCAACCTGAGGGGGGTATCGTTACGGTGGTCTACCCCATCATGTTCCAGCCTGGATAATAACGGCAAATTGGGATACCTCGCACGTAACAAAGGGCGGTTTGCGAACCGCCCTTTGCCCTGTTTGGGCGTTGTGACATTTGCGTACTCCTTTTGGTTTTTTTTTGTCGTTACGGCACGCGCACGGCAATCAGTGCTCCCGCCCTGCGGCACGAATACCTGTGAACCAAGTTCACGCTGTGCCTCCGCAGCGCGAGGGCCCGGCTGCCCAAGTCATTGACGTGTTCGCGACAAACTCGCTAATTTCCCTTCAAACGGTCTTGGCACGCGCATTGCTGACCAGAGAGATCGCCGACTAACAACGGCGATTCCTATTCTTAGTGTGGAAGGACAAAAAGCATGAGAGCTTCGACTTTATTGTCGATTGCGCGGGCGCGTGTATTCAATCGACCAGCTCCAATTGCAGTGGGCTTCGAGGTAACCCACCTTTGCAATCTGGATTGTGCCTATTGTGATAGGCATACCCGCTTGGCCAACGAGATGAACATGGAACAGATCATTGAAGCTCTCGATGGCCTACATTCCCTCGGAATGAAGGAGATATCCTTGGACGGTGGGGAAGCACTGGCACACTCACATATCGACGGTATCGTAAACTGGTTGGTGTCTCGCAAGATTGTCGTGCGTTTGAATACCAATGGCGTCCTCGTGCGGCGCAAGATCAACACCGTTAGAAAGATGCAGAAGCTCAAGATAAGTCTCGACGGGCCGCCCAGAATTCACGACTCAATGAGGGGCAGGCGAGCCTTTGAATGGGCGATTGACGCAGTGGCTGTCGCCAGTGCCCTTTCAGTGCCCGTTGAGTTGACCTGCTCGCTCGGTCAACACAACGTGCACACAGTTGACGAACTTCTGACTATTGCCGAGAGTATCGGCGC
Source organism: Myxococcales bacterium (assembly GCA_003154095.1). GTDB lineage: Bacteria > Myxococcota_A > Polyangia > Polyangiales > Polyangiaceae > FEN-1139. The sequence continues at coordinate 7,240 of PMCK01000371.1, read as the reverse complement.
AAAGATCATTTTCCAACCCATTAGGCCCAGTTTATTTCAAGACCCAAGCGGACCTGCTGCGGATATAGCCTTGCTCGCTGATCAGGCCGATGCTGTCTTCTCGAGTTTGCAGGAGCATAAGCGCGCGGGCCGCCCAATCTTGAACCACTGGGCGAGTCTCAGCCATTTTAGAAATTTCCCCCACGACCAATCCCTGCCTTGTGCGGCTGGTTGGATTAACTTGACTCTGGATCCCGAGGGCAATCTGTATCATTGTGGCCAAGTTGACCGCGCTGATAAGTCGAACAACATCGTCAGGCTGGGCGCCAAGGTGGCGTTCGAAAGACTGCAGCGCAAGGGGTGCTCTCAATGCTGGTGCGCAAGAGTGGTCGAAGAGAATTACGCCTGGGGTGGCCGCATCGACAGAATGATTCCATCGCGCCGAGCCGTTGTACTTGACGGATTGCGCTTGCGACAACCCGATGAATCCCGACCCCATGTGCCCTTGGCCGCACTATTGCGTAAGGCTTAGGTTGACGGAACCTAGCCGAGAGCAGCGCTCAAGGTATTCCAACCTGAATGCCAAGGGCGGTGGAAACGAACAACTTCCCGTAAGTTCCCACTTGCTGACCTTCGAAGTAAATGGCGTCCGATCTTAGTGGTGTCATGATGCTCAGCCCAAGAGATATCTGCACGTGTTTACCCGCGTAATAAGCCATTTTGCCGTCAACGATGGGGGCAATCGTAAACAAGCTATCGTCGGATACGGGTCGAGTTGGGCCGGAGATACCATGCATAGACGTAGAAATCATGGCAAGGCCTAGGCCAAGGCTTGGGCCAAACTTCCACTTTGACATGTGCCCCAAGACAACTCCTTCGATGGCAAACCATCGAGTCGTAAGTTCCGCGCGGCCCGCCGCAGTCTTGAGCACTGCCGGGAACACGAGCTGTCCGTACGTGAACCGTGTACCAACCCATGACCACCGCAGGGTCATGTCAAGCTGTGCGCCCGCGCCAATGCTCGCTCCGCCGGGGCTCAATAGGAACAACGGTGCCACGCCGAAAGCCACGGGGTCTTCCTGCGGATACTCCCTCAGTCTAGTCAGAGTCGGTGGTGGACTTGACACTTCACCGCGCAACGGATGCGGAGCATCGACCTCTTGCAAGCTCCAGCGCAAGAGTTCGACGGCCTGCAGAACAACTAGGCGAGCTTCGACCCGGGAATCAGAACCTTGCGTGAAGACTTCGCGCAAAGACACTTTGCCCGTTATCCGATCCGCGATCCACACCTCTACCGTATTGCTCGATACTTGAACTCGAAATGCAGCCACTGCGTGGTGTTGCCGGGCGGCTTCGGTCAATTCGCGGGGAATGACTTCGTCCCTTCGCCTTTCGACTTCGATCACCTGCAGGCCCAACTGGTTGAGTTCGGCGCGCAGAAGGGGAATAATGGCCGCGTCGGCGTGATCGGTAANNGGACCCAAGTCCGATAGTCATCGCGAGGATGGCGGACCAAATTCCCTTCATTGTTTCACGGATTTAATAATTTTCTCGCAAAGGCTGCATGCGGTCCGTGGGGATAAGAATCCAAATAGTCGTTGGCTGCCGCTTGCGCTGCGGCCCGATCTCCGGACCGTGAAAGTGCCTCGAGAAGTCGCCCGGATGCTTCCCGGGCGAGTTCACCGCGCTTCTGCTCGCGTAAGTAAGTTCGAAACCAATTGGCAGCTCGACTCCCGTTAGATGTAATGCGGCCCAATTGGAAGGCCGCAACTGCAGCATCTTCGCTCCCACCGAATCGAATGCGGAGGATTCCCAGCGCTTGAAATGCACTCTCGATATGGCCGGCAAAGCGAGAGGCCTCGGCAAGGCTCAAAAGTTCAGATGAACTACTGCTGCGGCAGATTCGCTCGAAACCGTCGTGCTGAGCCAATTCGAATGAGGCTCGATATTCGCCGCGGTTTGCCAGCGTTTGCCAAGTTTCACTGGGGGAGGGGCGCGCCGCAGAATTGCCGACTTCCGGGATTGCGGCTGCCGGCACAGGGTGTGCCTCGANNCTCGACATCCGCGACAACGGCCTCTTGTGAAAGCGAGTCCGTGGATGCCAAAGGCTTGGGCAGCGGGCCATCAATCAACTTGCCGATCGTCCAATTGTTGCCGAGGACAACGAGTTGCTGTCCGGCTGTCATCTGCGTTGGAGGTTGAGAGCTGTGACCGCTTACTACGACGTGACCCTCTCTAAGTTTGACGACAAGTTGTTGCAGTTGAGGCTGCCAATCGACGTCGAATCTAGTACCTGTGACGATAACCGTATAAGGGCCAGCTTGAACCGACCACCGCGTCTTCGGCTCATGCACGACGTGCATTTGAGCCTGACCATGATTGATCCGCAGCGTGCCACCACTTCTAACCAAAGAGGTGATAACGGCGTTGCTGCCAGGTGCCAAAGCGACGGTCGAGCCGTCGGAGAACTGCAACGGCACCTCGCGATCGAGAGGGGCGGTTATCGATGCCCCCAAAGGCGCAAATGATGTCGAATTTCCAATTGCTACCGTGATAGGATGGCTTGGCATCAAAAATACGATTGATAGCCCGCCCATCAGTGCAATTGCTGCCGCGGCCAACAACAGCGTTCGAGCCGGTCGCCGCCGCCTGCGCAACGAGCGAATGAAACTTTCGTGCGCTACTTCAGCAGCCCCGAGCAGTGCGCGATCTTGGTCCTGGGTAGCGGCGACTCGACGTCCCAATTCCATTAGACGCTGCATGGTTTCTCCTCGGGCTCCGAATTCGAAATCCAGGATAATAGGCAGGGGTAGAGTCGGGCTAGCTTTTCGAATCTCGCTTCGGCCCGCGTCAAACGTCGTTTGACGGTGGCGAGCGAGCAGTCACAGGCCACGGCTACCTCTTTGAGCTCCATGCCATCGATCACTCGCAGCGCGAAGGCGGTTCGCTCTTCCACGTTGAGTTTGTCCAAAATTGCGTACGTTGCGCGGAGCGCCTCCCGATGGGATGCGTCCACGGTCGAGGCCGGAGAATTGACCATTTCGGCTGGATCCCGGAACGACAGCCAACGTCGCCTTTGACGCCTGCGCACCCAATCCGCGGCGGTGCACACGGCAATCTGCAGTACCCACTCCGTCATCGCTTGCGGATCCCGAAGACGATGTATCGATTGAAGAGCCCGTAGGAACACGTCTTGTGTTGCGTCGGCCAAATCGGAATCGGCACCCAAAATGCGGACAATCTTGCGTTCGACCAAAGACACATATTCATGGAAGAAGGCGACCGCCGCGCCCTCATCACCCCGCACCAGGGCCTTCACCCACGTGTGATAATCCCCGGCGAAGGAAATATTGGTCTTTCGCCTCGGCAGGGGGTTGCCGGTCGATCTGGCTGCCAAAAGGGGCTGTGCACTCACGCCACCAGCTAAGTCGTCTGCCGGCTCGGCAAGTGGCTCAGCAATCGGCGTTATGACCGCGGGATCCGGCGAATCTTGCGATTCCGAATTACCTGAGCCCCGCGGAGGGGGGTTCGACGACCTAGCCAACACCACTCGAGAAATTATGACACGAGTGCAGCCTGTACGTGGAAATCAGGTCAAATTGGCCAGTTCTGCTCCACTCCCTTCCGTAAATTATTGAAATTACAAAGTAAACCACTTGCTGCCGCAACCATGTCCCCAACCCTCCGGCTTCGGTTGCAACCCGAATCGACAAAGGGCCCGACATCATTCTCAAACAGGACAAGACTCGTTGATTGTAAATCCTCTCTGCCCCCAAAACCCGCGGCCCCATCCTGTAACACACATGAATGCTTGCCATTCACCGTCAACCGATAAAATTCGATGGACGCAAACGTCGTCTCGGTTAGGCCGCCACGCTGTGGTTGCATGCGCACTCACTGCGGTGGTGCAACTCGGTTGCAGTACCCAGCGTAGCGACTTAATATCTGCCGCAAACGGCACTTCATCTGGAGGCGGTGCCGGGACTCCCGACGCACATATCCTTGACGACGCACAACTCCCGGCGCTTTCCGCCGTCGTAGACGAGCGACCGATGGGGGGGGCATCATTGCTAGGGGGCACTACCGGGGGCGGAACGCTTGCAGCGGCGCGCGCCGCTGGCCATCTGATGGTCGTATCGTCCGCGACGGAATTCTTGGGCGCAGTCAGCGGTGATACGCCAACCGTCATACTCATAAACGAGGGAACCTACGATTTTACATTGTCGCCCGGTCGCGCGAGCAAAGCCTGCATAAATATCTGCGACCCTAGCACACCAGTAGCCGCAGAAACATTGGCGGCCGCCAGCTGCGCGTTCACGGCTGCACTGATTGACATCGAAAGCACTTACGACGTCGCGCGAGTCGGTGATAACAAGACACTCGTCGGCCTTGGCGCTGGTGCGACACTCAGGAATGTAGAGCTGGATCTGTCTGGAAGTTCCAATGTCATCCTGCGTAATCTCGATTTCCAGGACATAAACCCGGGTATTCTTCACGACGGGGAAGCGATTAAGTTATGGCCAGCGGATCACATTTGGATAGATCACTGTTCATTCAAGAACATCAGTTACACATCGCTACACATCGTATCAAGCTGGGACGAGGCTAACAATCAGGCCATAATAACGGCAGCCGGCTACATGACTATCTCGTGGAATCACTTCAACGGGCGCACGACCAAGGCTTGTGGTGGTCAGGATCCAACGGTGATCAATACCAATCGGAATCCAGCATTGACTTTGCATCACAATTGGTTCGACACCAGCGCGAATTGGAACCCCTTTCTGTTCGGGCCAGGCACGTGGGCGCATCTTTTCAACAATACTTGGTCCAATATCACCAACATTTCGGTGGCCGCATCTTGCGGTGCGGCCGCATTGTTGCAAGGAAATGCATTCGAAAGCGCTCGCGATGCAATTTACATCAACGACAACGGCGCACCCACCTGGAGCTTTTGCCCGATAGGAACATTCGGCGTGGTTTACGCGCCGATTGACGCAGTCAGCGACGAGCAAAATCTGTTGGACGCCAATTCGCCCCTCAGCCTCAACGGCCAAAATACCGACGGCACCGGACTCTCCTTACCGGTGCGCCAAAGTGGCGATAGCTTCCGGATCAGCGTACCTGCGTCACCCACAGGGGGCTCAGCCGCGAGCTATGACTACGATCTCGAAGCGAATCCCGCTTCCGTGTCCGCGGCGGTGAAGGCAGGCTGTGGAGTCGGTCAGTTGTTCTGAACTGTTGGCACGGCGGCACGTGGACACGTTCGCAAGCTTCACAACGCGCGAAATTCCTCTATGAATTTGGCTCAAAAGCTCGAGATTTGCCCGTCTTGAGACCGTGGACTATGGTGGTCGTGAGCCCCCCTCGGTGAAGCTCCGTGCTAACCACCATGAAAGAACATGAATCCGACGTCGGCCAGGATCTCGATGCTGGTTGGGACGATATTGAAGCAGACGTTACGTCCGTTTCTGTCAAAGGCAAAGCGGAAGAACAAGTTGAGGTAGCCGATCTCGATGCGGGCTGGGACTTCGTGGAGCCAAAGTCGCAAGCTAAGCGCTCGAGACAAAGGGATAAGGAGGGTGCCAAGAAGCCTGATCCTCAAAGGGCCAACCAGAATATTGCCGCGAATCCAGAGGCGATAGCTGCCCCAGCACTAACAAAAAAGGCGCGACGTGAGCTAGATCGGCAAAATCAGATACACGCTTCCAAACGTAGGTCAGAGGCCAAGGCATTGCGCAAGCAACAACGTCTAGCCAAAAAACCGCTGCCCACTGAACCATTGCTGCCAAGCGTGGCTAACCCTGCACAACCGGCATCTGCTCCAAGCCCAAATCAGAACAAGAAGTCGATTGCCAAACGTCGCAGGTCGCCCCAGCCTCAATCCGAAGTACTCTCGAAATCTCGAAAAAACGCCGACAGCAGTAATATTGCACCTGATTCGAATCGGCGGCGAGAGTCAGATACTTTGACCTACTCGGAAGATAGTAAGCCGAACTCGGATTCAAGGCATGTGCCAGCGAAGCAAGCACAAACTGCTCATGTGGGAAATTGGCGCTGGTGGGCGCTCGGAATTGCACTTGTCATAGTCTTGTGGGTCGTCGCTCGGTGGGTCTTTTCCGTATAGGCTACTCACTTCTGGCGCTCCGCGGGTAGGGGTTTCTGGATGCTGCCGAGATTCAAGGCAGATCAAGCACAATCCACGGTTGATGCTTCGTCACCGATCGGGCCCGCCTAGCGGGCCCCACAATCGAGCAGTTTTCGGTCGAAGTAGCAGGAGAATGCAATGCTCTACCGGAGAATTTCCGGATACGTCACAGGGCAGGCTAACTCGAGCTGAGGGACCCGCTGCGCTGCGCCCAAGCGTGAGATCGGAACGTTCGGAGTGTGAAAGCGGCCGACCGGACATTGGCGCGGTAGGCATGATTTCTCGAGCTTTCTCGATACGAGTGACCTGGCGGCTGTTTCAACTCATTTGCGAAAGTCGTCCCCGTTGCCGGCGCGAAACCTACTGGCAACAGATTAGGCCGTTCGATTAGCTGGCGCCAATGGCAATTAGAGTCGCTCTCCGGCACAAGACCCACTATCGCTATGATCGTCCAGTAAACTTGTCTCCACATTTGGTTCGGCTCCGGCCAGCGCCGCATTGCCGAACACCCATTGAAGCCTACTCGCTCAATATCTCACCTCAGGGAGCTTTTCTAAACTGGCAACAAGATCCCTTTGGCAACTACTTGGCGCGTTTGGTGTTCCCCGAGCCGTCCACGGAATTCGGTGTCGACGTCGAGCTTGTCGCCAACTTAACCACAATCAACCCCTTTGACTTCTTTCTGGAGAAATCTGCCGAGCATTACCCGTTCGAATATGACGAGGATTTGAAGCGCGACCTTTACTCGTATCTACAAACCTGTTCGACGGGGCCACTCTTTCACGAGTTGCGCGAACGAGTTAAGCACGACTACCTTGCCACTTCGAGGCGCACCGTTGATGTCTTGGTTGACATCAATCAATTGGTCCAACGAAGTTTACGTTACGACATTCGGATGGAGCCCGGTGTTTTTCCTCCAGAAGAAATGTTGCAACGGGGTCACGGATCGTGCCGAGATTTTGCGTGGTTGCTGGCCAATCTACTCCGCAGCTTAGGCCTCGCCGCACGGTTCGTGTCGGGTTACTCGATTCAGCTCCGAGCGGATCAAAAGCCTCTGGATGGTCTCGCGGGCGTCAGCGAAGATTGCACGGATCTGCACGCATGGACCGAGGT
>PMCK01000177.1 GCA_003154095.1 Myxococcales bacterium | reverse complement strand
GCGCCTCACCCGGGTTTTCCGACGGACATGCAGGCACAGCTCATGGCATTGATGTGCGTTGCGTCTGGACAGAGCATACTGACGGAGACAATCTTCGAAAATCGCTTCATGCACGTACCTGAGCTACAACGCATGGGCGCGAATATCGAGATCCACAACAATACGGCCATCGTAAATTGCAGCCAATTGGAGGGCGCTAGTGTAATGGCCACTGATTTGAGGGCTAGCGCGTCACTCGTGATCGCGGGGCTCATTGCGGAAGGAGATACAATCGTGCGGCGCGTGTATCACTTGGATCGCGGTTATGAACGAATTGAGAAGAAGTTGGCGGGAGTCGGGGCGGATATCGAGCGGATTCCGCAGGATGGTGGAACGCCGTAAGGTGATTACTGGTTCCCCGGGCTAAGCCCACAATCAAGGCTCGAGCAATACCACGCAAACGACCTCCGCTCTTGCGAATGGCCGCTAGTTTGGTATTCTAGTTAAGGAATACCATGCCCGTCACGAAATTTGCAATTTCGGTGCCCGCTGAAACAATGACTCGCGTTGACCGCGCCGCGAAGCGGCTCGGGATGACGCGCAGTCGGTATATCGCAACGGTACTTTCGCGCATTGCGGAGCGTGAACGCGATGCTGCTGTCACTAAGAAAGTTGACGAAGTTCTCGCTAGCCTCGACGCTCAAGACTTCGACACATTGAATCACCTGCGCGGCGCGGGACGCAGCCAGGGTACCGAATGGTAATTCAACAGGGGGATGTCGTTTGGGTATCTATTTCCGGTACGGGGGGCTCGGCTCCAGCAGGACGACGACCTGTCGTTGTACTCCAACACGACCGCTTCAATCGCACCAAGCTTGAGACGGCTGTCGTCGTCGCGATCACCTCGAAGTTGAAGTACGCGGGGCTTCCCGGAAATGTTCGGCTACGAAAGGGCGAGGCTGGGCTTTCGAAAGCCTCCGTGGTCAATGTCACACAAGTGGCTACGGTGGATCGCGGCCAGTTGGGTCCGCATATTGGCAGGCTGACCACGGGTAGGCTCGTCGAAGTTTGGGAAGGCGTTCGTCTGGTTTGTGAGCCATCCTCAGCGCCACAACGGCCACTGTCCTAAAGGTTTCCGCAGCACATGGCACCTTCGACGGGCGACGTCTGCACTACATCTTCTTCATGCCATCAGGCGCGGCAGCTGCACACGACCCCGCAGGCGGATCGACTAGAATCTTCGGGGCAAGCTTTTGCAGTGTCTTTGCACCGATCCCACGCACCCGTCTGAGCTCTTGAATCCGATGAAACTTCTTCAGCTTTTCTCGCAGATTTAGGATTGCCTGAGCGCGTTTTTGCCCAATATTCGGCAAAGTCCGTAGATCAGCCATCGTGGCCAAGTTGAGAATCACTTTACCCTCGGGAGTGCGCCCTGCCGTGCACCCGTCTGCCGCGGCAGCGGGTGCCGGCGAACCCGATGCGGCCTTTTCCCCGTTGGGAGGTGCCAGTTGAGAGGGCAAAGCGGAGCCCGCCGCGGAGGCCGCGGCGGGACCGTTTGAGCTAGCGTGCGTCACGCTAGGAGAAGGCGGGTTGGCGCGCGCGCCGTCGAGCCCGGCGAGCATCGACGCGGCGCCAACCCCAGCGAGTCCAAGTAAGGCGAGGCCACCAAGGACAACGCGCATGATTACGGGTTTCCACACCGTTGCCGGTGCCGCTGGTGGGGCAGTCATCGTGGAAGTTGAAACCGAGCATTGTTCGGCTTCGCCCCGGTCACCGTCATCTATAACGTTGTTCAAGAGCGGCTGGCTCATGGCTCACTGCTCCGCCGCTGCCGCTGCCGTTCGAGTGCTGCCGTTGCCTCTGGTTCGGGTCACGCCGGGCCCCGCGCTTTCTTCACGCGGCACGTAGTCGCGAATGTGAAGCTCGCCGTTGATCGGCATGGCTTCGAGCTTTACATTGAGCGAACCGTCACTGTTGACGAAGGCAATGCCCACCCGGTTGAAGTAGCTTTTGCCACCGCGCTCATTGATTACGTACGCCATCTTGATTTTGCTTGCATCCATGATATTGTTCCAATCGATTCGTTCGAAGCACGCTTCGAACTTGTTTGCTGTTTGCTCAACCTTCTTGTTTGGACCTTCCAAACTAGTCAGTTGCGAAGGGACGTAAGAGCGAGGGCCGTGCCACGGTCGCATTTCACGGAAAGTCGCGGATAAAGCGCGCCTAGCGGGGTGGCGATAACTGGCGAACGGCGCGGACTCGCCAGCCCATCACGTCGGAGCACAGTGGTGTTCCGTGCCGCCGCGACAGTGCCCCGGCCCCGAACGCGGCATTGGTATCTTCATGATTGAAAGCCTCACGTATCAGGTCAGCGTGGCAGTACGCGGCGCGGGCAGTTCACGGCGCACGCTGGCCTCGGCCCTAACGGTGGCTTGGTCACGCGCCCTTCCGTCCGATGCGCTTTGATGAGTAAATGGCCAACTACCAACGTTCTGGAACCGATGAAGGGGTCTGGCCTCCGGGGGCTGAGCCCGTCAGAATGGCCGGTTCACTTGATTTTGATTGGGCTTCTTCCATCCAGTCGTGCCGATGTTTCTAGCGCGACTTGCAAAGTCGGTAACCTGTACCTTAGGTTTTCCCTCGTAACCTGTTCGTCCGTTCTGACGTTTGATTGTGCTGGCGTTCGGGGCCCCGACCCCAAACGCGCTATAAGTAAGCCAATCAAAGACTCTCACTTCGAAAACGATTGAATCTTGCGCACGTTTGCGTCACTGGAGGCCGTATGAAGTCCACATTGAATCGCCGTGAGTTTGTGTCGTCCACCACGGCATTGGCAGGGCTTGGCATGCTGACCGCGTTGCCCGGTGTGGCGTGGGCAGAAGGGACACCAGAGTCCTTGGTGGCGCGCCCTCCAGCAGGCTTTGCCCCGTTGTCATTGCCCGGTAGGGTCGCCAAGGTAACCGCGAAGGGCGACTTTGCATCGATCATGCAAAGAAACCAAATGTGGCCCAAGCCCGACGTCGCGAGGCGCATGCTCGAGCAAGCGCTCATGGGACTCACGGAAGCGCCCAACATGGTCGAGGCAATGAAGAAGTTCATTCACAAGGATGACATCGTCGCCATCAAGCCGAACGGCATTGCGGGCTCGAGCATGTCCACTTCGTTCGAATTGATACTGCCGATTGTCGAAGCCTGCATCGCTTGCGGCGTGCCTGCTAACCACATCACGGTTTACGAGCAATTCACCAGCTATTTGCTTTCGACACGCGTCGGCGCGCCCAAATACGATCTCCCGAAGGGCGTTGCGATTGCCGTTCACAACAACAAAGATTTCCCGATGCCCGGCGTCAGAATCTATGAGGGCATCACAACGAAGTTTTGCCGTCCCATGGTTGCTGCGACGGCCGTCATCGACGTTGGTCTGATCAAGGACCACAGCATTTGTGGTTACACCGGCGCGCTCAAAAACATGACGCACGGCACCATCAACAACCCCGAAGCGCATCACGCCCATTACGCCAACCCGCAGATCGCGATGCTCTACGCGCACCCGATCATGACCAGCCGCGTGCGCCTGCACATCGCGGATGGTTTCAAACTCATGTACGACCGCGGACCGCTACTCAAAGATCCGAACACCGTCGTGCCGCATGGCGCCGTCTACGCCTCGACTGACCCAGTCGCGCTCGACGCAATCGGGTCGGAAATGGTCGACAAAGAGCGCAAAGCCCGCAAAGTGCGCACGCTCGCGGAAGTCGGCCGCGCCTCGAAGTACATTCAAACCGCGAGCGAGCTTGGGCTTGGGGTTGCCGATCTGAACAAGATCAAGTTGAAGAGCGTCGAGATCTAGGCTCGCGAGTTCTCCTCGGCGACGCTCCTCACATCGCGCCCATCGGAGCCGATTCGGGGCGGTTTGTCGTTCTTTGGCTTGACGGCACGTGGACACGACCCACCGCTCACGCGGACTAGTGGATGAGGAGGTCGAAGCGGGTCACTGGGAATATCTGTAAAACTAATAAATTGACATTATCTGTAATCCAGATAAACTATGAATAATTGGAAAACAGATGATTCAAACGCGTCAACTAATTACTAATCCAGGCCAAATNNGACAATCCGGCGCGGATAACTTTGGATAGACTGATCACAATCGCCAAACTACTGGGGCTCGAACTCGTTATCCAGAATAAGTCCGCTGCAACCAAACCTACGAGCGAATGGTGAGCAGTGGCGCGCCGCACACGGAGTCGCGCGCTCGGTGTCTGGGCCAACGGCCAACTGATGGGTCATTGGCGCATACCGAGTCAAGGCGCGGAACAATTCACATACGCTGAGCAATGGCTCGCATCGGCAGAGGCGCGCCCAATCTCCTTGTCGCTACCGATCGACCTAGACGGCAGGCCCGTCACGGGAGACAAGGTCGGATTCTTTTTCGACAATTTGCTTCCCGAAAGTGAACCTATTCGACGACGGCTGCAATCCCGATTCGGAACGGCCTCCAGAAACGCCTTCGACCTGCTCGAAGCGATTGGCCGAGACTGCGTTGGAGCTCTCCAACTCTTGAGAGAGGACGAAACGCCCACCGATGTATTTAGCATCCGGGCGGAGCCGCTAACCCGGGAAGGCATTGAGGAACACTTGCTTGCCGCAATCAGCTCGCCCACGCTCGGTCAATTGCGAGACAATGACGATTTTCGGATTTCAATCGCGGGAGCGCAGGAAAAGACCGCTTTCACCTGGCACGGCGGGCGCTGGTGCAAACCCCGCGGCTGCACTCCCTCGACGCACATATTCAAGCTCCCCTTGGGCTTAGTCGGCGATCGCCAAGTGGACATGAGTACGTCGATCGAGAACGAATGGCTGTGCGCTCAGATTCTACATAGCTACGATCTGCCTGTCGCTGGCTGTAAAGTCGATCAGTTTGGATCTCACAGAGTCTTGATTGTCGAACGGTTTGACCGACGCCTGCACTCGTCCGGAGCCTACTGGTTGCGACTGCCTCAGGAAGACCTCTGTCAGGCTACGGGGACGCCCGCGTCGGCAAAGTACGAGTCCGATGGGGGTCCCGGACTCGTGAAGATCGCGCACATCCTGCAGGGTTCGGAGCAGCGTGACAAAGATCTCTCCACGCTATTGCGCGCTCAATTGCTGTTCTGGATGCTCGCCGCAACCGATGGCCACGCAAAGGACTTCAGCATCCATTTATTGGCAGGTGGGCGATATCATTTGACGCCACTTTACGACGTCATCTCACTTTTGCCTGCCGTAGGCCGTGGACGCAACAAGTTCGACCGAAAGCAACTCAAGCTGGCGATGGCGCTACGCGGGAAGAATATGCATTACCGAATCGAAGAAATACGCTTGTCGCACATAGTCCAAACGGCTAAGCGCTGTGGCCTGGGTGAGGCGACAACGAGAGACATTATTGCAAACTTGATTGAAAAGACGCCGCGCGCCATCAGTTCAGTCAAGTCGAAGTGCCCGCGGCAATTCCCCGAGGTCGTTTTCAACTCGATCACCGAGGGACTTAGCAAATCCGCGCGAAGACTCGAGGCGATGCTGGCCTCGGACGGCACCTGAAGGCTAGTTTCAATCAGCGAAACACCAGTCGCGCGGCATCGCTCAAGCGAGCCGCGCGACGTGTTTGTGCGATGGCTATGAACAGCCAATCAAGCCAAATGTACTTGCGCAGCTAGTAACCCTCGCAGTCATTTGCGACGGTGAGAGCATCATCGCACTGGGTGGGCGACGGCTCGATATCGGGAATGCAGAGCCAATTGGCGGGATCTGCCGATTGCTTCGCAGTGCATTGCATGTACGCGCCCCATTCGGTTTCGCAATCTGGGTAAAAGAGGAAGTTCAC
>PMCK01000508.1 GCA_003154095.1 Myxococcales bacterium | reverse complement strand
TGATCCAGACTCTCACCGCGCAACAACTCCATGACGATGAATGGATCGCCAAATTCTGCAAAGCCGAAATCGAACACTTGGATAATCGCGGGGTGTCCGATACGCGCAGCGGCCCGCGCCTCCTGGAGCATGCGCTCCGCTATCCCATCGGCGTCATGGGCAAGTTCGGCGCGCACCAACTTGATCGCCACATCGACGTCGAGCGTACGATTCTTGGCGAGCCACACCGAGCCCATGGATCCTTGACCCAGCTCCTCGATTAGTTGGTACTTGCCGGCAATGATCGCNNCCGATCGCCATTGTCCGCCCACAACTCATCGGCGGTCTGTTTCAGATTTGAGTAACCTAGCGCCTCTGCGGTCATGGCCCGTCTTAAAGAGGCGAGCACTTTCTCGCCTGCTCGTATACAACGGCCAATTCCGCGATGGACTTGAGCGCTCGGCGTACAATGTAGTCCCCCCACCGACCCAAGAGCCATTGCGAACGCAGCCAGAACTCCGCCAACTCGGTAGACCTTCGTTGAATTCGAGACCGCGGTATCGTGGAGATTTTTTGTTTTGTGGCGGCACTCGCAAGGCGCGCGAGGCCGCCTACGCGAGCATCTGATCGCCCCAGTCACGAATGTCGTAAGACCTAATCAGCGTATACTCCGCGCATGGCGGGTCAGCGGGCTTTTCGGCTTGGGGGGTTCGTGGATTCGCGGAGTTGCTTTTCCACGAGTTTGCCGCGTATTGAGTCACTCAATTCGTTGATCAGGTCGTCGGACATTGCTGCCGGAAGTTCGGTGCTCGGATTGGTGCATTGGCCTTCGTCATTGAGGCACATGGTGGCAACGAACTGTGACTGTTGTTCGGAAAGCAAACCAGTAACTCCAATTCGAGTATTCGTCTCGTCCAGCTCAACCTGAAAGCTTCTCTCATATCGTTCGTCATTGCCTCTTTCGACATCGCTATCAGGTACGCAGTGAAATCCAGTCCCCACAGAGTGGATATGGGACACTAACTCGTCGATGTTTGTATTGAGATGCCTGATGCTCTCGCCATGGCTATACATCATAGTTTTCTTCCCTCGCCTGCAATTCAGCGTTTCTATGTACCCAATGCCCTTGACCCCAAGCTACGGCCCCGTCAATGGCTAGATTTCGATTCTCTTACGGTCGAGCAGTTTCCGCATGTTACGGACGTTTCGAGGGAAGAAGGGCATTCGAGTCAACGCCACCAGATAGTTTCTGGGCATCCGCCCGCGGAAATTCCGGGGGTTCTTTCGCCCACGGTCCCGCCAGCCTTCGGCAGCAGCACGCTATCGCGCTATGTGATGATGAGGTGTAGAACATCGCGGCCGCCGCGCACGCGTTTTAACGCATCGGAGCGTGCCGTCGGCCTATCGGTGCTCGAGTGCCGACAGCCTGTCGGTCGTTTCGGCTCGGAATTCCCCGAGCTCGCGCAGTATGGTTTCGATGTTGACTTCGTTCTTAAGATTCACGTTGAAGTCTGTCTCGGCCTGAGCCCGTTCCTTGAGCGTTTGCCGGTTTTGGCTCATCACGATCAACGGGCCCTGAAGGGCCACTACTATGGCCAGCAAGAGGTTGAAAAATACGTATGGGTAGATGTCGAAGGGCTTTGCCAGAACACCGGGCGCGTTAACAATGATCCAGGATGCAATAACGACGAAGAGGCCGATGATGAACGTCCAGCTGCCGTTTAGCACGGCGACCTTGTCTGCAAGCCGATCGCCCCAGCTCAAATTCCTCTCGACTTCCTCTACGGCGTTCTTGGCGGCACGCTGAGAAAGCAGCGTGTTGGTTTCACGCAGCCGTTCGGCCATGGTCCGTAGGATGGGCATGGCGGCCTGTGGCCGGGTTTCAAGGTAGGTGGCCAACATGGAACGGGTCAGGCCAAACAGCACGGCATCGGTTGTAGCTAACGCACTCGCCGAACGCGGCTTGTCATCGAACAGGCCGAGTTCTCCAAAGTACTCACCGCGCGCCAGGTCTTTGAGCGAAACGCGGCGCGACGCTTCCCCTGGCAGGTAAATGTTCACCTGTCCTTCGGCCACGATGTACATCTCCTCGCCGGTGTCGCCCTGATTGAAAATTATCTGGCCGGCTTGGAAGGAACATCTCACCAAACCGGATGCAAGGACCCCGAGATCCTCAGTCGCCAAAGCCTCAAACAGTGGGATCTCCCTCAGCAGTTCGACGTTGTCCATGCAGGCCTTGTACCACGGACGAGGCAGGGGCTCGACCGCTTCCTGTGTCAGCGCCTAGTCACTATTCGCTGATTTTCCAGTCGTTGCCCTCGGGTTTCACGCTCCCAGCGCACCCAGCGTTCCGCAAGTTCTGAATTGGCGGAGGTCAGCTTGCAGACTGCAGGGGGTCAACGGTGTGCGCTGTGCGCATTTTCCGCTACCCGTGCCGGTCCCAAGACAGGCCTGCCGCGCGTGTGCTGCGCCCAACAGATTGCGCAAACTACTGGTGCACGCTGACCGTTGCTGCATGCTACCTCTATCGTGGCGATCTGCGTCTGCTTACCGGGCGCACTAATTGGGGGAATGGTCGTGGGTTTGCAATGGCCTTTTCGAACGACGCGTCAGCCAGACAGTGTATGACGGCACGCGGCTTTGCGTGCCGTCACACTAGAAAGCCCTACAAGATGAGCGGTTCGACAAAATCACGCACGGCGTGCACGATCGCCGCGTCCACGTCTGCTTGCGTGCGACCTTGAGTTGCCAGCGTACGAACTGGCACACGCAGTGAGTGATCGCCACCTTCTACGACGTGCAATTCGTTCGGCGCGGACATGCGTTTGCGCACCGTGACGAGGCGATCGGGCGGACAGAGTGCATCGCGGGTGCCTTGTATGAACAGGATGGGAGTGCTGAGATCCATTAGGACGGCGTCTCGTACCGCGCCCTTCGGGGCCACGAGGGGATAGCCCAGGCAGACGAGTGCAGTTGGGCCATTATTGCCGAGGTGATTCGCCAAGTGGCAGCCAATGCGTCCACCCATGCTCTTGCCGATGAGCACAATTGGGCCAGCATGCTCGGAGCGCAGACGCTCGAAGGCGGTTTGATGAGCCGCCATCAATATCGGTAGCCGGTCCGGCGAGCGCCGCCCTTCACGTTGATATGCATAATCGAAGCATTCGACGCTTCCAATCTCGCTCAGTTGCCGAGCAAAGGCCTGCATCCATTCCGAAGACGAGGGCGCACCCGCACCCGGCGCAAATAGGAAGGCAAGCTGCGTGCGTTTCGCATTTGATTTCACCGTACTACCTCGTTGCGCTCGGTCATCTGCGCAGTTTAACTGGGGCACTTCGCCTCCGCAACCTCCACTCGCAGGGCACGAGGTCGCCACACCACTCCTGCCTCATGCACGTTCATGCGGAGATGCATTCAAGCAAAACGCTGCCTATACTCGGCGGGTGTGATTCCGAGTCGTTGTGTGAACGCACGCCACAACGTGCTCTCATCGCCAAGGCCCGTTCTCTCCGTAATGTCCTTGAGAGGGAGCGGCGTCTCCTCGAGCAGCCGTTGTGCTTCGTCAATCCGAAGTCGGCGCACGAGTTCCGCTGGCGATTCGTCAAGGTGCTCGCGACACCAACGGCTAAGCGTGCGGGGGCTCATGCCGGTCCATTCCGCGATTCGTTCCACCGGCAGTGGTTCGTCTATGTGCTCGACTACGAACGTCGAGATGTCGCGCAACATCGGCGGTTCCTTTTCTTGCCGCCGAAGCGCTGAGCTAAACTGCGCCTGGTTGCCTGAGCGGCGTAGAAACAGAACCAACCGTTTTGCGACGGCCATCGCGACGCTGTGCCCATGATCCTCTTCGACCAGCGCCAAAGTGAGATCGATGCCTGCCGTAACGCCGGCTGATGTCCACACGTGATCGTCATGTACGTATATCCCGTCATCGACGACGTGAGCCGCCGGGAACCTCGCTTGCAAGTCAGCGAGATGCAGCCAATGTGTGGTGGCACGACGCCCGTCGAGCAAACCCGCCGCGCCCAGTACGAACGCGCCCGTGCATGTCGAAACAATTGTCGGAATTCGCGCGTGATGCAGGCGCAGCCATTGCACAATGCGGGCTTGCGCCTCCGGCATTGGGTCGAGAGGCGACCCTCCAGCGACAATTGCGACATCGGGGAGCTTTGCGCTCGTTCTAGGTAACGACCGAATTGCCCCCAGGACAATCCCGTGGCGCGTCGGCACGGCAGGCCCACTCGGCCCGACAAGTTCAAGTTTATATGCCACACGACCGAGCACTTCATTGGCGTGACCCAACACCTCCCATGGACCACTAATGTTCAACAGGCCCGTGCGTGGGGCGACGAGGAACCAGACGCGCTTCGCTCTACGACTCATTCCTCGAGTCTGCCAGAGCTGGCTGAATTTGCAATATTCTTGTCCTTTGAGCCAAGGCCAGTTTGCGATATTTTACGGGGGTAGGGCTAGCGGCCCGCGGTATGGAGGCCGCATCGCACGAAAGGACCCCGCATGCTCAAGATCGGCATCAACGGATTTGGACGAATCGGTAGAATGGCATTGCGCGCGGTCATGGCCCGCAGAGACGTCGAAGTCGTCGGCATTAATGATCCCTTCGTCAACTCGGCATACATGGCTTACCTGCTCAAGTACGACTCGACGCATGGCAGATTTGCCGGCACGGTCGAGGTAAATGGCGAAAGTCTCATCGTCAACGGCAAACCCATTCGTACTACAGCCGAGAAGGACCCCGCCAACTTGAATTGGGGTGACATCGGTGGTGACTACATCATTGAATCGACTGGCGTTTTTTTGACCGATGAGAATGCACGAGCCCACATCAAAGCGGGTGCAAGAAAGGTTGTCTTGAGCGGGCCTTCGAAGGACGCAACTCCCATGTTCGTGATGGGCGTCAACCATTCGACTTACGCTGGCCAGGACATAGTCTCAAACGCTTCCTGCACCACCAACTGTCTGGCACCGCTGGCCAAAGTCATACACGACAACTTCGTCATTCTCGAGGGCCTTATGACTGCAGTGCACGCAGTAACCGCCTCGCAAAAAACCGTGGACTCTCCGTCTGCCAAGGACTGGCGCGGCGGACGCGGCGCAGGGCAAAATATCATTCCTTCCTCGACGGGTGCAGCCAAAGCCGTCGGCAAAGTAATTCCGGCTCTACAAGGCAAACTCACGGGCATGTCCTTTCGCGTGCCGACTCCAAACGTGTCGGTTGTCGACCTAACCGTCCGCCTCGAAAAGCCCACGGACTACGAAGCCATCAAGGATGCTATCAAGCATGCTTCAGAAGGCGCACTCAAGGGAATTCTCGGTTATACTGAAGACGACGTCGTGTCGACCGACTTTCTCGGCGACCCGCGCACCTCGATTTTCGATGCCAAAGCGGGCATCCAATTGAGTCCCACCTTCGTCAAACTCGTCTCGTGGTATGACAACGAGTGGGGCTATTCGAATAAGTTGGTTGACCTGCTTGTACACATCACAAAGTAGCGGCGCGCCTCGATGCGCGCCGCAAGCCGCGCTCCAATATCCAGCCGGATCATCGCAGATGAGCAACACTGCTGACTCATTCGTTGGTCGACGACAAGAGTAATCGCAACGGGAGAGTTGTCGTCGACTCTGCCAGAAGATCTCTCAACACACTCTTGTCCGACGACGGCGTCTTGTACCAGGGCGCAGGGTCCGTTGGGCCTGTCGTCGTCATTCAAGGTGATGCCCTAAATCGGAGCCGAATAGGTACTATCCTGTGCGTTGTATTGACCGAGCAACATCTCGGCCGTCGCAACCGGTTCCGATCACGCAGCGTTCGCGCCAAGCCCCAGCGGAATCAACGCATAACCGGGACGTCGGGACTGCCTGGACAACACTCCGATTGCTGGGCCTATTTCGCTTGCTGTATCCCACAGCTGCATCCCACAATAGAATGGCCGCTCTATTGTGAGCAGCGGTTCGCGAAAAATGCGCCGTTGTAGTTCGGCGAATTAGAAAATATTGGATCTTGGAATCCCGTTATCTTGCCAGTGATGCATTGGCTGCCCGCGGAGTAAATCTCCAATGTCGCGCGTGAGTCATTCACCGTTAGTTCCCCGATGCCGTTACTACTCATTCGACACGAGGCCTGGGAGCACCCTCCACCCCGCGCGGGGCCAGCGACATTGAAAAACTCGCTGAATTGTGCCGTCAGGTTGGATAAGCTGTACACCCCCGGCTGAATTGCGCTGATTGGCACGGTCAGACTAAATGTCCAATCATCTCTGCACACTTCCGTACTGCCACTCGTAAGAGTCTCACCGCAACTGTATGCTATGTTGGAGAAGCGAAGCGTCGCGACCTGCCCCGAAACCATAGCTTGTCCACTGCCCAAACCGGAAATAAGCGGTTCATTTTCAGGAATTCCTACACACTCCGGCGGGATGGGCGCCCCTTGGCTGGCGTCCGGCGACGCATGCACCATCAATGGCAAAAGACTCAAGCAAACCAATATCTTCGAAGATAAGCACCTCATGTATCGAAGGATACGGCAATCGAACGCGGCTGTCAAAGACTCAGAATTTCTTGCCTTTCAACTCAACGCTATTGTCGGGCCATTTCCGCAGTATCGCCAATTTGGCAACCATCTGCCACGTTTCGGCGTTACTGTGGACGTATGGCTCCCGCGCGACGGAGACATTGAGCCCCTGCCTCCTGGCGAAGTCCTCGCAAAAATGTTCGAAGTAGCTTACCACGCCGCCCCAAACCTCAGCTGCGCGGCACTTGAGTCGTCTGCCCGGCGTTTCCAGCCGCGAATGCCGTCACACACGAAACGTACGCCGTGTTTTTGCTCGAAAGAATCGACAGCATGCCTGAACATTAAATTGCGCGCGAAGCTACGGACCCGTGTATTCCCACGTATCGTTCGTGAGAACGCTTGCGTAGCCGCCAAATAGGACGATTTTGCCACGAAGTGAATCGAATGTCATTGAGGGGCTCGTGCGCGCGGTTGGGTTCGTAGTTGTGGCTTGGTTGGCCCAGTTGGTACCATTCCATTCCCAGGTTTGTGCGTATGGAGCCCCTGCCAGCGTGCTGTTGCCGCCAAACGAAACGACTCGCGTGCGCACCGAATCGTAAGCCATTGCGTGGGTGCTACGCGCGACGCCCCCCGCAGACGTGTATTGTGTCCACGTGACGCCGTTCCATCCCCAGGTGTCCGAAAAGAAGGTGGTTCCGCTCTGGCCCCCATAGAGCAGCGCAACACCGCGCGCAGCATCGAAGGCCATCCCCATCGCGTACCTAGCGGCAGGAGACGACGATGGGGACTTTTGCGTCATGAGCGTGACGCATACACGCCCTGTTAGCTTCGAAGGATCGTACGTTCGCCGTCCGGGGTCAAGAGGTGGAACCTATAGTCTGGATCTTGAGCCGGAGGCTCTGCGGGTTCATTTTTTGCGAATCCAAATGGGCCAAAATTGGCTCGAAGAGTCGGTCTCTTCGACCCAGGCTGACAGGAGGCTTTCAAGCCTTCCCCAGGCGGGGTAGACGACTCAAAATCCGAATGGAGCAGAACTAGAATGGCTATATACGAGTATGAAATCTTAGATACGGCCGGTGCCGTGGTGGGCATTTATGAAACCGAACAGAAGATGAGCGACCCTACGCTGACTCAGCATCCCGAAACCGGTCAGCAACTACGTCGGATCCTTTCAGCCACTTTCGCTCACGGCTCTCACGGAGAGAGCTCGCCCAGTTGTGCCAGCGGAAGCTGCCCGATGGGCGGGGGTTTCGATACCGGCAGTTGTTGCGGCGGCGGCGGCTGTGGGCTGAACTAAAGAGGATTCGATAACACCGTGCGCGCTGCCCGGCGCCCAAGACTCCAGGAGCACCACCCACTTCATGCGCCCCGTCATCGTGGCAATCCTCGAGCGTCTGCTCAAATCCAACGATCGCAGTTTATCGTTGGATAGCATCGGTGAGGCCATCGGGATCGAGCAGATATCTCAGGCAGAAATCGAAGAGCTGTTCGATTCACTCGAATCCTCCGGTCGCCAGATCGATGTACAAGTTCCCGATGTTCGGCTGCACCTTAATTTGGTTTTGCGCGAAGCGCGGCGTTTGCGCGAGCAGCATCAATCGAATCCAGACGTAAAGGCCCTTGCTAGCGCGACGAACCTGACGGAAGGCGAAGTCCGCACGGCGCTGCTGTACGCCTCGGTGCTCGGCAGGTAGTGCATTCAAGAAGGTCGATGGGTGACGCGGTTCACGACTCGGATTATGCCCAACAGCAGGATAAGCGTAACGGTGAGCGCATCCGCGTCGAATTGTATCGGCAGTTCACCGAAAAGAGTATTTCCGTAGAATCCGTTCGGCCTCAGCAGTAACTTTGACTGCCGTAGATAGATCTTGGAACTGACTCTGAGTCAGCGACTGCCAAGACTCCGGCGGTTCTATAGTTGCGGCTGTCAAAGACGCAAGAATGAAAAGCGTTGACCCTATGCCAAGCCCGTTGACACGTCCGCGCGTTTCGGATACTGAGACGTGATTTCGTTGCGCGCCGCCTCACCGAGGCCGTCTAATTTCACCTGAGCCAGACACAACGGTGATTCCCCTTTCGAGACAGGAATCTGGATAATGACTAGTCAATTCATTTCAGTCCGGTTCCCACTCGCCGCTGCGGCAGTTTTGTTCTTAGCCCTCGGATGCGGAGGTTCGCCGCCGGCCACTTGTGACGCGAATAGCGTTGGCGCAGGATCCTCGACTGAACCCTGTGCGTCCACGGGCGGTAGCTCGAGCGGGGGAAGTCCAAACACTGGGGGTGCCAATTCGAGCGGTGGTTCTGGCACAGGCGGTAGCGCGGCCACGGGCGGTAGCGCCGCGGGGCCGAGCGGTACAGCCACGGCTTTGGGGCTCTCCGAGCATCCCGAAGCTTTCCGCGCCGGTTTAGCGAGCTGCGTGACGACGGAACTTACCAACCTTACCATAGCTCCGCAGTCGCAGCCTGTGCAAGTGACGCTCGATTTCGAACTACCCTGAGAGAAAGTCATGCCGAACGCAACGATCTGCCTCAACATGATCGTGAAGAACGAGTCGCATGTCCTGCGGCGCTGCCTCGACTCGGTTCTGCCATTTATTGACTCTTGGGTTATTTGCGACACTGGCTCGACGGATGGCACCCAGGACCTCGTTCGCCAGCACCTCAAAGACATCCCGGGAGAGTTGCATCAATGTGCGTGGCGCGACTTCGGTTACAATCGCAGCGAGGCCTTGCAATTGGCCAAGGGCAAGGCCGACTACACGCTCATTATTGACGCTGACGAGGTGCTACTTGTCGGTCCCAATTTCCGAATGCCTACGCTCGTTGCCGACGAATATCAGATTCGTCACGAGGCGAAAGATAGCGGCACGTCATTTTACCTATCGCAGTTGGTGCGTAGCGCACTGCCTTGGCGTTACGTGGGCGTTCTGCACGAGGCTATTGTCTGCGACGCGACTCACACGACAGCGACCCTCGAAGGGCTTACGACCAAGGGTCTGTTCGATGGCGCCCGCAACGCCGACCCGCAAAAGAAATATCTCGCGGATGCAGCGGTACTCGAGGCGGCATGGCGAAACGAGCCCGACAACGCCCGCACCGTATTTTATCTCGCCCAGAGCTACCGTGATGCGGGTGAGCTTGCAAAGAGCCTCGAAGTCTACGAACGTCGCGCCTCGATGTCGGGGTGGGACGAGGAAGCCTGGTATTCCCTCTATCAAGTGGCTGTCCTGCGGGAACGTCTCGCTCAGGAGCCATCCCTCATCGTAGCCGCCTATCTGCACGCTTATCAACACCGTCCTACGCGCGCCGAACCGCTGTGCGCGCTGGCGCGCTATCACCGGGAGCGGAAACAATTCGCACTAGCTCACCTATTTTCGAGCGCCGCGATGCAGATTGTCCGACCCGCCGACATCCTATTTCTCGACGATTCTGTCTACGACTGGCGAATCATCGACGAATATGCGGTTTCCGCGTATTGGCTGGGAAGGTTTGGTGATGCGCTCAAAGCCGTGGACCGGTTGCTCAGCGAAAACAAACTCCCGTCATCCGAGCTTGCCAGGGTCGAGAAGAACAAGGCATTTTGCGTGCAACAATTGGCTGTCCAAGCCGAAAAAGCGTGCAACGAGGACGCGAGCCAGTGAACGTCCCCGTGACGTCACGACCCAAGTCTGGCAAAGGGAATACCGAGAACCATGAACGACGCGCCCCGCTCACGCCCAAGACTTGGAATTGCACTCGCATCAGCGGTAGCAGGCCTTGGATGTATCGGTGCGGTGTTGATGCGCGCGAAGCTTACTTGAAAGTGATTCAACTCGATCCAATGAACCTCGATGCGCGATTCAATTTGGGACTGCTAGCTCATTCGATTGGTGCTGATGACGAGGCCCGCCACCACTTGGAGAAGCTCAAAGCGATGGCTCCGCAAGATGAGTGGGTTGCTAGGCTAACTCTGACACTCAATGCTCCCAATCCGCAGGGCCCGACGCCGCCGCAAAAATGAGTCCTCGAGCGACGTACCGCGAATTGCCGCCGTGTGGAGTTTTATCGAGCAAGAGGCCCAGCGCCTAGTGAGTTGAATCACCTGCCGGTTCCACTTGAACCGAACCGACGATATCGCCAACTCGGATAATCGAAATAGGTGCCGGAACTGCATCCACCATGGCAACGAGTCCTCCCGTTACATTGGCCGGCACCGCGAACGCCACCTCCCAGGTTCTAGTCAACTTTGGGGGCGGGGTTCGGTGACGGCCCGCCGCAGACAGCCCATCGATCGCGAACGGCCTCGACGGCCCGTCGCAACTGCCATCAGCGCAAAATCTGCGAATTATCGACCGTTGCCGCAGCTTTGGCAATCACGTAAAAGCCGTATAAATTCGGGGTTTCGAACGTACCGCGGGGGTTGCCGCGCGTGATCGAGTCCGTGATCGTGATCGAGCCGGATTTGTCGTTGCTGACGAAGAAGACCGCACTACCGCCTTCGTTCGCCATGTTGTTCTCGATCAGGCTGCTGGTGATGTTGAGCACGATCTCGTTGCCATCGTTGTAGATAGCGCCGCCGTTGCCACCCTGGCCGCTGTTCGCGCCATGGCCGACGGCCGTGTTGTAGGAGAGCAGGGTATTGAGGATGTTCCACGAGACACCGATACTGCTGAGCGCGCCGCCGTTGGCGCACGAGTTGCCATAGCCATCCTTACCGCCGAATGTGCTATTGACGATCCAGACTGGGCGAGCCGGACCCGCTCCGGCTGCAATCAGGTAGTCGAGCTTGCGAATCGCGCCACCCCCGACGTCGGATCCGAGATCGTCGCACACGTTGTTGAAGAAGCGACAATTGACGACCTTGAGGCTTCCGCCCTGCGCGTGGATCGCGCCGCCGCCTCCATCGTTGTTCGTGCCCTCGGGTATACCCTTCGCGCTGCCGTCGACGAAGGTGATGTTCTGTACGACGAGTTGCACACCGGGGTTCGTGTTGCAGTCGCCCGAACCCGGCGGGTAAACTTGCGCCTTGTCACAGGTGGCCATGTAAAGGATTCGGGTCGTCCCGCCGCCACTAAGCGTTACCTTATTGCCGCCATCGATCACGAGCTTGGTCCCCTTGTCGTTGAAGACCTTCGCTGTTGAGGTAAGGACAATCGTCACCGGATCGGGCCCACAATTGAACGTGATGATGCCGCCTTTAGCGACTGCGGCCACGAACGCATCGCCCGTACAACTCGCGGGGGTGCCCGTTCCAACAACGGTAGTGGGTGACGACACGTCTTCGGCTTGCCCCGCGGCAGGGATGGCCGCGTGCCCGTCGGCGTAACCCGCGGGCGGTCCGTCTTGCGGATTCGTCGGTGGCGTAGTCGAGGTGCCCCCGCCAGTCGAGGTGCCGCCACCTGACCCGTTGAGCGACGGTGCCTGGCCGCTGCATGCGGTAACGGCAGCAAGCGTGAGAAGTGCAACTACGACAACGGCGGCAGACTTCGAGACCATCTTATAAGGCTATCACCCCCAATGCTTGCGCAGCAACGGCGCTCCCCAACCACCTTGTACGGCGAACTCGTGCATCGTCTCCACGAGGCTAATCTCCGGTTCCAAACGCAACAAGATCGCTCGCCTCAATCGCTGGGCGCTGCCCTCGATCGTTTTCACCAGGACGTCGCCCGTTGGCGACCTTAGGGAGGAAACTCGACTTTTTTGAAATGCAGCGTTTGGGGCCGGGGCACCAAACGCCAGCACAATAGAAGCGTCAGAACGAACCGGAGTGAAAAAGTACAGTTTGCTGTACTTTTTCAAGGAGGTAGACGGTCCTCGCGCAGCGAGGAAGGCCCAAAGGGGCCTAGTGAACGAACAGGTAGCGCGAGCAAGTCTAAGGTACAGGTTACCGACGTTTCAGATTGCGAAGGCAAAAATGGCTTTGCCGACCGGAATGGACCCCGTTACCAAATTAGCCAGGTGAGCGGCTGGTTGACATGTTTCAGGGAGACCTTAACTTGCTAGTTATGTTTGAACGTGGATTGCCCCTAGTCGCTAGCGAGGTGAGCGCTCCTCCCCTCGCATTTCCTGCTGAACTCTGGACGGACCTTTCGGACAAGCAAAAGGCTGCCTGTTTCAGCGGGCACGCTCTAATTGGAGCGTTTGGTTGGGAACGCACCTTGGAACTCGAGGCGCTCTCCGAACGCGCCGGCCTCGCCTTCGGCGAAGCCCTCGAGGGGCTGCGAATTCTGGGCGGAATGGAGCTCGTCGCGGTCGAGGCAGGTGAGAGCGGTCCCGTCGTGACGCTGCTCGCCAAGCCGGAGGAGTACGTCCGTGTCACCATCCCAGACGGCAGCGTGCGTTGGGTGTTCGTTACTCGGCCTCTGGAAGCACCGCAGATTGATCCTGCAGACCTCAACTGAGGCGCGAATTGTCATTCCGGCTTGTGGCACACGGCTTCGATATTGTGACCGTCTGGATCTAGGACGAAAGCGCTGTAGTAGCCTGGATGATAGTGGCTACGCAGGCCCGGCGCGCCGTTGTCACGCCCACCCGCGGCGATGGCCGCATGATGGAATGCATCGACGACCGCTCGACTGGGCATAGGCGACACGCATTGAGCACTGCACCATCGACCATGCTCATAACGATGCCGAGCTCAACCAGGCGTTTGCGCGTATGCGGTTGCAAAATGGCCGCTGCTGTTTCCTGATAGGTAGGTTTGGGCAACGCCAGCCATCGCAGCAGCAATACGTCGATTGACGGGTCGAGGCCCCAGTCGTACTCTTCGGATAGCACGAGACTCGGGTGCCTTTATGCGAATGAATCGACGAATTGCCGTAACTACAGTGAACTTACTGATGGTTTTGGCTTGCTCGGCAAGAAATATGACCCCCGGTGCCGCCGGCTCCAACGCAGGCGGGGGTCTTGGCGGCATCAACTCGGGGGGCGCGAACACGAGCTCCGGTGGCTCGGCACAAGCTCAGGGGGGGTTCAGCACCGTCCAAGGAGGCCGCACCGGTCAGGGTGGCGCGAGCCCAAGTCAGGGCGGTTCCGTTGCCAACTCAGGCGGCTCCAGTGCAAGTTCAGGCGGCTCCAGTACAAGTTCAGGCGGCTCCAGTACAAGTTCAGGCGGCAGTGGCGTCGCTCAAGGTGGAATCGCGGCAACGGGTGGAAAGTCTGGAGTGTCATCGGGCGGTCAGCTGCTCACAGGCGGCACGTCGTCGAGCAATACATCTTCCGGCGGGATCACGACATCTTCCGGCGGCACCTCGTCGATCACGACATCTTCCGGCGGCTCGGCGTCGATAGCCGGCGGTGCGCCCTCGACCAATACCGGCGGACAGATCTCGATGGGCACGGGTGGAACTACCGTAGTGCGTAAGCCTGCGGCGCGCCCCGCAGGCGATCCGGCATCATGCGGATCCTGGGCACTAACCGAAGGCGTTTGCTGCGCCCAATATTGTACCAACGACGACAAATCCGAAAGCTGCACGGCCTGCGGTGGACCGGGCTCGGCGCAGTGTGAGGTCGTCAACAGCAAGGGCTGCGAATCCGGGCAATGGCCNNGATAGCGAGCCTTGGCATTATTCTCGGTCGACCCATTTTGGACTAACGGCTTCCGGTGCCTGTGCATTCGGCCTCTACGGCCTGTGCACGACGGCGTATAAATTCAACTCGGGCTATGCCCAGCAGTGCGACGCGTTCTGCAAAGCATATCCAGATCTTTGTCGTGATCCCGCGGATACGACACTGCACGGTAATTTCGCGGCTCCGCAAGGCAACTACTACTCTCAGTTCTGGCCGGATCTGCCCGGTGACAACGACAATTACTTGAGTTGCGGCGAATGCTTCGAGTTGGTCCGCACTCAAAAGGACGGCACCGAGTACAAACCAGGCGACGCAGGCTACACTCCACCCATCGTCATACAAGTCGTAGACTCTTGTCCGTGTGCGGCGAATTCGAAGTGGTGCTGCGGCTCCGGCCGCGACCATTGCGGCGAGGTGTCCGATTTCAAGTATGGCTGCCAACTACCCCCATCGCCGCCACCGCCAGCAAAGAATCACGATCCGACGTCGGATGAGAGCATTCACTTTGATTTGTCCGACATTGCCATGGCAAGATTACAGTCCGGTACCCCCGATGGGGCTATGCCCGACGGTGTGATTCCCACCAAGTACAAGCGCATTCCCTGTCCGGTATTGGGCAACATGTACTTTTGGCTACAGACCAACGCCAATGAGTACTACTTTGCGCTGAGCGTCGTGAATATGGCCAAGATGGGGGCTCCAGCAACCGTAGAGGCCCGATTGCCATCGGGCACTTGGGTCGGCCTCCAGCGAAACTCCAACTACACGATGTCTCGACCGCAAGAACGCTATGGAACCTGGGTTTTGCCTCAAAATTCCGGAAAGTTCGACCTGCCTGTTTCGATTAGAGTAACGGACGGCTCCGGGCGTTCTGTAGTAGCCGAAGGCGCGATCAAGTCATGGACCCCCGCCGACTCCGCCCAAAAGGAAACCTACTACATCGACTCGGGTGTTCAGTTCTAATGAGCATTCGGATTAGGATCTACCCATGACATTATCGGCCCTGGCCATCTCTGGAAGCCCTCGTACAAACGGCAACACCGACACCTTGCTCAGGCGGTGCCTCGATCGTCTATCAACGCAATCTATTGAAGTTGAACTGGTCACGCTCGCTGGTAAGACCATCCGTGGCTGCACCGCTTGCAACGCCTGCATCGAAAGTCGCGATGCCACCTGTCCTGGGATAACGGACGACGATTATCAGGCGTATTTCGAAAAGATGGTGAAGGCCGACATCATCATCGTAGGCTCGCCTGTTCACTTTGGGTCCGCAACACCCGAGCTGATGGCGTTGCTCGATCGTGCCGGATACGTCTCTCGCGCCAACGGCAACCTCTTCGCTCGAAAAATCGGCGGACCCATCACCGTTGCGCGCCGAGCGGGACACAACTTCACGTTTGCTCAACTACTCATGTGGTACATGATAAATGACATGATCGTGCCAGGCTCCAGTTACTGGAACGTCGCCACGGCACGTGACGTAGGGACAGTGATGCAGGACACCGAAGCCCTGGAAACGATCGATCGATTTGCCGATAATTTGGCGTGGTTGGCTAAGAGCATTGCCTCCTGATCATCGACGTGAAGGCCCCATGACAAGCCTGAGACGATTCCCGAGGCTTACTTGGAGCTGCGTCGACGAGCAGGCGTAGCGGGGCGAGCCTTTGCGGCTTCAGCCGCTGCTTTCGAGGGCGATGTGCGCGCCAGGCCCTTCCTTGGGCGACCTTGCGCGACAGCTGGGACGGCAGGCGCCGCCACTAGGTTCACCCAGGGCGGCACGGGAGTGCCCGACGCGACGGCTGCCAGGAATGCAGCATAGTCGGGACCGAGCACTTCGTGCTTGAGGTAGACGTACGCGTTCGTCCAACGCTCGGCGAGGACGCGCTCGGACCAAGTGCGCAGTTCTTCCGCGTCGTAACCTGGGGCGCGCAAGCGCAGGTAGCCGAAGTCGGCGGTGGCGACGTGAGGCGGCGAACGATCGCCCTTTTCGGCGTCGCCACCACACAGTGCCGCGTTATGACCAGATAGCAGCGCGAAGATTTCGTCGTCGAACCACGACGGGTGACGAAACTCGAACGCCGCAAGCAGCGTGGGCGGCAGGAGTGCGAGAAAATCCGCGAGCCGCGGCGCGTCTTTGCGCAAGAATGGCGGCAGTTGAAACAGCACAGGGCCCAATTTGTTCCCCAGTGCCGATGCGGCAGTCAAGAAATATCCGAGTGATTCACCCGACTCCTTGAGTTGCTGACTATGCGTAATGCGGCGTGGCACTTTCAATGCGAAGCGAAAGTCGTCGGGAACAGTATCGCGCCAACCCTCGAGGAGCGCGGCTTTCGGCATTTGATAAAAAGTGTTGTTGATCTCGACGCTAAGCAGATGTGAGCAATAGTGTTCAAGCCGATTGGCTGCAGGCAGGTCGACTGGGTAAAACCGTCCGTGCCACTCGTCGTAGCTGAATCCGCTGGTTCCCGTGTGAACGCGCACACCCCGAATATGGACCCTTTGTGGGGCAAAGGCGACTTTTCTGCGGGCCGCCGCGCGACTCGCGTAATTCGCATGCACTTTGGGAACTTTTGCATCATCGGGTTGTCGCAATACTGATGACGAATGCCACCTGGCCCGGGCCCACGGAATCACACACACTCCATTTGGTGGAAATTAGGCAGCCCGGCTCGGACGCGTATCCAGACTTGCTGCATGCCGTGTCTATGTGCCGAATCGACATGGAACAGACTCGCCTGGCCATTCAGCTTGCGTTTTCCGGAGGCGTCTCTGGGGGGCTGTTCACGGATGCTCTCGAGCGGTCCCAGTTGGCCCCCTCCAGCTGGAATCCGGACTCTTACGTGCGAGACGTGTTCTTGACGGAATTCGTGTCGCAGTGTTTCAAGATCCACGTGGGACCGCACGAATTAGCGGTGTCCGGGACTCACCTTGTCAGACTCTTGTCGCGCCCGCCCTCGGATGTGAAAACGGTGCAATATCGGCGGAGCATCGTGGCACAACTGACCGATGCGCCCGGGCGCCGCAGGGAACTCGAGCAGTTGTATCTGGAACTCCGCCGCTTTCGCACACGCCTCGAGGCGGCAACCGGAATTGGAAGGTGGGATGCGCAGCGTCGGCAGCTCGACATACTCCAACTACTCAAGAACATCGTCGATAGATTGGCGAGCTCCGGCTTCACCCGGCTCAGCGAATTTGGGCGAAAAATTCAAGGTGGAGAACCCTATCGGTCGTTATCTGACCTCCTTGCATACGACGAGCATTCTGCGACATTGGATCTCAAAGTGAGAGTGGGTGCGGACGGCATGATTCGCCAGTTCGAAGTTCGCGGGGTTCAGCAGAACGACGCCAATCCTTTCGTGCCGTCCCTGATGCGACGCTGGTTGTCCAAGCTCGAACTCTTCGTTCGAGGGTATCGGTTCAGCGATGGTGAAGTTCTGGCTCGGATTATCGACGCCGTATTCGATGGCCTACTCGATGATGTTGTGCCTCTTGTGCAGCTGCTGGGCGACATCGAGTTTTACCTCGGGGCGCTCGCATTCAGGGACATGGCAAAGGCCNNCAGGGCTCGAAGTGTGCCTACCGGAGATTGTCGAGCCCGACGCGCCACGCCGTTTGCGTGACTTCTTCAACCCGCTATTGTTTGCGCAGAACAGCAAGATCGTGCCCTGCCAGCTGGACATAGACCGTCATAACGCCACGGTGCTCGTCACGGGGCC
>PMCK01000374.1 GCA_003154095.1 Myxococcales bacterium | reverse complement strand
GGTGCCGCAACTGGAGGTGCCGCAACGGGTGGTGCCGCAACAGGTGGTGCCGCAACGGGTGGTGCCGCGACTGGAGGCGCCGCCGCTACGGGAGGCACCACTGCGCAACCCTACGTTCTGCCCACCGCCGCAACGGATATCTACTTAGGGGCTAACGGCCTCGTCCTCAATGGTAGTAAGGCGTACATAACTCGTCCTTCGGATACGAGCTTGAAGGTATTGGACGTCAGCAATCCACTTTCTCCCACGGTCATCGGCTCTGTCAATCATGGGTTTAGCGATTCGCAAACTGCTGTGCACGCGGTATACAACAACATCGCATGGGTCGCGCGATCATCGTGCTGTGGTTACGGATATGCCACCTCCATATTCGGGGTAGATGTCAGTAACCCTGCGAGCCCGACAATCCGGGGTTCGCTGCAGCTCCAAACGGCGAGTTCCCTTATCTCTTGGTGGAGCAATTCGCTCGTCTATTCGGGCTATTTGCTCGTACAAGATTATGCCCAAAATAAAGTCTACGTCATCGACATCAGCAACCCGGATGCGCCGACAAAATTCGGCGAGTGGTCAGTTCCCTGGATGGTAGACGGCGGAGACGCCGGCATGACGGTTGATGGACATTACCTATATATGCCGTGTCGACAAGCTTTTGTGCTCAACATCTACGATCTTACCAACCTGGCCGCTGTGACTCTTGTCGGTTCTGTGTCGACGGGAACCGAAGAAGCGCTGGAGTGGCCAGCAAAGATCGGGTCCTACCTCTATATGAATGTTTCGACCTACAGCAGTGGTGTCGTTCATATGAAGATCATCGATGTATCGAACCCTGCGGCTCCAACCATTGTTGGAACCGTGCCATCCACCGGAGAAACGATAGCGAAAAATGGCAGGCTCTTCACGCTAGGCACTAGCGGCAGTAACGCTACGATTACTGCCTATTCATTGGCGAACCCAATCCTACCCGTAGTAGAAGCCTCTTCGACCGTGCCGCCCCCGGCTCCGTCAACCAGTTTGAATCTGTGGCTAATGGCGAGCCCGCAGACGGGCTGGGTTGGAAACTATTTGGTCGGACTAACCGACGGGAGCACTGGTTACAGCGGCGTGAGGGCCTTGTATTTTCCCGTGAACTAGCGACCTGTCTCGGAAACTAAGAAGCGGCGCCAGCAGGTCAATCCAGGGTTGATCTGCTGGCGCCGCGGTTTCAGTGCAAAGAAAGCCTAATTCAAGTTCTATGTCACGGTTGCAAATGCCGGCGGCAGTAGGCGGCTCAGTCCCTAAATATCCGGGGTCGCAACACGGTTCAGAATCACGTTGCCACCGTTACCGTTTGGACCGCTGCCGACACCGGTGACAGCCCCATTAGCAAAGATCAGATCAAACACAGCGCCTGTGCCACGGTTCGCCACACAATGAGTCGCGTCACAGGCGCAGGTCATGCCCATAGTGCACATCATGACTTGGGCGCAACTGTAGTTCTTGGTTTGCCCTGCTGTCGTGATTGT
Organism: Myxococcales bacterium; assembly: GCA_003154095.1. Lineage (GTDB taxonomy): Bacteria > Myxococcota_A > Polyangia > Polyangiales > Polyangiaceae > FEN-1139. Next base: position 21,242 of record PMCK01000374.1, on the reverse strand, counting down.
ACAGGTGCCAGCGGGGTCGGTGGCACCGACTATACTTCCGTTTGGCATGCAGCCAAACGAAGTACAAGAATCATTGTTAGCGTACGGCGTTTGCAAGGCACACCACGATTTGACGATCTCATCGACGCTGTACCCAAAAGTGACTCGTTGCCCATCGACTTTTCCGTTAAGAATCGTGTACGGCAAGCCCAATATCGCCCCTATGGAGCCATGCATCATGTCGATATTCGTGGAAAAGCCGACAGGGGGGTAGACCGCGGTAGGGTCAGTGGCTGGCGGGGGGTACGCTACCGACGGTGTATGGCTGCCGAACGTAATCGTTCCGCAAATACCATTGGTCGAATTGGCACCCATGATATCGAGCCGGAAGGTGCTTGCTTCATTGCCAATTTGTGAGCCTTGGAAATAGCCTTCCCATTGTCCCACAATTGACGTTATTTCACTGCCGATTACACAGGCATTCGGAGTGGTCCAATCGGGTAAACTTACCGAAGTCGATGCGTCGCGACATTGGTTAGTCGGATCGCCCGACGGGCTGTCGTCCGAGCCAACCTTGAGGGATTTTGCGGCGCACCCGGCGAGCAAGAGACCAACAACACAGTAATTAAGAGTTCTAAACATCGTTACGCCTTCCTTCCAAGTGCGTTTTTCGCGTTCTCGCGGTGTCAATCAGTACTTGGCGTTTCCCTTGCGATTCCGTCACGGAATCTTTCCTATCGATTGCCGCAAGTTGGGCAAAAGCAGACTGCTCGGGAAATTCTCTTGGAATTGGAGCAAGCGAGTTTCGGCGTCTGACCGGCGCCCGGCCAAGAGCAAGCTCTTGATCAACAAGGCCTCGCGTTCCTCGCTGAGGGCACAATGGGGAAATTGTTGAGCATGAGCCTGAAGTGCTTGCAAAGCACGCGCTGCGTCGCCGTGACTGAACGCGCCTCGCGCCGTCTCGAGCAATGACAGTTGCTCGGCTAGGCCCGCGGTGTTGGTTTGCTCGGCAGGGTCACTGGGTGGCTGGGGTTGCCTCGGTGGATCATGGGCTGAGCGTGCGGGCATCACCGCGTGTTCGCCGGGACCCGCTACCTCGGGCAAAACCTTCGGCAAATCTTCGATGGTCATGACCGGAGCGGGAGGCATCGCCCGTGGCATAGCCGAAGCCGTCGACAACGGTTTCGCCGCAGCTGGCTGTGATTGTTCGACGCGCGCCGCCGCGCGGTGGCTATACGCCGCGTGACCGCTTGCACCGAGAACGCCACCCAAAGCGAGCGTCGTCGAGAGGGTTGCAATGGGATATGCAGCGAGGGCAGCCGCGATGCGGCGAAACTGATTCGCCCCTGATATTTTGCTTTCCGTGCCGTTCACGACATCAAGAAGAGGCAAACTGGCTGCACTCAATTCAATACGAGTGCGCAAGCGGGCCTGAAGTTGCGGCTCGAGTTCTACACTGGCTTCCGACCGAAGGGCTCCGAGCACGCGTTGTGATAAGTCTTCTTGCCGAGTTGTTGTCATGCGTCACCTCGCTGCAGTCGGAGCCGGTGTACTGCCTTGTCAAATGCAGCGCGCGCCAGCCTCAGCCGTGAATAGGCGGTATTCAGGGCAATCCCGAGGGCCACGGCGACCTCGGGAATTGGAACCTCGTCGAGCTCGTGCAAAACGAAAACTGCGCGTTGCGTGATGTCGAGTTCTGCAAGCGCCGAGTGCCCGATATCCAATGATTCCTGAAATAACACTCGCTCGAGCGCGGTCGGTCGCGGATCGACCATCTCTCCACCACCGTTGATCAGTTCGAACCGCACGTGTGATTTACGGCGGTACTCGGAGGCCTTGCGAAAGGCGAAGGCGAACAGCCAAGGGCGAATCGGCCGGTTTGGGTCGTACTGATGCAGTTGACGGTAAACAAGAATGAACACGTCGTGGGTCAGATCTTCTAGATCGGCCCTTGCGATTCCAAGACGCCGGAGCGAGTGCCACACGTAGGCCCCGTGAACATTGAAAATCGTTTGGAAATCCAGAGCCTGGGTCTCAACTTCGTCGGTGGGTGGCGCGGCGCTATAAGGCTCCACGATAGGCTCTTGGTGTGAGGAGGTTCGATCCGTCACTAATAATGCACCACCAAGCCTGAACCGATTAGTCCGAAGACGTCAAGACCCGGGCCAGGCCACACTTCTTTGTTGTCAATCTTGATCGATTGGCGGGGCCAGGGCACTCCCAAGTCAGCGTGAATGCGCAGTGAAAGTGGACCGGCCAACGGCCATTCGAAACCGAGCCTAAGTCCAAGCGCACTGTAAGTGTCAGCCGCGGACCAGGGGTGAGCGATGTAGTTCGACGAGGCGCGCATCATGCCCACAGTACCGAATCCGCAAAACGCCAGTGGCCCCTCGTGAATGCAGGGCACGAGGGAGGCAACGAGGAAACGCGCACCAATTTCTGCGCCAGAGTCGAGTCGACTCCAATTGAGCGCATCGAGTCGACCTTCGAATGCCAGTGAGTAGTCGCGGTACCTCCCACCCCAAGATAACTCGGCACCCTCACCGACGGCCGGCGCCGCGTGTACCGTGAAGTAAAGCCCGGCGCCCGTAAAATAGCGCACCTCGCGTGGCCGTCGCGGATTTGGGGACTGGGCTGACGATTCAACCGCTGGCACCGGATTGGGCGCCCGAGCGGTTTCTGCCGAATTACGCGGCACGGGAAGATTCGACGCAGATTCGTCCGTGTCGTGGCGAGCTAAAGCCGCCACCGGATCGATGGCAATGCTGATGGAAAGAGCCATGGCCCGCACGAGATCGAAACACTTATCGAAAGGCGAAGTGAGCTCGCGGACACCCTGACTCGTGCCTTCCTGGTTGGATAGATCGACCCGCGCCCGTAATGTATCGCCATTGCGCGCGATTTCAGCCAAAACCGTTTGAGGAGCCGTGCTGCTGAAAGGGTCGTAACCCAAACGAGCGATCACGGCTAGCCGCAGAGACATTTGGTCTGGGCAGGATTCCGTACCCGGGCCGCGAATGTACACTATTCGGGTCAAAGAAGTGGCGCTTGCCGTACCCGCCTGGGTGGACAGCAATGCGGCCAATGCAAAAACCAGTGCCGGCAACGCACGAGGTTTTCGTAAGCAAAGCATGCCTTCGAATATCACGGTGGCAGACGGACTTACAAGCCTTGGCTCGACACGATGCTCTGAACGCCCCGCCGAGGATGGCGGCTCCAAGCGTCTTTTCTGCGGGTTTGTTACTGTTTGTCCGTGAGTATAGCGTCAGACATCGAATTTGACGTAGATTGTACCCGCGCCATGGCAAAACAATCCGACGAGTGGAAAGTTCTAAATCACGGACCTATCGAGCAACTGACCGATAACCTCTGGCGGGTGGTGGGTTCGATACCGGGCATGTCGCTGAAGCGTGTCATGACGATCGCGAAGATGTGCGATTTGCGGATTGTATTTCACAGCCCAATTGCACTCGATGAGAGCACCATGGCCGAAGTGGAAAAATTGGGTCCGCCCGCGTATGTGATAGTTCCGGGTGGTTATCATCGCATGGACTCCCCGGCGTACAAGAAGCGCTACCCTGCGGTTCGAGTTTTGGCCCCCCGCGGCTCTCGCGCAAAGGTCGAGGAAGTGATGCCGGTCGACGGCACGTATGAGGACTTTCCTGAAGATACCTCCGTTGCATTCCAAATGATCCCGGGAATCGGGGAAAAAGAAGGCGCCATGATTGTGCGTTCGAGCGACGGAGTCACCGTCGTGCTCAATGATGTGGTCATGAACATGGACCGCAAACGCGATCCACTGGGCTACCTGTTTACAACACTGATGGGTTCGGCTCCGGGACCCCGTGTCTCAAGACTAGCCAAGCTTGCCTTGGTCAAAGACAAGCAGGCGCTGCGAGCCGAGCTCGAGCGTCTAGCCGCGATACCCAATTTGGCTCGACTGGTCGTGTCGCACGAAAATGTCGCCAGGGGGAACGACGCCGCGGAAGCCTTACGTAAGGCAGCAACATTTCTGTAAAGGTGGCCGACCTCGTCCCAACACTCGAATCGGCCGCATTCGAATGGGACAATGTAGGTAGGGAACTTTCTGCGGCCAGGCGCTGTCTTACGCATTCGGTATGGCTTTTCGAGCGATAGAGGTTAGCCGTCGCGCATTTCTGGCAATGTCTTGTGTGCTGCTCTTCGGAAACAAGACCTGGGGGGCTGAGCCAAAGCACGATAACGTGCCAAAGCTAGTGATACTACCCCTTGGCGACGAGCTCGCTCTAACCGACATCGACTTCGTGCGCCATAGTCTGGAGGCTTTTTTCGATATCCGTATCGAAGTCATTGCACGACAGTCGTTGCCCCAAGCTGCGTTGTACGCGCCGCGTAAACGCTATCGTGCCGAGAAACTGCTGACCTTTTTGGATGCTCACACACCTAAGGACGCGCAACGCGTCGTAGGTTTGACCGCGGTCGATATCTCGACGACCAAAGGCGCCATCTTCGACTGGGGCGTACTAGGGCTTGCCACCATCGACGGTCGCGTGTGCGTGTTATCCAAATTCCGATGCGGCCGTGGCACGAAGACCGCGGAGCAAGCGCTGGTGCGCTACGGCAAAACCGCGGTGCACGAGGTCGGGCACACCCTGGGGCTCGACCATTGCCCGACTGCGGGTTGCATCATGGAAGACGCCAAGGGAACGGTAACAACCACCGATCGGGAATACGATCTCTGCCCTCGTTGTCGGACGCGTCTTAGGTCGCTCGGTCGAGCTGCGCGCGACAACCCCACAATTCCCTGGCCAAAGCCGTGATTGTCATCAACTGCAACGTGGCTAGACTATCCCCGAATCGCGCGCTGCTCCACTTGGGCTACCATCTCGTTGAAAGCGACCCCGGCACCAGCGAGTGGTCCGTGGGTCAACTCGACTCTGGCCGATGCATCACCCCGGATGATGGCTTGCGCTGCCTCTTGAAGTCGTATGGCCTGCTGCTGCATCTGGCGACTACGCCAGACAATGGTGCCGAGAATTCCGACGGCGAGTAGCAGCAAAGTTGCCGAAAGTTGCGTCATGAGGTTCGGGGCAGATGCCCCCCGGTTGATTCCAACGGCCCCAGGTCAGTCGCGTGTAAGGCCGATGGGAAACCTCGTCGCTCGCCCCGCAGGCATTCGAGGATCTGGCACCGATCACACACACACGAGTCAACAAGGTGCGGACGTGATTTCGGGTTTCGTGGCGGACGCGATTCGCACTCAAAACATCGCGCTCGCTACATACTTACGGTAGATTTTTATCGCTGGACTATTTGGCTATTGCGGCACGGAAAGCCGAACCCCGCCCCGACAATTGCCCACTTGAATTGGCGTCGCCGGCCGGTTTGAAGGGATAGTCCCGAATTTTCTTGTGTCTCAGTGGGCTCAAGACACCAAATCATCAAAAATGTTGAGCGGCCGGCGATCGCGGCGGCTTTGTGCTGCATTATAATTCAGCCCAAATTCATGCTCTGGCGCACTTATAGACCGGACCCGTCCGCGGATACAGCTGGGGTTGGGCCATCGTCGAGTCCCCTGCCCGCTGATGGAGTAAGAATCGTGAGACCCATGTCGCCTTACACTTTTTCACCGCTTTTTGGAATCGTCACCACTGCCGTCGTGGCCGCGTTCTTTGCGAGCGCTTGCTCCGGGTCGAGTGAGGGCACGGGCTCGAACGGTTCGGGCGGCGCTGGCAACGGCGGTGACACAGGCGTGACAACGGGCGGCACAGCGGTAGCAGCGGGTGGCATAGCAACGGGCGGCGCGAACCCGGCAGGTGGCAACACAGCTACAACCACAATGCCAGCGGCAGGCGGTACAACGGGTGGCACGGCACCAACCGGAGGTGCCAACGCCGTGGGCGGCTCAGGCAATACGGGCGGCATCAATGCAACGGGCGGTGCGCCCAGCACAGGTGGCAGTAAGACCGCGGGCGGTGCGACTAGCACCGGCGGCACCGCGACGGCTATCGGCGGCACCAGCGCAAGCAACACGGGTGGCACCATGGCTGCGGGCGGCGCGACTAACACCAGCGGCAGCAAGGCCGCGGGCGGCGCGACGAGTGCCGGCGGCTCACCCAGCACCGGTGGCTTGCCGAGCACGGGTGGCTCCAAAGCAACTGGCGGCTCGCCCGGCACGGGTGGCTCCAAAGCCACCGGCGGCGCGACGAGTGCCGGCGGCTGCGCGTCGGGCCCGATTGGCACATTCACGGGCGCGCTCGCGACAGGTATCACGTTCATGGACGACGGCGGTAAACCGGTCAACGCTCACGGCGGCGGCATCATCAAGGTGGGAAGCACCTACTACATGCACGGTGAGTACTTCCTTTCGACAACGACGGACAACAACTTCAACGGCTTCTCGATGTACTCGTCCCAAAACATGGCGACTTGGAAAAATGAGGGAATCATCCTGCCGCAGCAAGCAAGCGGCATGCTGGGACCCAACCGAAAGGGCGAGCGTCCGCATATCATCAAGTGCCCGAGCACAGGTGAATTCGTGCTCTACGCCCACGCCGCCGACGTAACGTATCAAGCGGACAAGGAAGTCGTGTATGCGACTTCTGCCACCGTCAACGGCCAATACTCGTTCAAGGGCGCGCTCACGAACGCTGGCGGAACAACTGCTTCTCACAGCGACATGAGTGCCCTCACCGACGGGAACAACGCCTATGTCGTTACGGAAAGTGGCCACGTTTACACCCTCGCCAGCGATTGCCACAGTTGGGTGTCGGACACTTCCGTCGGCGTCAACGGAGATTCTGGCGGGTCCGAATCACCCACAGTGTTCAAAGCCGGCAGCACGTTCTACTGGATCGGGTCATACAAGACCGGCTGGCGCGCGAACAACAACTTCTACTCGTCGGCGTCCTCTATGACCGGGCCCTGGACGTATCAAGGTTTCATTGCACCGGTCACGGACACCAGCACGACCACCCCTGCAGGCGACCCCAATCCGCCCGAATGGATATCCGATCAAAGGACGTGGTTGTCGCAATCCACCTGGGTGCAACCCGTCGTCGGATGCCAAGGGACAGTGTACGTATTCTGGGGCGATCATTGGTACGGCGACACGGACACGTCGAACCCCGGCAAGCACAACGATCAGGCAACATACGTTTTCCAGCCGTTGGTCTTCAACGGAACGAAGATATCGATGCCAACGTACCATTCACCGTGGTCGCTCGACGTGGGATTGGGCACTTGGCAATAAGCGCAATACCCGTCGGAGACATCCGCAGGGCCGTCGGGGACAGGCACATTGTCATCGGGGACACTGGAATCCTCATCGGGGACACATGTATGGTCATCGGGGACGTCCCGGCGGGAGTTTTTGGCACCCACTAAACACGTCTACTCATTGGGTGCCGCCCAGTGTGTGCTCCCCTCGAAGCGCGAACAGCCGATAGGCCGCAGCAACTGAGTGCGAAGGTTCTTCTATAGTCCGCATTGCCGCGGCTCAAGATTCGTTGCGCCAAACGCTTCACTTCCGGCGGGCCGTGTCGTTGATGCCGATTCAAGGAGGCAGCGAATGGTTCCAAGCGCCCTTCATCCAACGTGGGCACGTCTTATCCGCGGCGAAATCGACCACAAGTTCTCAGTAACTGGGGCAGGCCTGCTCTTCTTCAGCCTTAAGCAACAATTCATGAAGGAGCCCAAGGGGCTGCCTCAGCAGATCGATACGGCGCGCCAGTTTTTCGAAAAGTACGAATCGATTCTGACGGACGATATGAAGAAGCTCTTTTAGCAAGAGGAAACGAAAATGCTCTCAGATATTGAAGCAGTAAAAAGGATGCTCGATAGTGGCAAAAAGCTCGTTCTCGCCGGGGAAGAAAGCCTTCTGCGCCGTGTACCGAAGGGGCAATGGATTGGAGGCACAATTCCATATTTCATGAGCGAGACTGGCGGCATCACAACGCGCGATCGAATGTATGTGGACGAGATCCCGGCCAGCGCAACTGATGTCCGAATCGGGATTTACGATACGAGCAGTATTCACGGTATCGCCACTGCAACTCCAGACAACGGTTACAGCATACTAATAATCCCGGCATTCTCGCCGCTTCATGAAAAATATGCACTTGAAGCCCTTTCATTCGACAACATGTTCCTCAGGGTGGTCGCGGGTTGGATTTCAGGGATTCACCTTGACGATCTCGGCAAGGCTTCTCCGCTCGTGTTTGATGGATTGACTGGGCAAGCGATGAGCGATCAGGGCGTCGCGATGCACATCGGTCTTCCTTCAGGACTGCAGGCGCAGCTCGGAGTCGTAAACATATTCGAGCCAGGTGCCGGCGACGAGATCGAATTTGGAGCGTCAGGCTTTTCGACAACGCAATGTATCATCAACGGCACACACCGAGGTTTTGTCGACTACATCAACGAGAAGAAGCTCGACACTCGACTGCCCTTGGTTGCCAACTACATGGGCACGCACGTCAATGTATCGATTCAGTCGTTGGATGGCGGGATAGCAAAGTTCTACGCGCCGGTATTCGAAGGCGTCAAATATCACTGGGCAAAACCCGTCGGTAGCTACCCCGAACACTTCTCGAATGCAATTCCAGCAGGTGTCACAAAGCCAGTGTTTTCGTGCAACTGCATATTGAACTACCTATACGGTGAGCTCGAAAACCGCAAAACCGGACGACTCACGGGACCGATGACATTTGGCGAAATCGGTTATCAATTGTTAAATCAGACGTTAGTGTATGTGTCGGTGGCAAATGTCTAGCAGTAGCATCGCCGCGCTAGTTCTCCAAATTGGAAAAAACTTATTCGTGCCATCCGCGTGCACGCCGCGTGTTGCCCGCCCGTTGCTGAAGTAACGCGCCGAGATGCTGCAGCCGTAATTGAGCCGAATACGTCGACCGCATTTACCGTTACGGGGTGAGGGTCGAGTGTCAATTATATGACATCCGTCTCGAAGGTCGGCGGGCTCAACTTAAGTTTTCGTAGGGGGCGCCGCTCGACTTGCGGTGACGCGATGCTTTTCGGACAATACCTAATCAAGATCGGAGCAATCCAACCCGAGGATTGGATGAACAGAAGCAACAACGCCGCCCGAGCGGCATGTTGCTGGTGGAACGAGGCTCGCTCGACGAATCCGAGCTTCGCCGGCACCTTGCCGACTATTTTGCTTTGGAGCCTACAGCTCCTTCGACTGCGCGTTCTTCTACCACTATCGCTGCGGCGCACGCTGCAGGCACAGCCGAACAAGACGTGGGGAAATTGCCTTGAGGCATTACCGTGACCGACAACGAAGACGCAGAGCTGCTGCAGGTGTTTCTCGAAGAGGCGCGTGAACATCTCGATGGCATCGAGGGTGCACTTTTGCAGCTCGAGTCCAGCGAAGGGGTGGACTTCGAAATAGTAAACAGGATCTTCCGAGCGGTACATTCCGTAAAAGGCGGGGCGGGTTTCTTTGGCCTCGTCGCGATAAAAACATTGTCGCACGCCATGGAGAGTGTCTTAGGCTCGATGCAAAAGGGCCAGCTCCCGGCCAATACGGAGATTGTTGGCGTCCTTTTGGGGGCAGCTGATTCACTTGTGCACATGATTGACAACCCGGCTCAGAGCGAAGATCGCGATATTGCCGATCTCGTTCGCGAATTGGAAAGGATTGGCATTGGTACCGGCACCAAACCAACGATTGTAGCTACACAACCTCGTGCACTTTTGGTAACACTCCCCGACGAAACCACCGACTCACAAGCGACGCTGCAAGCCGAAGCACCAGCGAAGTCGGAGCAGTCGCTCGATGTGGTCAAACCGCTCCCCTTGAGTGTCGACATTTCGGCTCCACGAACCGAGACGAAGGTCGGTCTGGAGGCTCAATCCAGCATTCGCGTTCACGTGGGAATTCTAGACCGTCTGATGACACTAGCTGGCGAGCTAGTCCTGACGCGCAACCAGCTCCTGCAGAGCAACGACGCAACTTCGTCGAGCAATTCGGACGCTACCCAAAGAATCGATCACATTACGACGGAATTGCAGGACGCGATCATGTCCACGCGCATGCAATCCATTGGAACAGCATTTCAGAAATTCCGCCGTGTCGTGCGCGACCTGGCCAATTCACTCGACAAAGAGGTCGATCTTGTCATTGAAGGGGAGGAAGTCGAGCTGGATCGTTCCATCGTCGAAGCTATCGGAGACCCTCTCACTCATCTGGTGAGAAACGCTCTCGACCACGGCATCGAAAAGCCTTCACTACGTCTAGCTAACAACAAACCACGTCGCGGCACGTTGCGTTTGAGTGCATTGCATAAGGCCGGTCAGGTCATCATCGAGATCGCGGACGACGGAGCCGGAATTGATCCTGCCAAGGTGCGCGCCAAAGCCCTGGAAAAAGGAGTCTGCACGAGAGAACAACTCGCCAGTATGAGCGAGTCAGCCGTCATAAAGTTGATATTTCGCCCTGGGTTCTCGACGGCAACGGAAGTTACAGACGTTTCCGGGAGAGGTATTGGCATGGACGTCGTCCACTCCAACCTTTCCAAATTGGGGGGTGTCGTAGACGTTCAATCCAACGTCGGACTCGGCACCTTGATGCGAATCAAGCTTCCGCTGACCCTCGCTATTATTCCCTGCCTTCTGGTTTCAGAAGAGAACGAAAGTTTTGCGATTCCCCAGGCTAATCTAATTGAGTTGCATAGGATCCCAGCACGCGAAGTCAAACACCGCATCAAGAACTTTGGGGACGCGCTAGTTCTGCGACTGCGCGGGGAATTGATCCCGCTTATTCGGTTGAGGGATGCGCTCAAAATTAAGCAACACAGCGTTGCCTCCGAAACGCAAGAACGCCTCGATGATCAGCGCCAGACTGGCTACGACCGGCGCCAGGAATTATTCGATGGCAGCGAGGATCGTCGCAGCCAATCTGATCGGAGACACAGTCATAGGAGCGCAATCAACATCGCCATCGTCGCGGCCGGTGACTTCCGCTACGGCATCATGGTCGAAAATTTGCAGGATTCTCTGGAAATTGTCGTCAAACCGCTCGGTCGCCACTTACGGCATTGTGACTCCTATGCCGGCTCGACAATTCTTGGTGACGGGAGGCTTGCGTTAATATTGGATGTAGTTTCCCTCGCCCGTCACATGCAAGCCGCAGACAACAACGAAGCGCTTGCTTCAGCCAGACTTGCCGCCCAGAAGTCCGTTGAATCCAAGGACAAGATGACACTGATACTCGTTGAAAACAGCGGTGACGAGCTGATGGCCATTCCACTTGGACTCATCGAGCGAATCGAAAGATTGAATCGGCACGACATCCAGCAAGTTGGCGGAAAGAGGACGCTAACCTACCGGGGTAAGAATCTCCCGCTGCTTGGTATTGAGGAAGTCGCAAACGTCGGCCCTTGCCGAGACAAGCCCAACCTGTATGCGGTTGTCTACCGAAGCCAGGAAAGAGAGGTCGGACTGCTTGTTTCGGATCTGATCGACGTTCTAGATTCGAGCACCGAATTGGACCAGTTGACTCATCGCCAACCCGGTGTATTCGGATCGCTGCTGATAGATGGAAAAATCACACTGCTGCTCGACATACACGGGATAGCTCGTGAACGCCTGGGCTTGCCAGCCCCGTCGAGTTCTGAATCGAAACAGCAGACTTTTACCGTGCTAATCGTGGAAGACTCACGCTTTTTCCGAGAGCGTGTCGCTGAATTTTGCCGCGAAGCCGGCTATCAAATATTGACGGCCGAGGATGGGCTCGAAGGGCTCGAGATGCTCGATCAACATGCAAGTGAGGTTGATCTGGTGATCACTGACATCGAAATGCCGCGGCTCGACGGATTCGAATTCACGAGCCGCCTCCGCGCTGACCCGAGGTTCAAGCAGATTCCAGTCATTGCTGTAACCTCAATGATGGGCGAAGAAGCCGAGCAGCGCGGCCACCAAGTGGGCATAACCGAGTACCTCATCAAATTGGACCGCGAACGCATCATGGATCGCTTGAAGTACTACTTGAGCGGGCCGGGCGCCAATGTTCAGGGAACGGCAGCATGACACACGCAAACACGGTTCAATTGATTGCACAGACGCAGGCGGCGGTATTTCGTGTCGGCCGCTACGTCTGTTCGCTCTACATCTCGTGCATTCAAGAAATCAACAAGAATTTGCTACTGACACCGGTGCATGAAGCGCCGGACTATGTACGCGGAATTATAAATCTGCGCGGCAATATCGTTACCGTTATCGATTTACACCGCAAATTGGGACTCGAGCCCATTGCCATTCAAGCCGGTACGCGCAACGTGATCGTCAGAGTCGATCGTGAGATGGTCGGGCTTCTCGTTGACGGGGTGGACGACATCGTGGAGATCGATTCAGCCAATATCTTGCCTACTCCAGCTCACCTGGCCAAGGAACTCGGCGAGGCCTTCGAGGGAGTGGTCCCGTACGGCGACGAGCTTGTCGCCATTTTAAACCTCAACCACATACTCAGCGACACTAGCAGCCATTAAGCCAAGAACCCGTCGAACTCAGAGGATATCTCGTATGTCAGCTCGTACTCAAGACACCCGTAACACTACCAACAAATCCCGACTCAACGGAAAGGCTGCCGCTACTCATGCAAAGGCCCCATCCAATGGCAAAGCCAAGGCCAAGGAGACCAAACTCGAAGTCTTCATCGATTCGCTTCCGGTTGGGGACCCGAAGGATATCCGTGATCTTGGGGATGGTACCTTCTGGGTCGGCGTAGATACGCAAGATTCCTTCCGCTGCAATCCCTATGTAATTGTCGATGGGGATGAGGCGGTGCTCATCGATCCCGGAGGCCTACTTACGGCAGAGGGAGTCGTCGCCCGCGTTTCAGAGGTCATTGACACCCGAAAGATCAAATACATCATTGGCCATCACCAAGATCCCGATGTTATCTCCGCTGTCAATGTCTTGCGTAAGTTAGTTGATCCCGACTGCAAGGTTGTTTGCCACAGTCGGATGAGCGTGCTTATCAAGCACTTTGGCTCTGGATTTCCTTTCTTGGAAGTCGACAAGTCACAATGGAAGTTGACTTTTGGCCGTGGGAGGCAATTGACATTCGCCCATACTCCCTATTTGCATTCTCCGGGTGCCATAGTTACCTATGACTCCCGTAGTCAGACTGTATTTACCTCGGATTTGTTCGGCGGCATCACAGAAAAATGGAAGCTCGAAGCGGGGCCAAACTATCTCGAACAGATCATGGCCTTCCACATCGATTACATGCCGAGCGTAGACATCCTGACAACGGGAATCGAGAATATCAAGGCCCTAGGCCCGATTCGACGGCTTGCGCCGCAACACGGCTGCATCATAGAGGGTGATGATGTCCCTCGCCTCATGAACGCTGTTTCGCACCTTCAAGTTGGAATGTATGCGGACAAGGCATTCCAGACGCGGGTGGAGGCACAACAGGAGGCCATTCGTATGAAGCAAATGGCCGATAATGCTTCAATTCCACTCATGTACGCAGATGCCAAGGGTATCATTCGCTTCATGAATCGGGCCAGTGAAGAACTATTTAGCACGCTCGAACAACACCTGCCTTGTCAGACCAATGAAATCGTCGGACGATCATTCGACATCTTCCACAGCGATCCCAAGCACCAGCGGCGTCTGTTGGCTGATCCGCATAAGAATTTCCCTCGCACTTCAGTCGTCAAATTCGGTCCCGCGACCCTGAAGATCAGCGCCTTCGCGATCTGGGGGCAAGATAGCGAATTTCTGGGCCTTGGAGTAGGCTGGGAGGATCTAACCGCTGTTCAGGCCAGTGTGGACAGTCTGCGGCTAGTAGTAGACGAAATCGTCCCAATTACCACTGATTTGAAGCTTAAATCGGCCAACATTGCCGAGCGAATAAGTAGTGTCGCCGCCGCGTCGGAGGAACTCAGCACGACAATGAATGTCGTTTCGACATCCGCGCTCGAATCTCAGTCTGCCGTTGCAAACGTCGCTGCTGGTACTGAAGAGCTCAGCGCAACCGTCAATGACATTGCATCGAACGCCGAGCGCGCCAGGCGTGTTGCCGAACATGCGGTTCAGAGTGCTCAGACGGCCACGAACAAAGTCGACCAATTGGGTACCGCTGCTACCGAGATCAGCCTGGTAATCGACACTATTGTCGAGATCGCAGAACAGACCAAGCTACTCGCGCTCAATGCTACCATCGAAGCCGCAAGAGCGGGCGAGGCCGGCAAGGGTTTTGCGGTCGTCGCCAGTGAAGTCAAGGATCTTGCAAAGCAAACCAACGGCGCGACGGCCGATATTCGCAGCAAGATTCAGGCAATTCAGAATTCGGCGCGGACGACAATTGACGAAATCAGCAAGATCAATGAGATTATCCGCGAGGTCAGTGAATTCGTTGCAGCAGTAGCAACCGCAACAGAAGAGCAGAGCGCCACCACCAAGGCGATCGCCGGCAATATTGGCGAAATTAGCTTCGGAATTCGAGACATGACGAACAACGTGGCCCAGGCTGCAGAAGTAACTGCGGATCAAGCGCGTAGTGTGGCGGTAAGCAACACGGAACTGGCCACTGTCGACGCTACGGTGGGACGTCTTGCCGAAGCCGCCGCCCGCCTCACCAAAACTGCCGAACAACTTGGCAGTCGCGTGGGTTATGAATCAAGCCGAGTGTCATGAACTCGCCGCTGCGGGCTATCATTGCCGATGATTCTGTACTATATCGAGCGGTAATAGTTCGAACATTAATGGGCCTCGGGAACGTCGAAGTCGTTGCACAAGCGGCTAACGGGGCCGAGGCCGTTGAGCAAGTTAGAAAGTACGGTCCAGATCTCATGACACTGGACTTAAACATGCCAGTACTGGACGGCCTTGGAACTCTCCGCGCTTTACGCGAAGCAAAGCTGTGTTGCGAAGTCATCGTAGTCAGCTCCGCAACTCGCCAAGGAGCGAGTGCGACGCTCGAAGCTTTGCAACTTGGCGCGGTGGATTTCATCGCAAAACCAGCCGAGGACAGCGCAAAGGTTAGCTCCGACATACTTAGCTTCGAACTTCGGCGGCAACTTGCGGCAATTCGGCTGCGTCGCGATCGACGACATCGGATTCAAGAGGCTCGGGCAAGTTCGGCAAGAATGGCAGCCGCGCCGAACCTAGAGAAGTTGTCCGCTCCGCCCATCTCCCTGTCGACACTACCTCCAGAGTTGGTCGCCATCGGAACTTCAACGGGTGGCCCAGCCGCGCTGCCGGTCTTACTGAGTGCGTTGCCCGGCGATCTGGGAGTTCCGGTGTTAATCGTGCAGCATATGCCGCCGATGTTTACTGCGAGCCTGGCTGAGTCACTGAGTCGCAAATGTTCTCTGAGTGTCCAGGAAGCACATAACGGTCAGTTGATTCTGCCAGACCATATCTACATTGCGCCCGGGGGGCGCCATATGAAGGTCAAACGGGCTTTCGATAAGTCGGTGCGAATAGTCGTGAGTGATGACCCACCAGAGAACCACTGCCGCCCCTCGGTGGACGTAATGTTCCGGTCCGTGGCACAAGAATACGGCGGACGTGTCGTGGCTGCGATACTTACGGGCATGGGCAACGATGGTGTTGCTGGGTTGCGCGTCCTCAAGGGCCTCGGAGCGTACGTTATTGCACAAGACGAGGCAAGCTGTACGGTCTTTGGCATGCCTCAAGAAGCAATCAAAGCCGCCGTAGTGGACTCTGTCCGCCCGCTGGATCGCATCGCACCCGCCATCATCGCTGCACTGCGTCCCAATGGCCAATAATGCCGCAACGTCATCGGAAGTTCGTGATCTAGCGCTTTACCTGAGCGGAGCCTCCGGAATCGAACTCGATGAGTCCAAAGGGTACTTATTCGAAGCCAGGCTCCGTCGAATCGTGGACGAACAGGGTTGCAAGTCTCTGAGTTGCCTAGTCGAAAAGGCGCGACGCGACGCGTCGGGCAAGCTCCGCGAAGCCCTGGTTGATGCGATCAGCACCAATGAGACCTATTTCTTTCGTGAGGCGCAACAATTCACCCTTTTGACCCATAAGCTCATTCCGGAACACTTCGAGAAACGGGATCCACAACGGTGTCGCATCTGGTGCGCGGCTGCGTCAACGGGGCAGGAGATCTACAGTGTCGCAATCACGTTGAAGGAGATGTTAGGATCGTTCGATAAGTACCGAATTCAGATCGTTGGGACGGATATTTCAGGGAGCGTTCTCGAACGAGCTAGCCGTGGCGCGTACACGCAGCTCGAAGTCTCTCGAGGGCTGTCACCCGAGCGCATCAAGCGGTTCTTCGTGCCAAAAGGCAATGACTGGCAAATAAGCGACGAGCTGCGATCACTAGCCACGTTTCAGCGCCAAAACCTCCTGGAACCTGCTCCCGCCCTGGGCATGTTCGATATCGTCCTGTGTCGCAACGTGGCCATTTACTTCTCGCCCGCCAATCGTAAGAAGTTGTTTGCGAATATCGCTACGCACCTTCGGCGCGGAGGCGCGTTGGTCGTCAGCATGACCGAGAGCTTGGGTGCCCACTCAGAGCCTTTCGTGCGGCGTGAGCACCGCGGGGTCGCGTATTATGAGCTTTCCTAAAGGCATGCCCCCCGTGATGGCCGGATAGAAGGGCAAGCGCGTGGTTCAGAGGATGGACACGACGATTACTGGACTGCGTTCGCCGTCGCGTCATCCTGAGTTCGAGAGGCGTCTACGTGCCGCAGCGGCAAAACAAAACTCTCGCGGTTCGTGAAGCGCGTATCATCCAGGAATAACTGAGCACCCTTGCGGGTCGCTACATTGACGATAATGGGCGCCACGAGATTGACGGTGGCGGGGATTCCGGGAGGAGCGTTTAGCACTACGAGCACTGCGATCTCATCGAGTGAATCGCCAATTCCAGCTACACGCGCATAGGTTTCCACATCGACGTCGGGGTAACGAGGGACTAACACGTGAGCCGAGACCACGGGGAGTGCCAAATAGGAGCTTGTCACTGATTGAAGCCAACCAATAGCGTGGGCATTTTCCGTCCGGATCAGCAAGAACTTGTGTTCGTC
Source organism: Myxococcales bacterium (assembly GCA_003154095.1). GTDB lineage: Bacteria > Myxococcota_A > Polyangia > Polyangiales > Polyangiaceae > FEN-1139. Next base: position 4,242 of record PMCK01000374.1, on the reverse strand, counting down.
GGGAAACCCGAAGATTCCCTGAGAGAACACTATGATGTCATGTTCATTCGCCTCGATGCTCCCGAATCTATCGCTTTGAATAATCATGGGGTCGCTCCGGTTTACTTCTGTCACGGCTCTGGATAGCAAGTGTAAACGCATGCCCTCGCTTAGCTGCAAATGGAGTGCCAATTCCTTGGTGTTAGTCTAGCGGTGGGATCTTCACACCCGGAACCGCAAATGACGATGGTCGGACACGTACGTCAGAGTTCAGTCGTGGGTAGGGGCAAGTGCGCTCTAGGCACCAAAACGTTCCAATACCTGAGCGAATCGTGCCTGAACCGCCTCACAAATGGACTGCTGATTTTCATGTCGGATACCCAAGCGCGCATACGAAGCCGAGTGATCTTCTTGGCGTTGTGGCAGGGTCGTATTGGCGAGGCCCGTTTGATTAGCTAACTGGTTGGCGACGCAGATAACGTCGCATATCAATTGCCGGCCCTCGTCCGGCTGATGGTGGTGTGTAATCCCTTCAACGATACTCTTGGGAAGACCCCACTTGTGCGCAAGGAGACCGCCAAGTTCCGCGTGATTGACACCCAAGATTTCCCGCTCCGCTTCAAGTGGGTCGCGTTGACCGTCCAATTGCGCTTGCGTGAGCAACGACAATGTCTGCGCGTCTAGAAATCTGCCAATCACGATTTTCCCGATGTCATGCAGCAAGGCTGCTGCAAATGCTTCGGGCGGTACCGCGTTATTACAGAAGGGACCCATATGCTCGGCGACCATCGCCGCCGAAACCGAATGCCGCCAAAGCGCATTTTCCTGCAATCCGTAAACCGGCACCGGTGGTCGCATATATCCGTGCGTGCCGGTACCGACGGCAAGCGCCAGAATGATTCCGCGTCCCATTCTAACTACAGCGTCGTTGATTTCGGTGACCTCAAAGCGCGATGCGCTGAGGGCCGAATTTGCTGCCCGTAAAATGCGGATCGTCAAGGCGGGATCAAGACTTATAACCTCGGTGATACTCGAAAGGCTCGAGTCTGGATCGGTAACTACGACAGCCAGGCGCGCTGCACTCGTGGGGAGTGGCGTGAGATTATTGGCCTGCGCCATGAGCGCGTCGAGATCTAGAGACAAAACCCGTTGCCTTTCTTGGCTGCATATTCGATTAGTAACTGTATTCCCATTTGCTAATCCGTTCCCGTCGCCTCCAGTTGGCTTGAGCGAGCATCCAATCCAATTAGCGTATCGAGCTGCGCCGCGTCAATGATGAGCGCCACACTCCCATCGCCCAAAATCGTGGCACCTTGAAATACCTGTAGTTTGTCGAGTCCCTCGCCAAGCGGTTTCACGATGACGTCGATCTCGGCGATGAGGCGGTCAACCACAAATGCAATGTCGCCGCGACGTGTTGCCACGATGGCCGCATTCAACTCATGGCCGTGCAACAAGCCATCACGGCCATCTGACGTGTTATTGCGCCCAAGCAGTGTCGCGAGTGAGTATACAGGGCAAATGGCACCGCGTATGTTCGTCATTGCCAGGTCTCCGTATCCGCGAATCTGTTCGGGTTGAATTTTCACCATTTCACGAATGCCCTCGATGGGGAGGACATATTGGTCCGATGCGCTTTGGACGAGAATTCCCTTCGAGACCATCAGGGTCGATGGCAGTGTAATCGACATCACGCTGCCCTGGCCCAGTTCGCTACTTACTGCGATTGTGCCGCGCAGTTGTCGAACATTGCTCTGTACGACATCCATCCCCACTCCGCGGCCAGAAACATCCGTGACCTTGTCGGCCGTTGAGAACCCCGCTTTGAATATTAGGTCGAGCGCGCGTTTGTCCGAAAGTTCTGCCGCAGCTTGCTCCGTTAGCAAACCTTTTTCAACCGCCTTGGCTCGTAACCGTGTCGCGTCCATACCGCGCCCGTCGTCGCTGATTCGAATGACGACATTGCTCCCCTCCTTGAGTACCTCGAGCCCCACAGTGCCCATTTCCGGTTTCCCCTGAGCGAGGCGAACGTCTGGCAACTCAATTCCATGATCGATTGCATTTCGAACCAAATGAACCAACGGATCTCCAATCAGCTCGAGCACCGTTTTATCGAGTTCTGTCTCGTCGCCCGATATGATGAGCTGCACCTGCTTGTTCTCGCTGCGCGCCAGGTCACGGATCATCCTTGGAAACCGCTGGAACACGCTGCGGATGGGCATCATACGTATCTGACGCATGGCATCCTGTAGATCGTCAGCAATATGTGCAATGCGATCCCCGGTTTCCTTAATCTCTTTGCTGGCTGTATGGCTTGCCGCGGTCCTAACGCGCTCTGCCAGCACGGGCAAGGAATTCTTTGCCACAAGCAATTCGCCGACGGCTCGCATCATCTGATCGAGCTTTGCTTGGTCTACCCGCACACTGCGGGGGGCGGTTGGGGTGGCAGCTGCCACTTGAGTTGCCTGAGGGACTTCCGCAGGAGCCCTAGAGGGGCGAATTGAGACGGTTCGCCCTTTGTAGCGAATGGATGGACTTGGCGCGATTGAACGACTTACGAGGCCGCATGACATGTCGTGGTATTTGGCTCGAAAGTCATCCCATGCCGGCGGTGTTCCCATCTCCTGCAGTGAGCCAGATTCACATATCGATACGAGTGAACCCACCTGAGCAGCAATCCCCGCAGCTCCCTCGAAGGTGGCTGCTTTGCCAAGAGTGGCGAGCGCACGGGACAGCATCTTCCATTCGCCTGAAGAGGGTGGTGCACTAGGACTATAGTCAGCGTGTATGGCTCTAACGACCTGATCGCATTGCTTGGCGACAGATACCATCTGTGTTTGAGCCGCCTCCGAATTGGAAGGTGCAAGTTGCGCGGCTCCGCGGGGCGCGCCGCTTTGCTCACTTAGTTTCATAAGCAATTCTGTCGGCCATTTACTACTCACTGCCCCGAAGGTGCGAATGAGCAACTTGAGCCAGTCGACAGTCTCAAGCAGCGCCTCCAATATATTTTCGCTGACCTTTTCCGACGACCGAACGGCCACTGACTCGAGGAACGTCTCCGCGGCGTGACAAAGATCGCTCATCGCTCGCAACGGGTGACTCGGCGGTGGTCTGCGCTGCACATCGCTTAGAATCAGCCGACAAATCCCCTTCAGGTTGTGAAGCGTGCGCTTGAGGGCATCGAGAGTACTGCCATCAGCTGAGTTATCTTCGAGCGCCAACACTTGCGCCTCGATTTCATTTATGTCTTCCGTGGCCTCCTCGAGAAAGTCCTTGATGGTGGACGGTTCGAAATACGCCTCCGCTGGAAGTACCCAGGCTAATTGAGGATCGACAGACTCGATCCGTATGTCTGACTCGTCCTCTACGAACGAAAATGCATCCTTAATTCTCGCCTGAGTTTCGTCGGTGGCTAATTGGAGTTCCCATGACAGGTAGCAAAGTTCCGGATCGATTTCTTTCTGGGAATACAGGCGGTCAGTATTAGTTCGCACGGCGCCATGCCCGAGCGATAATACTTCTCGCAGTATCGCGAGCGGATCATTGCCCGTTTGAAAAATGGCACTGTCGGGCGTGAATCGAATCGACCAGAGCCCGCCCTTTTCATCCGTTTCGGTGGTTTTAGCCTCCGCATGAACCGGTAAGTCAACCGAGGCGCCGGTAGTACCAGGCTTGGCCAAAGCTTTGAGGTCACCTGCTACCTTCATCCCTTCGGTGAGTAGCATCTGCGCATCGCCACCTGATGCTGTCATTCGACGTACTATGTCGGAAGCGCGAAGAACATGGTCAATGACTTTCGACGACATAATAACTCGACCCGCGCGCGCGTCGTTGAAAATGTCCTCAACGTCGTGCAGCACGGACGAGACGTCCTTGAAACCAGCGGTGGCGCCCGAACCTTTGAGCGTGTGCATCGCGCGGAAGACGCGGTTGATGGCATCTTCATTGGCGACGTCCGACTCGAGCGCGAGGAGCGCGGCCTCGAGTTCGATCAGGAGGTCGGTGGCTTCCTGGCGGAAGACTTCGCGGGTGCGGCGTTGGATTTCCTCGAAGTTCATGCGGACGGCGGACAAATTTTCTGCACGACCGCGAGGAGCTTCGCGGGGTCGAAGGGCTTGACGATCCACCCGGTGGCGCCGGCCGCCTTGCCCTGTTGCTTTCGGGATTCCTGCGATTCCGTCGTGAGAACCACGATCGGCACAAAGCGGTAGGCCGGGTGTGCGCGGATCGCCCGCACCAGCTCGATGCCGTCCATGCGCGGCA